>DATEVB010000140.1:0-8757 GCA_035282865.1 Acidimicrobiia bacterium | reverse complement strand
CTCCACCATGGGTGGTCCGAGTACGGCCAGATCGCCGGTCTGCGGCAGGACGGTTCCGATCTTCAGCGCCCCGCCTGCGCCACCTCCAGCACACGCTGCAGCGATGATCGCGAACACAGCCATGGTGGCGAGCATTCTGAGCGATCGTTTCATTCTCTTTCCTCTCGTTAGCCCTTCATCCCCTCAAGAGGGGGGAATCAGGCAGTCTAGGCGTCTATCCTGGCCGTGTGCACATGGTTCTTCCGCGCCGCGTTCGCAATTGACAGAAGAAATAGCCTCCCGGAACGCCTATGCCCGCTCGATAGCCGCGGTCATCGAAGGCGCGGAGAACGATGGTGTCATTCTCGACCGGACCGTGTTCTACCCGCGCGGTGGGGGTCAGCCGGGTGACACGGGGTGGATCCGGTGGCCCGACGGCCAGGTCGAGGTCACGGATACCGTGCGCCACCAAGGCCGAGTCCTGCACGTCTGGCAGGGCGAAGGCCCGTTGCCGCCACCCGGAACCGAGGTAACGGCAGCAATCGATTGGGAACGCCGCCATCTGTTGATGCGTACGCATACCGCCCTACATGCGCTGTCGGCCGTCATCTGGCGGGAGTTCGATGCCAAGGTCACCGGTGGCAACATGGAACCGGGGACCGCCAGGATGGATTTCGAACTCGAGGGGATCTCCGTTGAGTTTGGACGGCAGATTGAGGACAAACTCAACGAGGAGCTGGGCGCCGATCACCCGGTCCAGATTCTCTTCCTTCCCCGCCGCCAGGCGCTGGCCGACCCGGACTTGATCCGGACCAAGGTCAACCTGCTACCCGACTTCATCGACCCGATTCGCGTCGTGCACATCGTCGGTCTCGACAAACAAGCGGACGGAGGCACTCACGTTGGTTCTACGGGAGAAGTGGGAACGGTGCGGGTGGTCAAGACAGAATCAAAGGGCAAAGCCAACAAGCGGATCCGCATCGAACTGACGTGAAGCTTCCCGCGAACCGTTTCCAGCATCCAGCCATCACTTTCCAGCTTCCCGCGTCTAGCTTCCAGCCGGAAATGGGCATTGCCAGCCTGCCGGCTGCTTGTGGCCGGCTGCTGGTAGCCGGCTTCCGGCGGCCGGGACCGGAGGTCCCGTCTTGATCGACTTCCTGTTGGGCCTTTATTTCGCGGCGCTGTTTGTGCGGGGCTGGGTGCATGGGTTCACGCGCGAGGCCATGGATCTGGTGGGTCTGGTTCTTGGCATCGCCCTGGCGTTCCGTTTCAGCGGTCCGATCGGGGATGGGTTGGCGGAATGGCTGGGTATCTCGCCGGAGTTGGGTCGCTTGGCGGGCGGCATCGCCCTCTTCGCGTTGATCGGAGTTGCTGCGTCGATTGGCGCCCATTATCTGCAGCGGGTCTTCACCCTGCCGGGCCTGGCGCTGACCCATCGTCTACTGGGCGGCGGATTGGCCCTGGCCTGGGCGCTGTTCGTTGCGATCTTGCTCCTCTCACTCCTGGTCGTCATCCCTCTGCCTGCCGCCGTTGGTGAGCGGATCGATGAATCAAACGTCGCTTCCGTTCTCACCGATCCCCAATCCTTCCCGCAACGCATGTTCCACACCGTGGCCGGCGATCGGGTGCTCGAAGCCCTCTTGAACCTCGATCGCTTGGTTGGTCGGGAAAAGGTCATTCTCGAAGAAGATGAGACCCTGGCGATACCGCCGGCCGACCCGGGAGATCTCCGGCGGGATGAGAGAGCCGCCCAGGAGATTTTCGAACTGGTCAACCGGTCCCGAATCGAAGAGGGCCTCGATCCCCTGGCATGGTCGGCGCCGTTGGGTGGGGTTGGGGAGCGTCACGCAACCGAGATGTACGTGGTCGGCTACTTCAGCCATACCTCTCCGACGACCGGCACCGTGGCCGACAGAATGGCCGACGCGGGGATTCCCTTCCGGATCGTTGGGGAGAACCTGGCGCTGGCCGCGACCGCCCGCACCGTCCACGAAGGTCTCATGGACAGCCCGGGCCATCGCGCCAATATTCTCGGTTCCGGGTTCACCCGCCTCGGTATCGGGGTCATCCGCGGCCCACTGGGCTTGATGGTCGTGCAGGTGTTCTCGGCCTGAACCGGGCCGAGCCCGGTGCATAGCAGGGCTGGACTCTCCCACCAGGGGAAGGACTCCTAATCGGAGTTGATGGCGATCATCCAGGCCAACGCCTCCGGCAGATCCGTTACCGGCCGGCCCCGTTCGGCAGGCACGGCAACAACACCGGCCAACTGCAGCGAGTCGACGACGGGGAGGTTGTTGCTGATGACGGCGACGTGGCCGACCGGCGCGCCGGCGATGGCGGCCATGTGCCGGACCGCCGAGACGGAGAGAGGGGCTCCGAGATCGGCTGAGGTTGTCACCGTCTGGAAGAAGCCTCCCAGGCCGACATCGTGGAGCCGGCTGCGCACCTCGGGGCCGGAGCGGCCGGTGTCCGCGAAGGCAGCCAGCCGGTACCGCCGGGCAAGTGATCGCAGCATTTCTCCGGCTCCCCGGCGGGGGGCCTCCGATTCCTCATCGGTCAGCAAGTTGTTTGTGAGGTCGATGATGATCAACCTCACTGCAGCCCCCTTGCCCTACCCTTTCTAGTCTAGGTTGCCCGCCAGGACCGATACCGATGACCAACGTTGCAGCCGATCTCGTAGCAGGGCTCATCGCGGCGTTTTCTCCCTACGTCGAGGAACGCCTCGGGGAACAAGGGCTGGAACGCCCGGAGTCGCTTGGTGGTGCTCTCGAAGAGGGCAGAGCATGGCTCAGAACCACGCTGGAAGAGTTGCTGGCGCTTCCGTTCCCCGCACAACCGCGCGGGCCGCTCGAGGTGTTTCAGGAAGCCATGCGGTTTCCGACCGAAGCGCTGGCCGAAGCTGGTGTCGAGATCGTCGCCCGGGACCCGGGAGTGGTGGCCGCACTTCCCGGAGACATCTACAACCTTGCTCCTGCCTCTACGCGGCTGCTGGGCGATCGAGTCTGGGTGGCACACCTGGCGTGGGGAGCTGCCAAAGCCGGCGCGCTCGCCCGGTCCCGGCGGGTATGCCTCTTGTCGGCCAACCTCATGGATCGGGCACGGATCGAACCTCTGATCGGCCGGTCCGGTTTGCAGCTCGTTGCCTGGGATGGCAGCGCGGCGGCGACCGGCTCGGCAGAGGCGGAGGTTCCCGACCTGGTTCTGGTAGACCTTGCCGTACCGGACGCGATGTCGGCCATCGAGCGGCTGGCCCGGGCCGGTGTCCGGGTGATCGCCTTTGGACCGCATGTCGAACGGGCTGCATTGCAGAGAGCCCGGCAGGCCGGAGCGGACCAGGTTCTGGCGCGATCAACCTTCTTCGCCAAGTTGGGTGACCTTCTCCGCTGACGTGTAGAGATGATCCGGCACCAGGAGCACCGCGCCAAACGTCAGCTGGGAGGCAGCCCGCCGGTGTGCTTCAGCGATCTTTGAGAGTGGATAGATCGAATCGATCACCGGCAGGAAGGTCGCCTCGCCGAGCAGCTCGAGGACCTGGTGTAGGTCGACGGCATCGATGCGGGGAGCCGAGCCGATGAGGTGTGCCCGTCGTTCGATCAGCGGGTGAACATCGAGCATCGGTGGGTCGCCACCGCCGGTCAGGACCAGCCGTCCATTTCGATCCAGCATCTGCACGGAGGCGGGCAGCGCCGAGCCGGTGACGTTGAGGACGACCGTGGCTCCTCGCCCGCCGAGACCTGCCCTTACACGGGCGGCCAGGTCCGGGGCTGAATGGGAAATGACCCGGACGGCTCCGAGCGCCCTCAGCCGCGGTGCATGGCGGCCGTCGGACACGGCGATCACCGTGCTGCCTTTCCAGTGGCAGATCTGGACGGCCGCCATACCGATCGGGTGGGCGGCACCAATCACGGCCACCCGATCATTCATACCGAGCCGGCCGTCCCGGAAGAGCGCCGTCCACGCAGCGGAAAAGCTTCTCCCTACGCTGGTCGAGCTGATGAACGACACGTTGGTGGGGATCGGGTGCAACTCGGCGCCCGACACGGTCAGATAGTCGGCGTATCCCCCCGCCCGGGTCAGACCCATCGAGTGGCCGACGACGACCACCCTGTCGCCGGGGGACCATTCGGTCACTCCTGGGCCAACCACCAAGACCTCTCCGGCGGCATCCGAGCCGGGAAGAAACGGAAGATCGACAGGAACCGCTCCCGACCGGACCGAAAGGTCCAGCGAACTCACCATTGCAGCGTGCACTCGCACCAGGACCTGTCCTCTGGCCGGGCGGGGGACCGGCACCCGGGTGGTGCGCAGCACTCCTGGATCACCGGGAGTGTCCATGACCACTGCATTCATGAAGGCGGGTGCCACCGCCCGAGTCTAAGGGTCGCGGCAACTATTTCCCGGCGTCGTCCCGTCCGCCGGCGAGGGTTGCCACGGGATGGAGGCTCCCGCGCACATTGACTGCGGTGACACCGAGGAGAACCAATACCACCCCGGCGCCTTGCAGGACCGACAAGCGTTCGCTGAAAATCAAGGCCCCCCAGGTGAGCGCACCGACGGGTTGCACCATGATCAAAACGGATGTGGTGAGCGCTGGAAGCCTGGGAAGCGCATATCCGATCATGAGCCATCCGAAGACCTGGGCGAGAAGGGCGAGTATCAACAGCCAACCATGAGCGGGCCATCCGAAGCTGAAATCGATCGTCCCGGTGGTCAGACCGGCCAGAGCGGTGCCGACTGCGGTACCGGCAGTGGTGTCGAGCAAGGTTCCGATGGTTGAGCTCTGGTTGCGGTTGGCGGCTCGGTAGGTGAGGATGAAGAACGCATAGGCGACGCCCGATAAAGCGCCGAGGATGACTCCTGCCACGGGATCGCTGCCGTAGGTGTCGGCCCGTCCGAGCCCCGATAACAATGCTACGCCCGCGAACACCACCGGAATGGCGGCGAAGGCGGTCGTGCTGGGGCGTTCTTCGTGCAGCGCCCAGGCCGCCAAAGCCACGAACACCACCTGGATGTTGGCGAGCAGCGTGCCGAGACCGGCGCCGATGGCGGCGATTGCTGCATGGAACATCCACAGGTCGACGGCCAGCAGGAGCCCGGCGGCAAAACCCAACCGCCGGTCGTTCCAAGGACGGTCATCCGAACTTCTGGTCAACGTCCACATCACCACCAACACGGGGAGCGCATAGGCCGCGCGGAAGAACCCTGCCGTGAGCGGGCTCACATCGGCCAGGCGGACCAGGACGGAAGTGAAAGAAATGGCTACGACTCCCAGAAGGGCGATGAGGCGTATCATCCGAGACACTGTAGGGGTGGCAAGCGAAGCGTCAGGTTTTCGAATTCGATTTCTTGGAGCCGGTTTTCTTGGCCTTCTTCCCGGGTTTGTCGACTCCGGCGGCGCGTCGGGCCTCCTTGCGAAGCTCGGTGAAGGCTGTACCGATGGCGGTCGAGAAGGCTGCAACGTCGGGCACCACGTCCCAATCTGCGTTGAGGCCCCACGCCATCTCACCGTTGTAGCTGAACAGAGCGATCCCAACTCCGTGACCGGCCCATAGGGGTACGGCCGGGTATTGGACGAGCAACTTCGATCCCAGCATGTACATGGGGAATTGCGGGCCGGGCACATTGGTCACCGTCATGTTGAACGGCCGGATCCGCGTGGCGCGGCGGGCGGCCATGCCCAGCAGCGTGGCAGGCGTCCCGGAGCTGAGCTGTACGATGGTCGATGCGCCCAGGGCCTGGTTGGTGTCCTTCAAGTGCTGGGTGTGATCTTGAACGGTGGCGTACCGGCGCAGCGGGTCGGGCTCGTCGATGGGCAGCTTCACGAGCCACATGGCGACCTGGTTGCCCAAACGGCCGGGCTCGTCTTTGGAGCGAACGCTCACGGGCGCCATGACCCGGAAATCCACGTCGTCGATGGGAAAGCCTCGCTCCTCGATGAAGAATTCGCGCACCGCCCCGGCCACCGTGGTCAGCACGACATCGTTGACCGTTCCGCCGATCAGGTCCTTGACCTCTTTGACGTCGGCAAGATGGAGGGTGAGCCACTCGAACCGGCGATTGGGTCCGATGCTCTCGTTGATGGGAGTGCGGGAGGCCGGAGTCAGCCATCCGGAGGTCAGTGAATAGGAGACGGCTTTGGCCCGTCGCTGGATCTCGGAACCGATCGCTTGAGCCTCTTCAACCAGGTGGGGGATTCCCCGCGCAGCTCGCAAGGCTCGTCGTGCGCGACGCAGTGACTCGCCGACCAGCAACTCCGCTGCGCCGGGTGCCGGTCGCGGCTCGAATGGCTTGATACTCTCGATTTCGTCGGTGGGGACGAAATTGAGCAGCACCGCCATCAAGTCGACACCGGAGATACCGTCGATCATGCAGTGGTGGATCTTGAAGACCAGAGCGAAGCGGTCTCCTTCGATGCCTTCTACCACCCAGAGTTCCCACAGCGGTTTGGCACGGTTCAGTTGTTGGGACAGCAAGCGGCCCATCATTGCTTTGAGCTGCTCTTCGCTGCCTGGTCGGGGAAGGCTCAGATGGCGGACGTGGTAATCGAGATCGAAATGGTCATCGTCGACCCAGACGGGGTTGTTTTCGATCGGCACCCGGGCCAGATGCTGGCGGTATCTCGGCATGTACTGGAGTTTGGACTCGATAAACGTCTTGATCCTGGCGATGTCGATGCCCCCGCCCGGCTTCGATAGGGGCGCTGCTTCGAATATCGCCACACCCGAAACATGCATATGCGTTGTGGGGGACTCCAGCGCGAGGAACGATCCGTCGAGGAAGGAGAGTCGCTCGTAGTAGTGCGCGGGCATCCACGCGAAAGATTAGTTGACCCTTGGTGCCGGCGATCCGGGTCGGCATCAGAGATCGAGGTCGATGCCCAAGCCGAGTTCGGCCGCTCGTGCGAGGGCGACCGCCGCGGCCGCTACGTCCTGGGAGGCGATCCCCACCGATTTGAACAGGGTCACATCGGCGTCTGTGGGGTGGATCCGCCCGGCCAGGAGATCTCCCAGCGTGGCGTCCGGTCGTCGCCCTGCCTGGATGAGGTCACCCGCTTCTCGGGCCGCGGCGGCGATTTCATCGACTACCACAAAGGCCCGGTGTACCGTCTCGGGAGGGATCTCCACCATCTGTGGCGTGAACGCCCCGACTGCATTGATATGCGTCCCGGGCCTCACCGCCGTGTCCGCGAAGAGGGGATCTCGAGCCGGGGTAGCGGCGGTGACGATATCGGCGGCGGTCACGGCGGACCCCGGATCCTCGACGGCCTCGCCTCCCACCCGGGCGGCGAAGGCTTCGGCCCTGGCCGGGTTGCGGCTCCACACCAAGACCCGCTCTATGTTGAGCACGGCCCGTACCGCCGCCACCTGGTCTGCCGCCATGGCTCCGCACCCGAGCATCGCCAACGTTCGCGTCTCCGGTTGAGCCAGGAGGCGGGTGGCGAGACCGGTTGCTGCTCCGGTGCGGATGGCCGTCAAGGTCGGCCCGTCGACCAGGCCTACCGGATGGCCGGACCGGTCGAAGACCGCCACGATGCCGCTCGGACGGCCGGGAACCGTGGACACGACCTTGACCCCCGTGTTAACGCCGACTCTGCCGGGCATGAATAGCGAAGGGCCCAACTGGACGCGGGCCGGTACCTCCCGATCGTCCCCGAACGCCGCAATCATCGCCTCAATGGCGGCCTCCATGGGCAGGGCGGCTCGCAGGTCGCCCGGGCCCAGATACCGCATCAGGCCAGAACGCTCTTCTCGCGAACCGTGAGGGGTGCACGGTCCACCGAGAAGAACGACATGGGGACGTCGGTATCGAAGCGGCGGGTGGTGCCGGTGATCGCCTGGGCGATCATGGAGCCCACCATCGGAGCGAGCTTGAACCCGTGGCCGCTGAACCCGTTTGCGACCCACCAGCCCTCCACCGGTGTTGGCCCTATGACCGGGTGGACGTCCTCCTCGTTGATTGCGTAAAGGCCGGCGATACCCGTGACGGAGCCTCGATGCGGAAGGTCGGGGAGGCGGTGGTGGAGCGCGTGGATCTTGGAATCCAGAAAGGCGGCGTCGGCTCCGGTCTTGAAGTGGTCAGGGTCGACTCGCTCGCGTTCGTCTTCGGGGAGGACCGAGCCGAACAGGATCTGCTGGCCGGAGGCCTCGGGACGAAAATAGATACCGGTTGCCGCGTCGGCTACCACCGGGATTTGGCCCGGAACCTCGGGGGGTCGGAGCCGATAAGCGACCTGTATGCGGGTTGGGATGATGGTCCACCCGAGGCGGGCGCCGGCCATGTCGTTGAGGCGGTTGCACCACGGGCCTGCCGCGTTCACGATCAGGGGCGCTTTGATCGTCCGGCCGCCGGCGAGATCCACTCCCGCCACCTTTCCGCTCTCCGTCCGTACCGCCCGCACCTCCGATCTGAAAAGGACTTCTGCGCCTTCGCGGCGGGCGGCCTCGACCAGATCTTGATTGGCGCCGGTCGGATCGGCGAACCCGGCGTCGGGCTCAAAGAGGGCTGCTTCCAACTCGCGGCACTCATGGGGTATCTGCCCGGTGAGGTCGAAGGGTTCTGCACAGGTGGAGAGAGCAGGGAAGCGAGCTTGGACCGCGGCTGCGTCGAGCACCTCGGCTCGGCCTTCCTGGGCGACCAGGCCGTCCCGGGTTGCCACTGCCTCGGAGTGGCTGTAACCCATCATCCACAGCATGCCGACCGAATGGAAGCGTGACCTTGGTTGTTCGATCCCGGTGAATTCCGCCCAATTGCGGTAGGCCGTTTGGCCGTGCAATGCCA
>DATEVB010000139.1:0-12463 GCA_035282865.1 Acidimicrobiia bacterium | reverse complement strand
CCGATCGGGCAGCTGCTACAAGTGCCTCAACTGTGGTGGCACCACCGGGTGTAGCTGAGGGGTCGGTCACCGGGACTAGCTACTAGTGGTGTGTCGCGGATTCAGTGATTCGGATAGGCGAAAGCTCCGGCCCCGCCACTCATGATCGTGCCAGGCCAAACAGTTCTTCGGGCAGGGCCCGGTGTGCCAGAGCGATCGCCGGGGCGGACGCCAAGATGAACTCGTTCCGTTCATCGTCGGTGAGGTCGACGAACTCGATCCCGTCATCCTCCATCCTGCTGCGAAGACTGATCTCCAGCTCCTCCGCGGCTCGCCGCTGCACGGCGATGGCGGTAGCGGCCGCTCCTTCCACGATCTGACGCAAGTCGGTCGAGAAGGACTCCAATGTCGGGCGATGGGCGAACAGCCCGCGGGCACCATACAGATGCCCGGTCATCGTGACGTGCGAGTGAATCTGATTCACCCCGTAAGCGACCGTGTTGGCAAGTGGATTCTCCTGAGCGTCCACCTCGAGGCGGACGATCGCCTCGATCGCTCGACTCAGCTCGACCGCCACCGGAATGGCACCCCAGGCTCTGATCAGCTCCTCGTGAATCACATTCGGCTGAAGCCGAACGGTCATGCCCCGGCAGTCGTCGGGTGTGCGTACGGGGCGAAGCCGGTTGGTCATGTGCCGAAACCCGTTGTCCCAGAAGCCGAGTGCTTCGAACCCGGTCGAGGCGCGCACCGCCTGCTGGAGCGCCCGGCCGAGTTCCCCGTCCAGGGCCCGGTGGGCAGATTCGAGACTGTCGAATAGGAAGGGTGTCTCCAGAACGTTCAACGGGTGGACCCGCGCACCAAGATAGCTGGACGAGAAGTAGCAGAGAAACATGTCGCCCGCCTCAACCAGCTCGAACAGATCGGTATTGGGCCTGCCGTCTTCCATGATGTTCCAGGTGATCCTCACCTCTACTGCACCCTTCGTCTCACTCTCGACGACGCGGCGAAACACGGCGAGACCTTCGCCGTGGGTGCTGTCCTGGGGGCCATAGCCCCCTATCCAAAGCTGTCTCGCATTCATCGGGCGTTGGGCGGGGTGTGGAGATCCATGATTCGATCGTATCCGATTCGCCATCGACCTGTTGAAAGGGCCGAGGAAGTGGAGTGCGGCCACAGCCGCCGTAGGGTGGTTACGCGGTGGTTGGTGTGCGGAGGGGCAAGAGATACCCGTGATTTGCGAGAAGCTCGTCGACGTCGTCGGCTTGTATCACAACCCGCCCGAACACGCGGTGGTGTTGTGCGCTGATGAGCCACACATAACCAAATCACTGAATCCGCGACACACCGCTAGGGACCCATGGCCCTTGCGTGCGAGCCGCCGGGCGTAATCGCGCTGAACGGCTCATCCTGGCCCGATGGGACAGAACGAACTCGTAGCGGCCTCGGCAGCCGTCGCCCACATCTGCGTCAGGGTCTGGTCGGCCCGGGGACCGGCCTGGGCCGCAGCGAAGGCAGCGCGGGCCTCCGAGCTTCCGAAACCGGCGCTACATACCTGGCGAGCGAATTCCAACCATTGCTCGTTGGTGGCGTCGTAGCCGGCCAAAGTGGCGGCCTGCCGGGTAACGGTCAAGAAGACGTCCCTGATGACTTGCGGTGCACCGTCGACTCCCAACGTTGTCGGGGTCGACGTGGTGGTCGAGCAGGCGGTGGCAGCCATCGCCATCGCCACCAGCAAGACACAGCATCGGCGCTTCATCCCTTGATCATCGGCTGTTGAGGCCGCCCGGTTGAGGAGGTCGGGGGAGCCCTCAGCCCAGTCCTCGATCGTCCTGCTTGAGCGCGGTATCGACCGACAGGGCTGCCGCGACCACCAGTGAAAGAAGCGGTTGGGGAAGGCGCCGGTGGATCTGCACGACGTAGTTGTCGGCGGTGGTGAACATGGTCTTGGCAAGACCCTCCCAGGTCTTGGTGATCCTGGCTACTTCGGTGCCGGTCACATCCTCGATCCGGAAGTTCCATGCCCGCCAGTTCTCGGCCTTGATGGCACCGAGCCGCTGGCCCCCGGACTCGAGCCCGAAGTTGATCTTTCCGATCATGTTCTCCTGCACCACCCTGCCCAGCTCGGTCCCGTTCGGG
This sequence comes from Acidimicrobiia bacterium, assembly GCA_035282865.1. Lineage (GTDB taxonomy): Bacteria > Actinomycetota > Acidimicrobiia > Spongiisociales > UBA4744 > UBA4744. The sequence goes on along the minus strand of DATEVB010000139.1, from coordinate 10,348 downwards.
TCCTCAACCACCACGGTCGACTTGAAGATCTTGGCCGGCCTGGTCAGCCGCAGAACCACCGTCCCGGACCGATCGGTGATCTCCAGACGGTGGGTGAGGAACTGATCGACCGAGGTGAGCAACCGGAGGGCCTTCTTGAGGGTTGACTGGCCGACCTGGTTGACGGCCCCGAGCTGGTTGCCGTTCTGATCGAAGACGCCGTATTGATTGGCAAGTTCGATGATCTTGGCCTTCTGGTTGACCACCAGCACCGGCTCCGTGAACAGCGTGCCACCCCCGCTCGCCGTGGCACCGACTCCGGCGCCGCCCCAGCCTTCGCCGGTGACCTGTTGGCGGATCTTGGCGGCGTCGTTCGCTTCATCGACGACCAGGGCCGAGTCGACCTTGTCCAGTGAGTCGAGCGGATCGGTCCCCTGCCGGCCGTCGTCCCCGACCTGCCCGGTCCAGGACGACCCGTCCCAGTAGCGGACCTGATGGCGACGGTAGGGATCCGGGTACCAGCCCGGCTCGATGTTCATCAGGGGCAGAGGCCTTCCGGGGTGACGCCCCGTGCGCACAGGGCGGTGCTTTCGACCGTCTTGAGCGTGAAGCTCTCGCCGCTGTCGTCGGGTGTGCCGAAGACCGTCAATCGCACCCCGAAGAGAGCGTCGTCGCCGAACCCGATCACGTCGTAGGTGACTTCACCCAGGTCCCCGACCGTGGGCGACTTCGCCAGCCGTATCCTCGAAGAGGGTTCGTCGGACGCCTGCGATTCGGCAACGATCAGCCCGAGGTCGAGCATGTTCCCGGCTGTGGGGGTCTCCCCGAGCAAGTCGATGATCACGGAGGTGACATCATTGGTCTCTCCGATCCAGGCCAGATAGGCACTGCTGGCCCATCCGGTCACATCATCGACGGTGACCTCGTACCAGATCGAATCCGGCAGTTGGCGCTCCTCGCCGGTGGCAACCACGTCGTCGGTGAACGGCGCAAGCCTCACCAACACCTCCTGATCGGTGCCGGGTGCCGCCCGCACATTGAGCTCGCTATCGAACGAGACGCCAACCACGGCCAGGACGTCGCCGGCTTCCGGGAACAGGTCGATCGGATCACCCGGCAGAGTGGTCGTCGTGGTAGTCGTTGGGGCCGTGGTTGTCGTCGTTGAGGTGGAGGAGGAGGTGGTGGTGATGACCGTTTCGTCGCCCGCACACGAGACCAGAACAACGCTCAGGGCGAGGAGGGTCGGGCCCCACCGAAACTCCCGGCGGCGCGAAGAACGGCTACCAGTCGAGTCCATGTGTACGACCCTTCCGTCGACTCAACCCCATACTCGCAGACCACGCCGAGCTTGCGGTGTCACGCGCCCCTTTTGTGCAACAAATCCGTCATCGCACCTGCTACTCGTTCGCCTTGAGAAGACCGACCACATGTCCTTCCGGATCGGAGAACAGGCCGATGGTGACACCCTCCATCACATTGGTCTCCGGCATGAGCACGTTGCCCCCCAGAGAGGCCGCTTTGGCGAGCGAGGCCGTCACATCGGGAGTCTCGACGTAGAACGTCAGCAGGCCGGGCCCATCGTTCGCTTGTCCGACGCCGCCGCCGAGGCTTCCTTCCTCGACTTCGATGGTCCCGTAATTCATCTCCGGGAAGAGCTGAAAAGTCCAATCGAACAGCTCCCCGTAGAACGAGCGTAACGCCTCACCGTCGGCGCCGGTTATCTCGAACCAGGTGACTTTGAAGCCCATGCGAATTTCTCCCTCTCGACTAATCGGCAATCTACTCCACGCCTCCGTCGGCGTGCCGCCCTCATCGAATCCGTCCGGCCACCGCCCGCTAGCGTCCGGCCCATGTCGGCGCCGCCTGGTCCCCGCTTGTCTCGCCAACTCGGTCTCGGCGCCGCGGTGCTGCTGGGGCTCGGTTCGATTATCGGCACCGGGGTGTTCGTCAGCATCGGGATCGCCGCCGGGATCACCGGCGGGTCGGTGGTGGTTGCGGTTGTCATCGCCGCACTCCTGGCCACCTGCAACGGCCTCAGCAGTGCCCAGCTGGCGGCCGCCTACCCGGTCAGTGGCGGCACCTACGAGTACGGATACCAACTGCTCACCCCGTCACTGGGATTCACCGCCGGTTGGCTGTTCCTTCTGGCCAAATCGGCCTCGGCGGCCACCGCCGCCCTCGGCTTCGCGGGGTATGCGCTCAACTTCTTCGACATTCCCGCACCGCCGATCATCCCGGTCGCTCTGGCAGCGGTCGTGCTCATCACCGGGGTGGTGCTGACCGGGATTCGCCTCTCGAACCTGGTCAACGCGGTGGTGGTTACGATCACCCTGGCCGGCCTGACGGCCTTCGTGGTCGGTGGCAGCGTCGAGATGAGCCTCGATCGATTCCGGCCGTTCGTGGCCGGTGACCATGCTGTGGCCGGCCTGCTGGAAGCTGCCGCCCTGATGTTCGTCGCCTATACGGGCTACGGGCGTATCGCCACCCTGGGCGAGGAGGTGCGGTCCCCTCGGTCCACCATCCCGCGCGCCATCATCGTCACCCTCATTGTGAGCATGGTGCTCTATGGATTGGTGGCGTTGGCCGGCGTCGGCAATGCCGGAGCACCCGGGCTGGCAGGTGCTACCGACGCCACGGCGGCTCCCCTCGAGGTGATTGCCCGCCGGTTCCGATTCTCGTGGGTTGCCCCGCTGGTGGCGGTGGCGGCGGTGACGGCCATGCTGGGCGTGTTGCTGAACCTGCTCCTCGGCCTGTCCCGGGTGCTGCTGGCCATGGGACGCCGGGCCGACATGCCCCGCCCGGTTACCAGGTTGACCGCAACCAACACCACGCCCTACCTGGCCGTCCTGGCGGTGGGAGCGGTCATCGCCGGCCTGGTCCTGATCGGTGACGTGAAGACGACCTGGAGTTTCAGCGCCTTCACCGTGCTCATCTACTACGCCATCACCAACCTGGCCGCCCTCCGGTTGCCCGGGGACATGCGCCTCTACCCCCGTTGGGTTACATGGCTGGGGTTGGCCGGTTGCCTGGGTCTCGCCTTCTGGGTGGAGCCGGTGGTGTGGGCCGCCGGACTGGGCCTGATCGCAGCCGGCCTCGGCTGGCACGCGCTGGCGCGCAAGGTCGCTCACTGAGCCCGATGGCTACTCCGCCGCGTCGAGCCGGCGCAGCACCCGCTGCAAAGCATCCTCCAGTGCGGCGACCCGTGTCTCGAGGTCGGCGGGCCCGAACGGGGCGGCCGTCTCACCCGCTTCCACCAGCAGGCACCGGTACCTGTTCTCCTTCTGGCCGGGTTCCCTCGGCATGCGATCGACGAGGGGTGTGTCGCGTCTCATGAGATCTCCCAGACGTTCCTCCGCCGCCTGGACCGATGCAAAGGTCGCGTACCGCTCGGTCCTGGCCCGCAACTGTGCGGCCGTTTGCGGTCCGCGCAGCAGAAGAACCGCCAGCAGGGTTGCTTGCTCGTCATCGACCCGCAAGGCGGTGCCGGCATGGTGTGCGTACTTGAGGGCCCTTCCTCCCGACACGCGGGTCACCCCTATCAGGCCGCGCCGGTCCAGGGAAGCCAGCGCCTGGTCGACCGTCGACTCGTCGAACTCGACGACCGGGTCCCGGTTGTTTTTCTGGTTGCAGGCCGCCATCAGAGCGTTGACCGTCATCGGGTAGTACTCGGGGGTGGTCATCGACTTCTCGATGAGACAGCCGAGCACCCGGGCTTCTTCGAAGTCGAGGGTGTCCATCACTCAAGCGTAGGGATTCCCGGCCGCTCCGGTTTACCGGTTCGACCGGATCTCGAGGGTGCGCGGCATTCCGCCCGCCACGAACGGGCAACCCTGCATACCCGTACACGACGTCCCGCATGCTCCGCCGCCACAGGCGAGGTTGGTTCCGGTATCGGTCGATTCGGCCAGCAGGCCTTTGCGCACCAGCAGATCGAGCATCGGTTGCAGGGCAGATCGTTCGACCTGAAGACGGTTGCTCAAGTCATCGAAGCTGATGGGCCGGCCCGCTTCCCGGATGCTGGAGAGCAGTCGTTCCAACATGTCGGATCACCCCCATCCCATCAGGGTGCCGGCCTGGAACACCAGCACCGCCATCCCCCACGCCAGCGCCGTTTGACCGATGATGCTGGCCCACATCCATTTCGAACCCAGCTCGTGTCGCTCGGCCGCAACCGCCGCCATGCACGGTGTGTAGAGGAGAACGAACACCATGAACGCCAGCCCGGCCAGGGCGCCATGCCCGCCGCTCGACTCCTCAAAGCCCACCTGCACCGCGGCCGGCAGTGCACCCTGCTCGGCCTCACCGGCGTCTTCCAGGAGGTCGATGCCGACGATCGATGGGATGGCCTTCAATGTGTCGGCCGCGGCCTGGAGGAAGCTCGAGCCGATCTCCCGCATGTCTCCGAGGAAGGTGGTTACGGTTGCCGTCTCGTGGCGGCCGGCCACCCCGTACACCTGCGACATCGAGGAGACCACCACTTCTTTGGCGACGAAGCCGGTGATCAGCGCCCCGGTTGCCTCCCAGCTGCCGAACCCGGCCGGGCCCAGCGCCGGGGCAACGGCCGAACTCACCGCCCCGAAGGCACTCTGCTCGACCTCAACATCGGAGAACGATCCACCGCCGACGGGGATTGCCATCAGCAACCACACCACCAGGCTGGTGCCGAGGATGATCGTGCCGGCATCGCGTAGGAACGCCGAGGTCCGTCTCCACATCTGGAGCCACACGGACCGCAGGGTGGGAAGGTGGTAGGGCGGCAGTTCCATCAGCAGCGGGGTGGCAGCCTCCGCCCGGAAGACCGTTCGGTTGAGGAGGAAGCCCAGCACCAGCGCCACGACGATGCCCAGCAGGTACATGGCGAACACCACGGTGCCCCGCGAGCGGGGGAAGAAGACCGCCGCCATCAGGACGTAGACCGGAAGGCGGGCCCCGCAGCTCATGAACGGGATGAGCAGTCCGGTCAGCACCCGGTCCCGACGTCGTTCGAGGGTCCGGGTGGCGTAGATGGCCGGGACGGTGCACCCGAATCCGACCAGCATCGGAAGGAAGCTCTTGCCGTGCAGCCCGAGCCTGCGCATGATCCGATCCATGACGAAGGCGGCTCGGGCCATGTAGCCGGAGTCCTCCAGCAGACCGAGCGCCAGATAAAGGGCCATCAACACCGGGACGAAGACCAGGATGCCTCCCACTCCGACAACGACCCCATCGACGACCAGGCGCTCGACCCACGTGTTGCCCAGGCCGAGTACTTGAACGAGGGCCGCCATCCACCGGGCGATCGGTCCTCCCATCACCCCGTCGACCCAGTCGAGGAACACTGCCGAGATATCGACGGTGACCTTGAACACCACCCACATCGAAACCAGGAAGATGGGAAGTCCGAGCCATCGGTGGGTCACCACCTTGTCGATCCGGTCGGAAACGGGTATTCGATCGGTGGTCGCCCGCGACACCGTTTCACGCACCAGGGCGTTGATCCAGTCGTAGCGGCCGTTGGGAACCAGCACCGGGGCGGTATCGCCGAACCTCTCCTGCAACCGGGCCCGACTCTCGTCGGCCGCCGCCAGTACCCGCTCTCCACCCGCCAGGCCGGCCAACCTGACCCGCAGGTCTTCTCCATCTTCGAGCAACTCCAGCGCCAGCCAGCGGGCCGGGAACCGATCTTTTACTGCGGGTTGCGCATCGATGACGGTCTCAATAGCCGCCACCTCCGGCTCGAGATCCCGGCCGTAGTCGATGACCAATCGGCCCGTCACGCGGCGTGCTCCGTGGCAGCTTCGATCACAGCCTTGACCAGATCCTCGACCCCTTCCCGGCGGCGGGCCACCGTCCGGATCACCGGAACGCCCAGTCTCCGTTGGAGCAGTTTGCGATCGATGCGGAGTCCGCCGGCCTCAGCGGTGTCGGACATGTTCAGCGCCACCACACACAGGATCCCCAGCTCGAGGATCTGCACGGTGAGGTAGAGGTTCCGTTCCGGATTGGATGCGTCGACGACCAGGACCACAACATCCGGCGTCTCTTCGAGCAGATAGTCACGCGCCACCGACTCCTCCGGCGAGACGGCGGCCAGGCTGTAAGTGCCGGGCAGATCGACTACTTCGAACTCAACACCATGGGCTGTGAACCGCCCGGACCGCTTCTCGATGGTCTTGCCGGGCCAATTGCCGACGTGCTGGCTCGAGCCGGTGAGCAGGTTGAAAAGGGTCGTCTTCCCCGAGTTGGGGTTGCCGGCCAGCGCGATCGACAGTCTCCTCATGCCCGAGCTCCGGTGCCGTTGGACACCACCCGCATCGTCGTGGCCATCTTGTGGCCCAGCGCCACCCTGGCTCCCCGGACGGCGACCAGGATCGGGCCCTTCGACGTTTGCAGCACCGTCATCGCCACCCCCGGAGTCAGACCCATCTCGGCGAGACGGCGCACGGTGCGGGCATCCGAGTCGACTCCTGTCAACCGGACGGTCTCTCCTCTCAGAACGTCGGAGAGAAGCCTGGTCATGGGACGCTCACCAGGACGTTTCCGGCCGGCGGCCCGGCCAGGTGCACCTCGGTCGAATCCACCCGGATCAGACAGTCGCCGTCCTTGCCAACCGCCAGCAGTTTCACGCCGGCGCCGGGGACCAGGCCCTCACCCGCCAGAAACGATCTGATCGCAGGCGAGCCATCCACCCGGATCACGGTTCCTGCCTTACCGACCGGCAGCTCGGAGAGCACCATCGATCCGTCGGGTGGGGCCGGGTGGCCGGGGTGCGGAATCGGCCGGCCCTGCGGTCCCCGGGTCGGATCGCCGAGGAGTTGGGCCAACCGGTCCGCCAGGTCGGGCGGCGTGATGTGTTCGAGATCACAGGCAATGGCATCGGCGCGGGCCGGGGAGAGACCAAGCTGCTCGGCCAGGAACAAGGCCCACAGACGCCGGCCCCGCAGGATCTGGTCGGCGATCTCCCGCCCCGGGACGGTCAGTTCCACCCCTTTGTAAGGGAGGTAGTCAACGAGCCCGCGGGCGGCCAGTTTCTTGACCATCTGATTGGTGGAAACCGGTGAGACCGACAGCATTTCGGCCAACCGTGAGAGTCCCACCGGGCCTTCGACGCCCTCCTCCCCCGCCATAGCGACGTGGATGAGGTACATCTCCTCGCTCTCGCTGGTGACGGGTTCCGAAACCATGTTTAGTCCTACCTGGATATTGGCGGCCCAATTCTTAAGGCCGGCCATAACCCTAACGGGTGTGAGTTTCCCCGACTACGGGCGAAAGGCCCTATTAGGGGAAGGGTGGGGAAAGACCCGCCGGGCCACACCCCCGGCCCATCCGGAGGCCTCTCAGCGGAGAATCGTCAAGCGTCGAGGGTGAGGGCGTACTGCTGCCAGCGCCATGTGTCGGCGCACATCTGGTCGATTCCCCGCTTGGCCAGCCATCCCAGTTCCCGTTCCGCCCTGGTCACATCGGCCCAGGTCTGAGCCACGTCGCCCGGACGCCGCTCCGCCGGGCGGTAGGAAACGTCGATGCCCGTCGCCCTTCCGAAAGCGGCGATCACTTCCAGAACGGTTGTGCCGGCCCCGGTCCCCAGATTCCAGACATGACGGCCGGGGTGGGTCGTCAGCCGATCGAGGGCGGCCAGATGTCCTTGGGCCAGGTCGACCACGTGGACGTAGTCGCGCACGCCCGAGCCGTCCCGGGTCGGGTAGTCGGTGCCGTATACCTTGACTTCAGGAAGCTTGCCCGCCGCCACCTGAGCAACGATGGGCATCAGGTTGTTGGGGATGTCGGTGGGGTCCTCCCCGATCAGACCGCTGTCATGGGCTCCCACCGGGTTGAAGTACCGCAGCAACGCCACGTTCCAGCGCCGGTCCGCGGCGTGGAGGTCGGTGAGGATCTGCTCGATGACCTGTTTGGTCCCGCCGTATGGATTGGTGGCCGGCTTGGTCGGCATGTCTTCTGTGACCGGCACCTGGTCCGGATCACCGTAGACCGTGGCGGATGAGCTGAAGACGACGGTCCGGACGTCGTGCCGGTCGAGGACCCGGAACAGGGTGGTCGACCCACCCACGTTGGCGTCCCAGTAGTCGAGCGGGCGTTGCACACTGTCCCCCACCGCCTTCAACCCTGCGAAGTGGATGACGGCTTCAAACCCGCCCTCTCCAACGACCCGTTCGAGCGCGGGTTCGTCTCTGATGTCCGCTACCCGGAGTTCGGGTGCCGTGCCGGTTATCCGGGCCACTCGATCGACGACCGAACGCTTCGAATTGACGAGGTTGTCGACGATCACGACTTGATGGCCGGCCGTGATCAACTCGACGACGGTGTGACTCCCAATGAACCCGGTGCCACCGGTGACCAGAACGCGCATGACCGACAGGATACGGCATCGCCGGCGGGGCGATCCGGCCGGGGCGCCTATCGGCCCGTCGTCGAGCGAGCGGGGATCCTCCCCAAGCGGTGAAAGGCGATGGCCGCCGCGTGACCGACGTTGAGCGAATCGAAGCCGGGCCGCATCGGGATCCTCACCCGGCGGTCGGCCAGGGCCAGCGTGGCGGGCCGAAGGCCGGGGCCCTCGGCGCCCAGGAGCAAGGCCCACCGCCGCTCAGGGCCAACCTCGATTTCGTCGATGGAAACTGCGTCGTGATCGGGGGTGAGTGCCAGCAGCTCGAACCCGGCCCGGCCAACCGCCGCGAGGTCATGGTGCCAGTTGGAGAGCCGCACGAAGGGAAGCTGCAACACCGCCCCCATCGACACCCGCACGGTCCGGCGGTAGTACGGATCGGCACAGGTGGGATCCAGCAGCACCGCGTCGATCCCCAGGACACCGGCACTGCGGAAGATCGCTCCCAGGTTCTCGTGGTCGTTCAGACCTTCCAGAACCGCCAGGGTGCCGGCGTTTTGTATGACCTCTTCCAGGGTCGGTTCGGGAAGCCGCCCGGCCGCCGCAACCACCCCCCGATGCAGCTTGAAGCCCGCCACCTCATTCATGACGGCTTGCGAGGCGACGTAGACGGGCACGTCGAGTGGCGCCAGATCCTCGGCCAGTTGGAGCAGTCGAGCCGGGGTGACCAGCACACTGCGAACCGGGTGGGGCGCCGCCAGCAACCGCCTGACCACCTCGAGGCTCTCGGCAATGAAGTACCCGGCATCGCGCCGGAGGTCGGCGTCGGTGAGCCGGACGTAGTCGGCGAGCCGCGCATCCGACGCATCCTCGATCTCGATCACGGTGGCCACGCCCCCATCATCGCACAGGCCTAAGATGCCCCGTTCTCAGACTGGAACTCGCCATCATCACCGACTCCCAACCACCAAAAGCCGCCAACTCCCGGCTCATGATCTACCTCTCCCTGCTGGCGGTGTACGTGATCTGGGGCTCGACCTACCTCGCCCTTCGCTATATGGTCGAGGACTTCCCACCATTCTTGGGCAACGCCATCCGGATGACCATCGCCGGAGCCATCCTCTACGCCTGGGTGCGTTTTCGGGGAGCACCCGCCCCGACGATGCGCCAGTGGCGCAGCGGGTTGCTGATCGGCTCGCTGCTCTTCGTCGGCGGGCTCGGATTGGTGACCGTGGCCGAAGGGTTGGGGGTCGGCTCGGGACTGGCGGCCACGGCCGTGGCCATGACCCCGGTCTGGGCGGCCGCGGTGTCCGGTTTCTTCGATAGGTGGCCGACCAGAGTCGAATGGGTCGGGCTGCTCATCGGCATCGTCGGGGTGGTGATCCTTTCCCGGGAAGGCGATTTCGATACCCACCCGCTGGGTCTCTTCCTGCTGATCCTCGCACCCTTCCTCTGGTCGATCGGCTCGGTGTGGTCCAACCACATCGACCTCCCGACCGGTCCCATGTCGACCGCGGTGCAGATGCTGGCCGGCGGGCTGGCCCTGGGTATGGGCGGAATGATCGCCGGCGAGAGCATCACGGCGGCCCCTGGACCCCGAAGCTGGTGGGCCCTCGTCTATCTCATCGGACCCGGATCGCTGATCGCCTTCAGCGCCTACGCCTACCTTCTCCGCACCGTGCGACCCGTATTGGCCACCAGCTACGCCTACGTCAACCCGATCGTGGCGGTCGGATTGGGCGTGACCCTGGGCGGCGAACAGCTCACCGGCGAAACATGGATTGCCCTCCCCCTGATCCTGGGGGCGGTCGGGCTGATCGCCCGGGGTCGCTCCTGACATCGATGCCCGCGATCCGAATAGGCTAGGGAGACCGAAAGGATCACGCATGCGCATCCAATCCGATCAACTCGTCAGCCTCGGGTATGGCAAGTACGTGCGGTCCGACGAGGTCGTTGCCGTCGAACCGATCAGCGAAGGGAGAGGGCCGGGCCGCCGCTCGCTGGTCTGGGTACGGGGAGTCCCCGAGCCGCTGATTGCCTCGCGAGCCGAGG
>DATEVB010000138.1:0-4227 GCA_035282865.1 Acidimicrobiia bacterium | reverse complement strand
TCGGTGCCCTCGGTCCCGGCGATGCCGGCGATCTCCGCCAGGACCGCCCGGTGCTCCTCGGCCCGGCTCCGGCCCCGAATGGTCCGCCCGACATGCCAGTCGGAGGTGTGGAGGATCTTCACGACGGCGATGGTACCGGCCCGGTGCGACTGGCCGAGCAACCGGGGTTTGTGGGCGCCGGATCGTTTCTGATCGCCGGCCAGACGCCGGGTGGGTTGGCCGAAAGAGCCGAACCGGAATGGCAGAGGCGTTCATTGGGTCAATGTCCCTTTGCATCGAGGGAGAGGCCCGCAGCAGCCCTACCCCTTAGGCCTCACCTGCCGGCTGAATGGGCGCAGGCAAAGCGAGCACACAGCAGACCGCGTTATTTAACGCTTTTTGTCATACCACGGCGGTATGTTTGAGCAATGGAAACGATGGAACTCACCTCTATCACAACCGACCGACTCGAACAGGTACTCATTGAGAGTGAATCAATCGTGGCGCGGATTCGGGCCACCCAAATCCACGTGATCACCGAATTAGACCAACGGCAAGTCCCCTTGATGGACGGATCAAGAACCCTTTCCGAATGGGCAGCAGCCCGGATGGATCTAGCACCCGAAACTGCCCAGAAGCTCACCCAAACCGCCGCCCGGCTCCTGGACCAACCCGACCTTGCTGAAGAGCTCATTCAAGGCAGGGTGTCGTTTGATCGGGTCATGGAAGAATCCCGCCTGATCTCCTCCGGTGCCGACCTCGAGTTGATGGCCCAATCGCGGAGTTGGGATATCGCCGGGCTACGACGCGTGACTGCCCGCCACCAGCGCTTCGCCCGCCGCGACGAGAAGCGTGTGTTCCAGGACCGGGAGGTCAAACTGCAACCCACACTGGATCAGACCTACTACAAGATATGGGGAGGGCTACCAGGTGTTGACGGCCGCATGTTCGAAAAAGCGTTGATGGAACGAGCCGACCAGTTCCCCCCGATGCCCAACGGGAAACGCTGCCCTCGCAGCCAACGGTTCGCCGACGCGCTCGTCTCCATCGCCCAAGACTCGCTGGACGCAACCAACCCGGAAGGGACCTCCGCGGCACCGATCGTTTCGATTTTCGTCGACGCAAACTTGGCCGCCCGGACCAACGGGGAAGCGGGCGCCATGATCGATGCCGGACCCCGTATCGGACCCCTGACATTGGAAGAGATCCTCTGTGACGGCCGAGTCGAGATCATCATGACCTCCGACGCCGGGATACCGCTCTCGGTCGGTCCGACCGCTCGCACCATCCCACCCAAACTGAGACGGTTCATCCTGCATCGTGATGGGGGTGCCTGCACCGCCGACGGCTGTCAGAGCCGCTACCGGCTCCAACCCCACCACATCCAACCAAGATCCCAGGGCGGATCACACCACCCCGACAATCTCACCACCCTCTGCTGGTACCACCACCACGTCGTGATCCATCGCAACGGCTACCGGATCAACCCCAACAGCCCGCCCCAACGGAGACGCTTCCTCAGACCCGACGGCCGCGACCCACCCCGAACAAACGCGGCCCCCGATTCAAACCGAAACCTCCCCACCGCGCACCTACCACTACCTACACATTCGACACGGCCCTATTGAACAACTCCGCTCCCGCCAGGGATCATCCAATGCCTGCGTCGCGTCGTGGGCGCGCGGCCGGTTTTCTTGTGCGCTCGGCACGCCATCACGCTGGTTTCCGACCGTCGGATCCCACTTGTCAACAGGGTTCCTCACAACGTGATGACGTGGTCGGGCGGATTCCCGCCAAGTGCTGCATAGAGATCAGGGAAGCAACCCACCTCCACGCCGGCCACCGTGTCGGTGACATGACAATCGCCGGGCTCGGTGCGCCCGGCCCCGGTGGAAGGGTCGCACCAACGCGGCTCTCCGTCGGCCAGACTGCGCTCCAGGGCGCACATATCGCACATCATCAGCAGCATGCCCCGCTCGCCGGCAACGGTAGAGAGTCGCTCACCGATCGGATCTCCCTGGCGAAGCACGAAAGTGTTGTCGTCGAAGAAGAACATTCCAACGACTTCAACTCCATGTGTTCCGGCCTCCAGCTGAGGCAAGATCATCTGTCCGAGCTTATAACTGGCGGCACGAGGCGTCGCAAAGATATAGGCCACCTTCATCTGGATCCTCCTTGATCCACGAACCAGAGACCCTACCCGACCCGGCGCGCCTACTCCGTCAACCCCTCGAAGGGATCCTCGGGCTGGTTGCCCCCGCCCGGCAACGGTCCGGCTTCGGAAGCCCGCGTCGCCCAGGCCGGAAAGGGGAATTCGATTACCAGCGGCACCGGTAGTTCCGGCTGGGAAACCAGCATGGTGCCGGGCTTCAAGATCGTGGAGCGCTGCCGTTGCATGGTGGGTAGGAACCCGTACTCCTCCCGGGCCGCTTCGGCCGAGTCGAGCCGGCCCACCACCCGGATTGAGGAGTTGGCGATGATTCGCCGCTCGACCTCGGAAGCGGTCTGCTGTGCGCCGATCAGGATCACCCCCAGCGAGCGGCCCCGTTCGGCGACATCCAGCAGGATTTCCTTGATGGGGCTCGTGCCTTCCCGCGGTGCGTACTTGTTGAGCTCATCGAGGATCACCAACAGCAGCTCTTTCGACTGGCCGGCCCGTTCCTTGTCATCGAAGGCTCGTCGCACGGTGACCCCGACCACGAACCGCTTGGCCCGGTCGTGCAGGTTGTGGAGATCCACCACAGTGACCTGGTGCTCCAGTCGCACCCGATGGCGCTCCGGATTGGGAACATCGGCCCGGATCAGCCGCTCAATATGACGGACCGCCCCCTGCAAACGCCGGACGAACGCGTTGACGGTCCCCGTGCCGATCGCCGGACCGGCCCATTCATACCGATCCGTCTCATCCTGAACCTTACGAGTGATGAGATCGGCGAGATCCCGAAACGTGCGAACGGCCTCGCCTTCGATCTGCACTCCGCCATCATCGAGCGGGGCGGCCCGTCGGAGCTGGGCCATGACGTTGTAGACCACCATCGTGTATTGGGCCCGATCGTCCTCCGCATCGGCAAAGAGGAAGGGCAGCAGATCCTCGCGGCAGAATTCTGCCAGGGTCCAAAAGAACGAGGTAACGCCTTCACTGCGCCCCGACACGTCGGGCACCGCGGTCGCCGAACCGGACCGGGGTGGAGCAAAGATGCCGACCGACCGGAAGGCATCGGCCGGTAGCCCGATCGCCCGGTACCGGTCTCTTTGCTCATCATCGAGCGCCACGTTGGGGTGGTCGAGAAACAGCAGATCCTCCCCTTTCACATTGAAGATCAGCGCCTTGGTGTTGACGGCACGTGCGCCCAGCGCTCCCGAGGCAAACAGGGAATGCAGCAGAAACGTCGCATAGGTGGTCTTGGTGGCCACTCCGGAGATGCCGGAGATGTTCACGTGGGCACCGCGCCGGCCGTCGAGGAACTCGAGGTTGGCGTAGAACGGCTCATTGGAGCGGCTCAATCCGATGGGCAGACGCTCGGTCATCTGATCGAAGAAGAGTGCACGGTCGCGCTCCTCCCCCTTGGCCCGGGCCACTTCCTGACCGGGACGGGGCGGGACGAAGATCTCAGGTTCAAAACGAGTGGCGGTGACCTGGGCCGCCTCACTCACCTCGGCAGGCAGCAGCCCGTCTTCGATGAGAAACACGTCACTGTCGAAGCGGGCCCCTTCGTGACGGGCACGCACCTGGGAGACCACACCGTACACCTTGACGATTTCCCCGTGCGGCAGGACGCGTGGCAGGGCAACCACATCATCGAGCTGCAGGTACTGGCCTTCCGCTACCGCCACCCAGAACTCCAGCGGTGTGGCGTCCTCGGTCCCGATGACTCTGCCTACAGCTTGCTCCATCGCACTCCCCCACGGCGGGTTCGAGGTTTGTGCGGCGATGGTAGCCAGAACCCGTGACGCCGACGGACCCCGGGGAGTGGGAGGTAAAGGGTTCGAGGTGGAGGTTCGAGGTGGGAAGCGGGAGGTAGGGAGTTGGAGGTGGGAGAAACGCGAGAAGGAATCGACTCCTTGAACCTGGACTACTCAACTTCTGACTTCAATCTTCCTACTTCCTACCTTTCCGGCACCAGTTTCCACACGTCGCCACCGGCGCTTGTCACATAGATCTCCCCGAACCCGTCTGTGCCGAACGAAGTGACGCTGGCCAGCGCCCCGACCTGCCCGGTGTGATCCATCGGATCGGTGGCTTCTCCG
>DATEVB010000137.1:0-4720 GCA_035282865.1 Acidimicrobiia bacterium | reverse complement strand
ATCTCGAAATCCCCGGTCCTACCGCGGTCCTCGCCCCTCGTGGGAACCGGTCTCACGCCTCGGTCTTGGGTTCTTGGAACTTTGGCGGAGGCGGACGGGAATCGAACCCGCCGGGGACCTTTCGACCCCCCACCGGTTTTGAAGACCCATTCAGGCCTTTCTCCTTGTCTTTCGATTTCTCGCGTTGACGTAAAAAGGACCCCTATTTGTTGGGGTTTTGGGCGACTGGCCCACAAATGGCTTTGCGTAATCTTCGGTCATTTCGCAGTGTCTGACGGACACCTGACGGACACCTCCAGGAGCCGTCGGCGCCCCGATCGCCGAACAGCAGGTGACATTACTTGGCCATCAAGCTAAGTTGATGTTATGGATCCCGTGATCGTGGCGACCGCCCGCAAACACGGGGTTAGCGACAACGACATGCTGCACGCCTATCGCAACCCGATCCGAGTGTTCAGCCTTGACGACCTGGTCATGTTGATCGGCGCCGACGCGGCAGGGAACCTGCTCGAGATCGGCGTGGCAACGGGCGAGGGGGTTGAGTTTATCGTTCACGCCATGCCCGCCCGAACCAAGTTCCTGAGGTGACCGTGATGCCCCGATCAATCCAAGAGATACTCGATCACGCTGACGAACTCGCTCAGCGCTTTGAGGACTACGAACCGGCCGACGGTGATGAACGACCCGTCGAGGAGTACCTCCTGCAGCGGGCCGCTGTGGCACGCGCCCGTAGCGAACGGCAGATCGTCGAAGCAGTCACCGCAGCGCGAACTGCTGGGATCCCCTGGAGCAAGATAGGCGAACTCCTCGGAACCTCAGCCCAGGCCGCCCAACAGCGGTACGGCGCCGTTGTCGAGCAGGCTTGACATTACATCCATCGCCGAGCTGCACAGACGTGAATCGGAGACGGCACCAATTCGTGCAAATCGGTGCTATTCGACCGAGTGTTCGCAATGGCGACCATCTCCGGCGAACCATCCGGGATCCGGCAGATATGCGCAATCGCCGGTTCATCTCCAGGCAGAGTGTTGGGCCAGGTGACGCCACGTGCGGTGGTCTACCAACGGGTTGATCGGCGCTCTAGATTCGCTCCATGGAGCTTGATGTCAACTGGATCTGGGCAGGTAGGTGTGATCATGTCGTCTTCGTCCCTGTCGGGGAGCAGCCCTCTCGGTTCGTGGACTGGGTTGGATCCGTCACGGCCTTGCTCCCAGACGGAACGGAGATCGAGCCAACTCGCTTCGACGACGTACGCATGGACGCGGCGGCCGTGACAGGCACCGCCGTCCGGTTCGATCCTCACTTACCGGCTGGGAGCGTTGTCCTGGTGAATGGCGAGCTTTTGTACACGGTCTAGGCTACCGACTGAGGGCTCGCCCCACCCAAGATGCGCTTGAGCCCGAGAGGAGCCGTCCTGCTCGGGTTGGCAATGCGATCGTTATGGGACGAGAACGGGGTGATCTGGGCCTGGTCTGGTCCGACGTCGATTCAGTAGGAGCGCACGAGGACCGGAGCCGACGAGGCCTCGGAATGCCAAGGCGCCGGTTCGATCGATCTACGACATTGACGACACGCACTGGCCGCCGAATTCGTCGCTGAGTTCGGACACGACCTCCACGACTCTTCATGTCCACCCGAGATCTACCAACTCCGCGGACTCTGATCCGCTGGGACACCCACATCGTCGCCTGGCATCGCACAAGCGTGTCGAAAGGTCCCACCGGAGCGTTCGACCATCCCATCAAACGAGTGAATCGGGTGGGTTCGGTTTCCGACGGTTCAGCAGCTGCTGGATCCGAGCATTGCTCTACGCCGGCCAACCCAACTTGGATCTCCTCGCCGCGGTTGCCCCGTACTGCTTCCCGAAGTGCCGGTAAGTGTGGGGGGCGTTGCTGCCGATAGTGATGGGTATGAATTCCTTCTTCAGGCGCATCGTGGGGTTGGTTGCGCTGTCTTTGGTCGCCGGCGGATGTTCTGTGGCGTCCTCGGCTGCGCCACCGGAGCCGGCGGTGGTGTTGAGAGTGTCGGGTTCGGGGTCTGCGACGCCGATCGTCGAGCAACTCGCCGCCGTCTTCACGGCCTCGCATCCCGAGGTGTCGTTCGAGTTTGGCTCCGGCACGAACACCGGTGGCGGAGTCACGGGTGTGACCGAGGGCACGCTCGATCTGGCAGTGGCCAACCGTCCTCTCAAGCCAGAAGAGGCCGCTCTCGGGGTCGGTTATCACCCCTTCGCTATCGACGCCATCGTGTTCGCGGTTCGTCTTCCAAACCAGGTGTTGTCGGTGACGACCGACCAAGTGAGATCGCTCTACGGCGGTGAGATCACCGATTGGAGCCGGTTCGGGGGCGATCCGTTGCCCGTGTTCCTTCTCGGCCGCGATCCCGACGAGTCGGCCGTCAATTTGTTCTTCGAGCCGACCATGGACGGTCAGTCGACAGCTCTAGCGATGACTGTGCTGGAACGATCGAGTGAGATGCTGTCGGCCCTCGACTCCACCCCCGGTTCGATCGGCTTCACATCTCTCGGACTGTTGCGTCTGTCGGGCTACGACTCGATAGCTCCGCTGACATTAGACGGGGTCGAACCTGGCCCTGCGACGATCACCGATGGCACCTACCGGTGGGTGACCAGCTTTGCATTGGTCACCCCACCCGGAGGAGCTTCCGATGCAGCCGCCGAGTTCCTCGGGTTCGTTCTCTCCGCCGGTGCGCGATCCACACTCGAGAAATACGAGTATGCGCCCGCCGCGGGGTAAACGATCACTCATCCCCGTCGTTGCGATGGTGGCCATCGCGCTGGCGGTCGTACCCGGTTTTGGTGTCGCTGCCGTGGGTGATCTCTCGGCCGAAGACATGGCCGAGAAGCTGGTGGAGGCCCGAGGAAGAACAGCCCTCGCCTCCGTCGAACGCCGACTTGAGACCACCCAAAGAAGCAAAGAGGCGTTCGCCCAGCTCCTCGCCTCCGACCCCACCGTCATCGCCGCCATCGCCGCCGCCGAACCGATGATGCTCGCTCAAACCCTGGTACCGACCAGGGCGAGGCTCGATATCGAAGAGATCGACGTGCTCGACCCGGAAGGACACGAACTCCTCCACCTCTCCCCCCGGGACGACCGGCATATCTTGGACGACCTCACCATCCAAGCCCGTGCAGGAATCACCGTCAGCCGGGCGGAACTGGCGTCTGGTGGTCTACTGGTCCAGGCGGCAGCACCGGTCAAGGACGGCACAGGGATCATCGGCACGGTCGTGGTGGGCAGGCTGTTCGACGGTGAAGAACTTGACGAGCTCGCCGGCGGCGCCGGAATCGTCCTCGCCCTGTTCGACAAGACCGAACCCATCCACCTCCCTACCCAGATCACCGCCGCCTGGGAACAACACCGGTTCGACTCCGACGCCACCACCGTCGTGGCCGAGCACTACCTCCCGACAACACTTGATCTCACTCCCGACCAGACCATCATGGCCCTGGTCGACATCAGCGACCTCCAGGCCGCCCGCAGCCAGAGACGCCTGATCCTGGTCGCGGGTGGTGGCCTGTTGGCACTCACCGCCGCCGCCGCCGGTCTGACCATCGCTCGACGGCTCACCCGGCCCCTCACCCACATCACCGCCGCCGCCCAATCAATCAGCCAAGGCGACTACGGCCAGCGCCTCCCGGACAACGCTATCAGAGAACTCGACACCCTCAGCACCGCCATCAACCAACTCGCCACAGGTGTCCAATCACGAATCGACCAACTCACCAGCGCCGAACAAGACATCAGGCGGTCACTCGAATCCAAAGACCGCCTCATCGCCTCCGTCTCCCACGAACTCCGAACGCCACTCACCGCCATCGTCGGCTATGCCCAAATGCTCGATGATTCAAACTCCGGCCTTTCAACCGCAGACCTCAACGAGATGATCCACCAAATCGCCGTCGAGAGTGTCGACCTCTCCAACATCATCGAAGACCTGCTCGTCGCCTCTCGGGCCGAAACCGGCCAGCTCACCGTCAGAAAAATCCCCGTCGATATCACAATCCAAACCAACCAAATCCTCACATCCATCCGCGAGCTGGCCGCGACGAAGACCATCCACTTCAACCCAGTCCCAGTGGGGGCCCTCGGGGATCCGGGACGAATCCGTCAGATCCTCCGCAACCTGCTCACCAACTCAGTCCGCTACGGCGGTGACACCATCCACATTGTCATCACCCGCGACGACCGACAGGTCCGAATCGCCGTGAGCGACAACGGGCCCACCATCCCGCCTGACCACCAAGCCCGCGTCTTCGAACCCTACGAACGAGCCCACCATCTCGAAGGGGTTACCGCCTCCGTCGGTCTCGGACTCACCATCTCCCGCCAACTCGCCCGACTCATGAACGGCGACCTCACCTACGATCCGGCCAACAACCACAACACCTTCACCCTCACCCTCCCATCCTCCCCCCTTCCGACACACGACACGGCCCGATCCACGACCACTCCTCGATACAGGTGACCACTGACCGTTACGGACACCTCTTCCCGTCCGATCAGGAAGCCCTCGCTGCGCGGATGGACGAGGTGTATCTCGGATCTCGGACGGACACCTGACGGACACAAGGTGGTAAAGCTGCCGAATCGACAGGCTCTCGTCGAATGATGCAGGCCCCAGAAACCCTTGTAAAAAAAAAAACAAGGGTCTCTGGGGCTTTGGCGGAGGCGGACGGGAATCGAACCCGCCGGGGACC
>DATEVB010000136.1:0-7128 GCA_035282865.1 Acidimicrobiia bacterium | reverse complement strand
CATGAAGCTGTTGACCTCACCGGAGATGAAAGAGAAGACCTGGGCGGACTTTGCCGAAGCGCGCCGGTTGGGAGTCACCGGATTTCCGACCTTGCTGCTCGACGAAGGCGACCGGATGGTCGCCGCCAGTCCGGGGTACGTTCCCGCCGCGACGCTCATCCCGGCCATCCGGGACTGGATTCTGGAGCGGCACACCGCCCTGGCGCCCGGGCTGGTCTGTGATCTCGACGGCGGAGTCTGCTGACACCTCGACCGGACTGCCCGTCCCTTCGAGTGGGGTCCCGGTCACAAATCCGTCTGCCGGCGTAGTCCTCCGGCGTCGCTCGAAGAGGCGGCGCAGCAATTAAATCGCCATCCACCCGGCATGAGGTGTACCGCGTGTGTAGGTTCAATGCCATTCGACCCCCAAGGGTGTCGCATGGCAACGGCTTACCGCGTGTGCAGCATTCCCACCGACCGTAACGCTGGTCGGGCCCTCGAGTCCGAGCATACCGGGGGCCGCACGCGTGCTCCTCCAACTTCCGTGGCGAGCCGACTCATTTGAGAAGAGGGAGGTTTGAGTCTTGAGAGTCACCATTACCGTCAACGGTACGACACACGAATCCGACGTCGAACCGCGCGTGCTGCTCGTCGATTACCTGCGCGATGAGCTGGATCTGAAGGGCACCAATATCGGCTGCGACACCAGCCAATGCGGTGCCTGTACCGTCCATGTGAACGGCCGGCCGGTGAAGTCCTGCACCATCCTGGCGGTGCAGGCCGACGATGCGTCGGTCACAACCATCGAGGGATTGTCCGGCAACGGCCGACTGCATCCGATGCAGGAGGCGTTCCGCCAGATGCACGGCCTCCAGTGCGGGTTCTGCACATCCGGCATGATCATGGCCGCCGTCAAGCTGGTCGAAGACGGCGGTGACCTCTCGGAGCGTGGCATCCGCCACGGGCTCGAAGGCAACCTGTGCCGCTGCACGGGGTACGAGAACATCGTTCGTTCGATTCAGCATGCGGTCGGTGAAATGGCGGGGAGGAGGCAATCATGACCGACCGACCATTCGGTGCTTCGCTCAAGCGGGTCGAAGATGCCCGTCTCATCACCGGCAATGGCCGCTACACGAACAACCTCAACCAACCGGGCATGGTGCACATGGCGGTCGTCAGATCGCCGTACGCTCACGCCCGGATCCTGTCCATCGACACTGCCCGGGCGGCGGGCCTGCCCGGGGTGATCGGTGTTTACACCGGGCAAGAGATGCGGGACGCCGGCTTTGGCGGGATCCCATGTGCGTGGGTGGTTCCCGACTCGGACACCAAGACACCGGAACATCCGCCGGTCGCGGTCGACACCGTCCGCTATGTCGGCGACGCGGTGGCCATCGTCGTGGCCGAAACGGAGCAGCAAGCCCGGGACGCCACCTATGCGGTCGACGTCGACTACGACGTTCTCGATGCGGTCACCGAAGGGCGCCGCGCAACCGCCGACGGGGCACCGCAGTTGCACGATGACGTCGACAACAACTTGTGCTTCCACTGGACGGTCGCCGGAGGCGATATCGATGCCGCCTTCGCCGCGGCGGATGTGGTGGTCACCGACACGATCGTCAACCAGCGGCTCATCCCGATGGCCATGGAACCACGGGCCGCCCTGGCCCGCTGGGACGTTGCCATGGAGGAACTGACACTGTGGGTCACCAGTCAGAACCCTCATATCGCCCGCTTCCTGCTGTCGCTCGACACCGGCATCCCCGAACACAAGATCCGGGTGATCGCCCCCGACGTTGGAGGCGGATTCGGGTCCAAGATCCCGCATTACCCGGAAGACTCGATGGTGATCTTCGCCTCGCAGAAGACCGGCCGGCCGGTCAAGTGGAACGAGAGTCGCAGCGAGAACTTCCAGGCGACCAGCCACGGACGCGACCACCACCAGGAAGTGGAGATGGCCGCCACCTCCGACGGCGTGATCCTTGGTCTGAGAGCCAAAGTATGGGCCAACCTGGGCGCCTACCTGTCGACGGCCGCCACCGGCGTGCCCACCATCCTGCACGGGCTCATGCTGTCCGGTGCCTACACCTTCCCGGCCGTGCACGAGGACGTCTACGGCGTCTTCACCAACACCACCCCGGTCGACGCTTACCGCGGCGCCGGCCGCCCCGAAGCGACCTTCATGGTTGAACGAATGATGGATCTCGTCGCTCACGAGATCGGGATGGACCCCGCTGAGCTGCGACGCAAGAACCTCATCCCACCGTTCACCGATGGACACGAGGTGATCACCGGCCTGGTCTACGACACCGGCAACTACGAACCGGCCCTCGACCTGGCCATGCAGATGGTCGACTACCCGGCGCTGCGGAAGAAGCAAGCGCAACTCCGCCAGCAGGGCAGATACGTCGGTATCGGAATCGTCACGTACACCGAGATCTGTGGACTGGGGCCGTCGGAAGTGGCCGGGGCAGTCGGCTTCGGCGGCGGGTTGTGGGAAAGCGCGATTGTGCGATTCCACCCGTCCGGCAAAGTCAACGTCATGGTCGGCGTGAGTCCGCACGGTCAGGGCGAGGCCACCACCTTCGCGCAGATCGTCGGGGATCAACTCGGCCTGCCGGTGGGCGATGTCGAGATCATCTACGGCGACACCGACCTGACCCCGATGGGCTGGGGGACATACGGGAGCCGCACCACGGCGGTGGCCGGCGGGGCCATCATGGGAGCGATCGCCAAGATCAAAGAGAAAGGCGTGAAGATCGCCGCCCACCTCCTCGAAGCATCGACGGAGGACATCGAGTTCGCCGACGGTAAGTTCTCGGTGAAGGGTTCCAAGGACCAGTCGATGACCATCCAGGACATCGCCCTGGCAGCCAACACGGCCTGGGACATGCCGGAAGGGGTAGAGCCCGGGCTCGAGGCCTCGGCCTTCTTCAACCCGTCCAACTTCGTCTACCCCTTCGGGACGCACATCGCCATGGTTGAAGTGGATCCGGAAACCGGCGAGATCGAACTGCAACGGTATGCGGCAGTCGACGACTGCGGTCCGATCATCAATCCGATGATCGTCGAAGGGCAGATCCACGGAGGGATCGTGCAGGGTGTCGGCCAAGCGCTGTGGGAAGCAGCCGGCTACGACGAAAACGGCAACCTGGTGACCGGTTCTCTGATGGATTACGCCATCCCCAAGGCCGGATCGTTCCCACCGTTCGAGCTTGGCAAGACCGAGACACCGACGCCGGTCAATCCCCTCGGGGTCAAAGGCGTGGGAGAGACGGGAACGATCGCCTCGACCCCGGCCGTCTACAACGCCGTGATGGACGCACTCGTCCCGTTGGGCGTCAAGACGATCGACATGCCGATGACCCCGGAGCGAGTCTGGCGAGCGATACGCGATGCGGAGGGAGGTCACTGATGGCTGCCGCACCATTCGACTATCAACGACCGGCCACTCTCGAAGAGGCGTTCAGCTTCCTCAGCGTTGAGGGCGCTCGTCCTCTGGCGGGCGGTCACAGTCTCCTTCCGGCCATGAAGCTGCGGGTGAGCAACCCGACGGCGCTGGTCGACATCAGCCGCATCCCGGGAATGGGGGCCATCGAGCAGAACGGCGCAGGGTTGACGATCGGTGCGCTCACTACCCATGAGGCGGTCGCCGCTTCCGGGGTGGTGGTGGCCGAATGCCCGCTCCTGGCCGAGACGGCACGCCAAATCGGCGATGGACAGGTACGGGCCCGCGGCACCATCGGCGGCAGTATCGCCCACGCCGACCCGGCCGCCGACTACCCAACCGCGCTGGTGGCATTGGGGGCAACGGTCAACACCGCCTCGGCGGGGGGGACCAGGCAGATCGCGGCCGGTGACTTCTTCGTAGACATCTTCACGACGGCTCTCGAGCCGGGTGAACTGGTCACGTCGGTCACCGTCCCTTCAATGCCGGCCGGAACCGGCGGCGCCTACCTGAAGCACCGCCACCCGGCCTCGAGCTACGCCGTGGTCGGCGTGGCCGCCCTGGTGATGTTGGATGGCGGTTCGATCACCGGGGCGCGGCTGGTCGTCGGGGGAGTGGCCGGCAAGCCGGTCACCGTCGATGTCTCCGGATTGGCCGGGCAGGCACCATCTGCGGAGGCGTTCACAACCGCCGCCGGGGCGGTGGACGGGGCGTTGGACAACCCGATCGGGGACCTGTACGCCTCGGGTGAATTCCGGGTCCACCTGGCAGGTGTTCTGGCCAAACGAGCCCTGGCGGTGGCAGCCGTGCGGGCGGCCGGTTGAGGTTGATAGGAGGGTACCCTCCCAACGTGATCCCTTCATCAGTCGATCAGGTCGGCGAAGCCTTCGCTTCTCGCGACTACATAGCCGATCGCAGCCTGGCGGTGACGGTGCACCTGGCTTTGGAGCTGGGACGGCCCCTGTTTCTCGAGGGTGAGGCAGGCGTCGGGAAGACCGAAGTCGCCAAGGTGTTGGCGGCGGTGCTCGAGGAACCCCTCATCCGCCTCCAGTGCTATGAGGGCCTCGACGCCAACCATGCTCTCTACGAGTGGGACTACGCCCGCCAGATGTTGGCTATCCGGCTCCTCGAGGCGCAAGGCGAGGGGGCCCGGGCCGACGTGGCCGATATCATGAGCCGCGACTACCTGGTTGCCCGCCCGCTGCTGCAGGCGGTGGAGGCGGCCGCCACCGGCCGGCGTCCCGTCTTGCTGATCGACGAGCTCGACCGGGCCGACGAGGAGTTCGAGGCCTATCTGCTCGAGTTCCTCTCCGACTTTCAGGTGACCATTCCCGAGATCGGCACCATCCGGGCCGTCACGTCTCCGGTTGTGGTGGTGACCTCCAACCGGACCCGAGAGATCCACGATGCTCTCAAGCGCCGGTGCATCTACCACTGGATCGATTACCCGACCTTCGAGCGAGAGACGGCCATACTGCATCGCAAGATCCCCGACATCAGTGCTGAACTGGCGGCCGAACTGGCCCGCGCCATGGAACGACTCCGGGCCATGGACCTGTTCAAACCGCCCGGCGTCGCCGAGACGCTCGACTGGGCTGCCTCCCTCGCCGTGCTCGGGTCGACCCGTCTCTCACCGGAGGTCGCCGACTCGACGCTGGGCGTCATCCTCAAATACCAAGAAGACATCGAACGCGTCCGGGCTACCGGAATCGAGACGGTCCTCAACGCCGGATGACCATCCCTCCACCCACTGAGCCGTTCGCCGACAACCTCGTCCACTTCGCCCGCTACCTCCGAACGCGGGGACTGCCGGTGACCTCCGACACCGCCGCCGACCTGCTCAGAGCGGCTCTAACCGTCGGCCTCGACCAACCCGAAGACGCCTATCACGCTCTGCGGGCCGTCACCATCACCCGGCCGGACCATCAGCCGATCTTTGATGAAGCATGGGATCTGTTCTTCGGGTCCGGCCGAGCCCGGCGCCCCCTCCGGCTCGACACGATCGAATTTCAAACCTGGCGGCGGAACCCCACCTTGCGGGTCATCGCGCCGGCCGCAACGGAGGCGACCGATGAACCGGCTGAACCAAAGAAGATCGCCGAACAGATGGGTGGGTCCTATGCCGAGCGGCTGGCTCGCACAGACTTCACCGAACTGACCGCTGAGGAACTGGAAGAGATCCGGCGGATCATGGCCCGGATGATCTGGCAGCCGGCCGACACGGTCAGTCGACGGAGGGAACCGGCCCGGACCGGAGCGCGGCCCGATCTGCGTCGCACCCTGCGGAATCTGGTCGGGAGCCAGGCGGATCTCCTCCCGCTGGCCTTCTCTGCGCCGCGTTCCCGTCGCCGCCCGCTGCTGGTCATGGCCGACGTTTCAGGATCGATGGAACGTTACGTCGAGATGCTGTTGTATTTCATCCATGCCGCCCGGGGCCGGTTGGGGCGTCTCGAAGCATTCGTTTTCGCCACCCACCTCACCCGGATCACCCGCCAGGTGCGGTACCGCGACCCGCGTATTGCCCTGTCGCAAATCTCGGCTGCGGTCACCGACTGGTCCGGAGGCACGAGGATCGGTGAGTCACTGGAAACCTTCAACCGGGAGTGGAGCCGCCGGGTCGTGCGGGGCGGGCCCATTGCCCTGGTCATCTCCGACGGCTGGGACCGTGGTGACCCCGACCTGTTGCGGACCCAGATGGGGATCCTCAGTAGGAATGTGCATCGAGTGATCTGGCTCAACCCGCTGGCCGGCCAGCCGGGATTCGCCCCGGAAACGCGCGGAATGCAGGCCGCCTTGCCATATGTAGATGACTTCCTCCCGGCTGCGAATCTGCGCGATCTACGTGCGGTGATCCGGACCCTGGAAACGGTGCCCGGTCACCGGCGTCCGAGACCGCATGCCTCACCTTTCTAGGCCGAGGCGGGCGATCAGAGCTCCGGCGACCTCGGTCAAGTCCGCTCCGCCCAGATCCGGCGCCGGATACCCGGACGCATATCCCTGCCCGGGTCGGGCAATGAACGCACCGCGGAACCCCACACCCATGGCGCCGGCGACGTCCCAATCGTGGGCGGCCACCATCCAAAGGTTTGAAGGCTCTGTGCCGATCTCATCGGCGGCCATTTGGTAGGGAGCCGGGTGGGGTTTGAAACGTCGGGTCGATTCCACCGACATCACGCGATCGAAACGATCGATCAATCCTGCGTTGGTGAGTTGCGCCTCGACGGTCGCCGGCGGCGAGTTGGTGAGAGCAGCCAATTGTGCCCCGGCGGATCGGAGCCGATCCAATGCCGCGGACACCTCAGGGTGCGGTGGGAGATGGGCGATTCCCTCGAGTATCGATGACCTGGCCCGATCGTTCAGTTCTACCCGACGTTGGCCGGCCACCACGTCGAGCGCCTCTCCTGCCAGGGTCCTGAAGTCCCGGTAAGTGTCGGTGATGGTGACAACGAGAGCTAACTGGAGGAGCCGCCCGAACCACTCCGGTCGGGCAGTGTCGTCCCCGAACAGGCGCCGGAAGGCGGGGTCCAAGCCTTTCAGGTCGAGCAGTGTCTCGTTGACATCAAAGACGATGGTCGGGGGCATCTCGGCTCCTATCCTTCATCGGCCCGATCGTACTCATCCGATCGCCCCCAGGTGGGCGATATGCCCGCCAGAGCTGCGGGTCCGGCGGTGTGGGGGCGGTCAGGTGCCCTGTCCGAACA
>DATEVB010000135.1:0-3886 GCA_035282865.1 Acidimicrobiia bacterium | reverse complement strand
CCCTGCGGGTCGAGGTCAACCGTCAGTACCCGCCATCCGCTCAGCGCGGCAATCCCGGCCACGTTGGCGGTGACGCTGGTCTTACCGACCCCACCCTTGCCGTTGGCGAAGGCGATCGTGTTGGTCAACATGGTCATGAGTGCGTCCACTATGCCACAGCATGGTGACCCTAGTACAACCCTATGGGCTTCTTATGGACAATGTATGGACACTGTGATGACAGGCTGGGTCGCTCCCCCGCCGTAGCCGCCACGACTCGTCCCCATCAACGCGCAGAGGCTCTCCGACACCGATTTGTCCTTCTGACTGGGGTAGGGTCGCTGCATGTCGCGACGTGTGGCGGTGGTGGTGGCTTCGATACTGATCGCCGCCGCGTGCCAAGGAGGGGCCGAGACGCCGACGACGGCGGCGACCACCCCGGCGCAGGATGACTCCACACTCTCCACTTCCGAGGGCACGACTACAACCGTGGCGCCCACCACGACCGTCCCAGGGCCAGATGTGGTGGACCTGATCTTCACTGGTGGCCCGGTGGTGACCATGGATCCCGCCGTGGGCACAGTGGAGGCCATCGCCATCGATGGCGACACGATCGTTGTCGTCGGCTCCGCAGATCAGATCGCCCAATACGCGGGCGCCGACACGGTCGTGGTCGACCTGGGAGGCAGGACGATCATCCCCGGCTTCGTCGATGCCCACACGCACGTCCTCTTCGAGATGGGCGGCCTGGCCGACGGTCAACGCTTGGCGCTGGAGAACGGCATCACCACGGTCGGGGACGCCTACGTCAGCCCGGAGAGGGTCGATGCCTATGTGGCTGCCGCCGAATCGGGTGAGTTGCGGGTACGGGCGAACATGTACCTGGTTCGCACGGATGCCTGTGGCACCGACCAGGGCCTATGGTACGAGGAGTACCCGCCAGATGAGGCTTTCGGTTACCGGTTGCGGGTCGCCGGCGTCAAGATCTTCGCCGACGGTGGTACCTGCGGCCCACTCGGGGCAAGTGAACCCTTCCTCCAGGGCGTCGAGGTCTCGGCGCCGTTCCACGACCTGGAGACCCTCACCTCATACATCAGGGACGCCGCTGATGGCGGATACCAGGTCCTCGTTCACGCCCAGGGCGATTTGGCCGTCGCCAATGTCCAGGACGCCTACGCTTCGGTGCTCGCCGGTGGTGAGAACCCCCGTCATCACCGGATCGATCACAACGCACTCGTCACCGAGGACATCGTGTCGCGGTACAACGATCTCGGCCTCGTCGTGGTCTTGTTAGGTTCTTCGGAAGCCTGCGCGCCGGACGCTCCCTGGACGGACTTCTACAAGGAAAACGGGGAGGAGCCCGCGGAGATCGTCGCCGCGAATCCCGATGTCGTGTTCGCCTGGCACGGTGACGATCCGTGGATCGTGCCGGTCAGCCCGGTCGGGGAGCTGTACGGCCTGGTGACGAGGGGTGCGGTGGCCGAGGACGGGTCGATATGTGAACCCGCCCCATGGATGGCCGACGAGGGTGTCACCGTCGGGCAGGGGCTCGCCATGATGACCACCGGCTCGGCCTACGCATTGCGTCAGGAAGACGTGGTGGGTTCCCTCACACCCGGCAGGTTCGCCGATGTTGTAGTGCTCTCCGACAATCCTCTGACGGTTGCGGCGGGCGAACTCCCCACCATCGACGTGCTGATGACGATGATCGGTGGCGTCACCGAGTTCTGCATGGGCGGAGCCGAAGCCTGGTGTCCGGGCTGGGCCGTCCCGGAGGTACCGGCTACCACCGCATCGGCCAGCCGACCTGGACACGGCTCCGAGCTGGTGCTCGACGGATCGGTCTCAGGTGAGTCCTTCTGGTCGTCCGGTGCGGACGCCCCACAATGGATCCGAGTAGATCT
The DNA here is from genome assembly GCA_035282865.1 of Acidimicrobiia bacterium. GTDB lineage: Bacteria > Actinomycetota > Acidimicrobiia > Spongiisociales > UBA4744 > UBA4744. The sequence continues at coordinate 2,003 of DATEVB010000135.1, read as the reverse complement.
GCACGAACCAACCACGTTGTCGGCAATCCGGTTTGTCGTCTACCAGAACCCTCCGAGCGACACGATCCACGAGCTGGAGGTGAAGGTCGACGGTGAATGGACGCTGGCCGAGACGTTCATCGGGTTCACGACCACCGGGGACGTTCTCATGTGGGACCCAATGCCCGATTTCGGGGCAGTCGAGGCGATCCGCATGACCACCCTGGAGAGTCTCTCGTGGCCGGAGTGGTACGAGATCGAGATCGTGGCTTCCGGCTGAAGCGAGTCTGCGCCAACGACCAATTGTTGGCGGACGCCCTGGTCACCGAAACCCCCGAACGGTTCAGGAAGCAGGACGTCGCTCTGCTCAGCTCGAGCTCTTCCCAAATCATGGCTGTCCATGGCACCGACCAACACCAGATACGAGTTGGCGTCAAAGCGGTCGACCAGTTTCTTGCCCTGATGACGCAGGTATGACTGGACTGCGAACCCGGCATCCGATCGCTCCGACCGAACCTGGCATCCAAGTTGTCCGGGCTGCGGTACGAGATCATGACGATCATCCGGGCTATGGCTAGACCATCGACCGGCCCTCCTCCCGGCGCGTATCCGCCGTCCTGACCCGGTAGCGGCACAGAGGGGGCGCCGCAACCGCGACGCCCCCTCCCTTGTTGACGTTTGGTTCAAACCGTCTTGGTGGCCTCTTCGTACGCTGGTTCGTCGATCGCCTTCGGAAGGACCAGATTGGCAACCACCCCGACCACCGCCGCCAGGGCCAGACCCGAAACGGAAACATCGCCGATCTGGATCGGCGACTCTAGCCCGCTGACCCCCAGGCCGAAGACCAGGATGAGCGCTGCCACGATCAGGTTACGGCTCTGGGTGAAGTCCACCCGGGCGTCCGTGAGCACCCGCAAGCCGATCGAAGCAATCATGCCGAACAGCACGATCGAGATTCCACCGAGCACCGCTACCGGGACCGTCTGCAGGAGCCCGCCAAATTTCGGGATGAGCCCGAGCAGGATGGCAAAGCCCGCCCCTATGCGGAGCACGCGGGGATCGTAGACCTTGGTCACGGCCAGCACACCGGTGTTCTCCGAGTAGGTCGTATTGGGCGGCCCACCGATCAATCCGGCAAATATGGTGGCGAGACCGTCTCCCAAGAGGGTCCGGTTGATCCCCGGATCGTCGAAGAAGTCCTTCCCAACGACCCGGCCGTTGGTGAGGATGTCGCCGACGTGCTCGATCATCGTCACGAACGCCACGGGGGCGATGAGCCACACGGCGCCGAAGTCGAACTCTCCTCCGCCAAACAGGCCACCGAAATCCGGCCAGGCGAGCCACTTGGCGTCGTTCAACGCGGCGAAATCGACCTGCCCGAAGATGATGGCGATGACGTACCCGGCGATGAAGCCGGTCAGGATCGGGAGCATCTTGAAGATACCCCGGAACCAGATCGCCGCCACGATCACCGATCCCAACGTCACCAGGGCCAACCACCAGTTGCCCTGTGCCTCGCTGATGGCCACCGGCGCCAGCGTGATACCGATCACTGCGATGATGGGCCCTGTGACCACCGGCGGGAACAATGCCCTGATCTTGTGGGTGCCGTCCGGTATCACCGTGACCAGGAAAGAGACGATCAGGTAGACGACCCCGGCACCGATGATGCCGACCCCGATGCTAACCAAGCTGTATCCCTCTGACATCGCCAACCCGATCGGGGCGATGAACGCAAACGACGAGCCCAGGAAAACCGGCACGATGCCCTTGGTTACCAGATGGAATATGAGCGTCCCGATCCCGGCGGAGAGCAAAGCAAGGCTTGGGCTCAATCCGAGAATCAGGGGCACGAGGACCGTGGCTCCGAACATCGCAACCGTATGCTGCAACCCGAGGACTACCCGGCGTTGCGCCGTGATTTCTTCCATCCCCTCTCCCCTCCTGCACGACAAAGGCCGCCACGAGGGCGGCCTATTTCACATGTCCGCTTATGAAGACGGTCATTGCGTATGGAAACTAGT
>DATEVB010000134.1:0-2785 GCA_035282865.1 Acidimicrobiia bacterium | reverse complement strand
CTTGTCGAGGATGGTCATGTATTGGAGCCCCATGGCCGGGACGAGCCTGCTCTCCCGATGAACCAGGGACGATCCGGCAACTAACTCCGCGAGACGGGTCGGCGTCAGCCGGTGGAGGTGAACCCGGCCGGCGAGGAAAGGGTTCCGGTAGAGCCTCGCCGCGGCACCGATGGCCTGCATCCCCCGAAAGAGTTCCCAGGGGTAGACGACGATGGCCACGCCCCCGGGCTTCAGCACCCGGCCCACCTCGGAAACGAAGGCCGACAGGTCGGGCACATGCTCGATGGTGTGCAGCGAGAAGACCTTGTCGAAGGTGGCGTCGGCGAAGCGCAGGTTGGTGACGTCACCCAGCTCTACCTTGTCGCTCACTGCGGTCGCCACGGAGGCCTCACTGATGTCCACCCCGATCACCACACCTGGATGGGCCCCCAGGGCCTTCACGTAGAAACCCCGCGAGCAACCGACATCCAGGATCTTTTCTCCAGAGGCCGGCTCGAGATAGCGCACGAGCACCTTGAAGAGCGAAGCGTTGAAGTCGAAGGCCATCCGGTAGTCATCTCGAGGGGATGTGCCCGCTCTCCGTCTGAACACGTGACCTCTTCCTGTGCTGGTCAAACGCCCCGAGCGTACTGCCACCGCCTCCTCGGTCCATGTCCGGCCAGGGTCTTGGTGAGACGGGCGGACCCGTTGCCCAGAGCGCGGTATAACCTATGACCCGCACCTCTCGTCGACAGGCTACCCATGGACTCCGGTGTGGATCCCGATACTCCGTTTGCCGGGTTGGTGAAACGACGCCGACTCTTGCTTGGCATGAGCCAGGCCGCCCTGGCTGATCTGGTCGGGCGCTCAGCGTCGGCGATTCGCAGTTGGGAGCGGGGCGCGTCAACCCCGTCAGATGAGGATGTGGTGCGCTCACTTGCCGTGGTGCTGGGGATCGAGGAGGCATCCTTGCGGGTGGCCGTCGGTCTGTCTCCCCAAGCACCGGCCGAGGAACCCGACGAGGTTGGCGGGGCAGCCCTGGCGGGCTTCATGGAGGAGGGTACCGGGGAAGTTGGTGGCCCTCGTGAACCTGGAGTGGTTGACGATACCGACGGGGAGGGCACCCCGGTCGACGAGATAGCCGAACCCGATACCGCTTCACCGCAAAGTGCGAGCATCGCGGAAGTTCAGGTCCTGGACCTGGCTCCACCCGGAGAAGATGTGGCGGCCGTCACCGAGGACGCGACCGACGAGGGCCGACCGAAACCGGACCGCATCCCCGTTCCTCCTTCCGCCGGTGTGCAAGTACCGCGGCCGGAACCCGTCGGCCCGGCCGCCGCAGCAGTGACCGCCCCAACAGCAACGATTCCCATCAGCGAGTCGCCCGTTCAACCCGTCGCAGCCTCGTACCTCGATGATCCCGATCAGATGATGACCTACTGGATCCGGGCGGCGTTGACGGTGGCGATGGCGGCGTTCCTACTGATCGTGCTGTTTTGGGCGCTCGGCAGGTTGGGAGAATCCATCGGCGAGGTGTGGGACATCTTCAAAGCCGGCTCGTAGCGGGGTTGGCGGCCAACTCGCCGTGATAGGAGCTTCTTGACTGCTGATTACGCAGAGTGATATAACACCACTATCGGTGGCGGCAAGGGGCAGTCCGGAGAGAGGATTGGCCGTGGACGATCGAGACCTGTGGGATCCGGTCATGCTGGAGGATTATCTCGCCGGCATCGAGCTGGGTGTCGACGGAGATCAGGTGCTGGAGTTCCGCAGGCGGGTGCTCGACCGTTTGATACCGATGTTGATCCGCGGGGATGACGAGCACACGTAGTGACGAGTCGGTGGCGGTCACGCTCCCGCGATTGTCCGTACGGCCGGGGCGGTGACGGCGAGGCCGAGACGATCAGACCAATCCGGCGATGAACCGGTTGCGGCGGGTTTGTTGCACAGACCCAGCCCGCCGCCATCGCGGCGGCCCAATGCCGGCAATCTCCCGTCCCGGGTATTGCAGGACGTAGGCAATCCACCCCTGCATCAAGGGATAGGGAGGCGCAGGTAGGCTCGGCGCGGTGGCTCGCCCCATTGCATACGTGCGCTCGGTTCCCGATTCTTTCGCCCAAGCTCTGACCGCGGTCGCGCCCGTTCCGCTCATCGATGTGGCGGTCGCCCGGAGACAACACGACGAGTACCTCGCCCGTCTCGGCGGGGGCGGTTTCGTAATCGAGCGGCTCGACACGCCCGATGGTTTCCCCGACGGGCCGTTCATCGAGGACGTTGCGGTGCTCTTGAGTGGGACGCTGGTGCTCACTCGTCCGGGGGTTCTGTCGCGACGGGGGGAGGTGGCCGGGGTAGGCGCGGCTCTGAGCGACCGGTTCGAGCTTCGCTCCATCGAGCCGCTGGGAACCCTCGAGGGCGGTGACGTCCTGCGGATCGGGCGCCGCATCTACGTCGGGCGCTCTTCTCGCACCAACGACGATGGCATCCAGCAACTGGCGGTGATCGCCGCCGAGCACGGGATCGAGACGGTCGCTGTGCAGGTCCGGAACGCGTTGCACCTCAAATCGGTGGTAACCGCAGTCGACGAAGAAACGCTGGTGGCGACGTCCGGCCATTTCGACCCGGCGGTCTTCAGCGGGTTGCGTACCCTCTGGGTGCAAGGGGAGCCGGAGGTCAACGTTCTTACCCTGCCGGACGGCAGCATTCTGACCCCCGCCTCCAAGGTGGCGCTACAGAATGCCGTGGCGGCGGGAGGCTACCGGGTGGTAACCGTTGATGTCTCCGAATTCGAGAAAGCGAACGGCGGATT
>DATEVB010000133.1:0-6323 GCA_035282865.1 Acidimicrobiia bacterium | reverse complement strand
TGCAGCCGTTCAACGCCTGTGAGCCACTGCTCGCCTACGTCAAGGAGCATGCGCTCGAGTTGGTCGGGCCCTACGGCCTCGGGTATGGGTACTGGGGCGGACCCTGGATGGTGGAGGAAATGGCGATGGACGATGCCGCCGCTCCCACCACAGGAGCAGCCCGAAATGCCGACCCGCAGGCCGGGATCGACTACTCGACCACCAATGTGCAAGAAGCCGGTGTCGACGAGCCCGACATCGTCAAGACCGACGGCACCCGGATTCTCGCCATCGCCCAGGGTGTCCTCTACTACGTCGACGTGAGCGGCGACCAGCCGGAGCTGGCGGGCTCACTTCAACTCGACGAGGGTGGCTGGGCCCAGGAGATGTTGCTGGCCGGCGACACACTGCTGATCATGTCCCGCACCAATCAGTGGGACATTCCCGTTCGCCTGGCCCCCGAGATCTGGAACCCGGACATCCCTTACTACGGGTCCGGGATCTCCGTGCTCTCCGAGGTCGACATCTCCGATCCGGAGGACATGGCGGTCGTCAGGACGCTCTTCGTCGACGGCAGTTACCTCAGTGCGCGCATGGTCGGCGACACCGCCCGGGTGGTCGTGGATGCCTATCCGACGGGTTTGGAGTTCGTGAATCCAACCGGTTCGGGTTTACGGTCCGAGCGGGACGCGGAGCGGGCCAACCGGCAGGTGATCGAGGACTCGACGATCGACAACTGGCTGCCCTACTTCGTGCTGGAAGAGAAGCGCGGCAACCGCACCGTCACCACCGAAGGAGTCCTGTTGGAGTGCGAGCAGACCTTCAAGCCTCACGAGTTCTCCGGTCTGGGAACCCTGACCGTGCTGACCATCGATCTCTCTCGCGGCCTGGAACCAGCCGACGCGGTTGGCGTGTTCGGCGATGGTGACACCGTCTACGCCTCGCAAGATTCCCTGTACGTCGCAACCCAACGCTGGCACGACTGGAGCGTTCTCGAAGACGATGACGCCGCCGATGAGTTCGAGGGTGTGACTACCGAGATCCACAAATTCGACATCTCGGGCGAGACGGCGGCCCTGTACCTGGCTTCCGGTGAAGTCGATGGCTTCCTCCTCAACCAGTGGGCCATGTCGGAACACAACGGTGACCTCCGGGTGGCCACCACCAGCGAGCCCGAGTGGTGGGGTTGGCGGAACGATTCGGTATCGGAGAGTTCTGTAAAGGTCCTCCGTGAGGACGAAGGCATCCTCGAGGTGATCGGCGAGGTAACCGGGTTGGGCAAGGGCGAGCGGATCTACAGCATCCGCTACATCGACGACCTGGCCTACGTTGTGACTTACCGGCAGACCGATCCGCTCTACGCCATCGACCTGTCCGACCCCAGAGCACCCGAGGTTCTCGGCGAACTCAAGATTCTCGGATACTCGGCCTACCTACATCCGATGGGCGAGGGTCTCCTGCTGGGGATCGGTCAGGACGCCGATGAACAAGGCCGTACCAAGGGGACCCAGGTGGCGGTGTTCGATGTGAGCGATCCGGCCGACCCGAAGCGGATCCAAAAGATGACCTTTGAGGACGGCTGGTCGGAGGTCGAGTACGACCACCGAGCTTTCCTGTACTGGCCGGCCACCGGACTGACGATGTTGCCCGTCCAGGCCTGGTCGTGGGAGGACGGTCGTGAGGAGTGGTTCACCGGGGCAATCGGCGTGATCGTCGACCGAGACGGGATTACCGACGTCGGTGCCGTTACCCATCTCGGTCTGAAGCCCGGTAGTGATGACGACGAGTACGGGTACGAATGGCAGGCGCAGATCCACCGGTCGCTGGTGATCGGCGACCTGGTCTACACCGTGTCGGAGAAGGGTCTGAAGGCAAGCAGCCTGACCGACCTGTCCGACATCGCCTGGGTGTCGTTCCGGTGAGCAGAAGAAGCAACCAGCGACGAGCACCCGGCTGAGAAGCCGGCCGGCGGCTGGAAGCTGTAAGCAGGCGGCTACTCACCGAGCCTCACGAGGCTCGGTGAGTTCTTTGGGCGTCACCAACCAGCGGAGTTCGCCCAACCCGAATTCGACCTCTTCCCATCGATCGACCGCAACATCTACACGGGCCATGGCGGCGGTGGGCAACCGGAACTCACCGCCCCCAACCAGGAGGGACAGTGTTTCGGACCAGGCCGGTTCGTGGCCGACCAGCATCACCGAGGTCAGCGGTTCCGACTGTTGGTGAAGCACGCCCAATAGCCCATCCGGCGCCGGGAGATACAGGTCATCGCGCAGCTCTACCTCGCACGACCAATCCCCTGCCCGCACCGCCCGGTCGAGGGTGTCCCGAGCGCGCAACGCGGTCGAGGCGATGGCCAGCTCGGGAACCTCGCCCCGCTGCGCCAGAAAGCGGCCCATCCGGTTTGCAGCCTGGCGGCCCCGCTCGGCGAGCGGCCGTTCGTGGTCGGAACCGAAAGAGGCGTTCCAGTCAGATTTTGCATGGCGAAACAGGATGACGGTCTTCACCAATTGCCTCACGAGCAGGGTCGGCGCCGTCATGCTACCGGCGGCCAGATCCGAGGAATCTGTATATTGACTAGCGAGCCCCGCCGATAGCTTTGGGATGAGGCCCTCCCACCCGTTCATGATGACTACGGAAGATCAACCCCCATCACCCTTGGTCGACAACCTCGATGACCCTTCCCTGTTCATCAACCGGGAGCTGAGCTGGGTGCAGTTCAACGCACGGGTCCTCGAGGAGGCACTCGATCACCGTCATCCCCTTCTCGAGCGGGTCAAATTCCTGTCGATCTTCGCCAGCAACCTCGACGAGTTCTTCATGATCAGGGTGTCCGGTCTGCGCCGACAGCTGGAATCGGGTGTGCTCTCGGCGCCACCCGACGGCATGACGCCCTCAGAACAATTGGCGGCCATCCGTAGGGAGCTGCTTCCGGAACTGGCCGCGCAGATGGATTGCTGGCAGTCCGATCTGAGCAAGGCCCTGCGCGAAGCCGATCTGGCCGTACTCTCCTACGACGAGCTGAAGGGCAAGCAGAAGAGGCTGCTGCGGCGCCATTTCAAGCGCGAGATCTTCCCGGCCCTCACTCCGCTGGCCTTCGATCCGGGCCGGCCATTCCCCCACATCGCCAACCTCAGTATGAACCTGGCGGTGCTGGTCAAAGACCCGGTGCGGGGCGAGCGCTTCGCCCGGCTCAAGGTGCCGCCCGCCTTCCCGCGCCTGCTCAGGGTTCCCAGCGAAGAGAGCGCCGACAGCTACGAAAGCATCGGGCTTGTCGAGGCCCCCAACACCTTCGTATGGATCGAAGCAGTAATCGCCGCCAACCTCGATCTGCTGTTCCCCGGTGTCGAGGTAGAGGCCGCTTACCCGTTTCGCCTCACCCGCGACGCCGACGTCGAGATCGAGGAAGACGAGGCATCCGACCTGTCGGTGGCGGTCGAACAGGGAGTCGGCATGCGTCGGTTCGGTTCTGCCGACCGCCTCGAGATCGATCACGACATGCCGGAATGGGTCAGGACCATGCTCGCCAAGAACCTGCGGCTGGCCCCCTACCAGGTGTTCACCGTCGAGGGCCCCCTGGGGTTGGCCGACCTGATGGAGCTCACTGTGGTCGATCGTCCCGACCTCAAGTTCGAGCCCTTTCTGCCGGCCACCCCGCCCCCCTTCCGAGGAGCCAACGATCTCTTCTTGGTGCTGCGCCAGCAAGACGTGGTCACGTACCACCCGTACGACAGTTTCGCCCCGGTCGTCGAGTTGGTCCGTCAAGCCGCCCGCGATCCCAAAGTGCTGACGATCAAACAAACTCTCTACCGGGTCGGCCCCAACTCACCCATCGTCGAGGCCCTCCTCGAGGCCCGTGAGAACGGCCGCCAGGTTACCGTGCTGGTGGAGCTGAAGGCTCGTTTCGACGAGGAGAACAACCTCAGCTGGGCTCGACAGCTTGAAAAGGCCGGTGTCCACGTTGTTTACGGCCTGGTCGGGCTCAAGACCCACTGCAAGCTCCTCTTGATCGTCCGCCGGGAATCGAGCGGCATCCGTCGGTACGTGCACATGTCCACCGGCAACTACAACCCTGTGACGGCCCGCATCTACACCGACTTCGGCCTCTTCACCTGCGACGAAGAGATCGCTTCCGATGTCTCTGAGCTGTTCAACGTCTTGACCGGTTACGCCCACCAGACGCACTACCGGAAGCTCCTCGTTGCCCCCACCACCATGCGTGAGGAGATTGCCGCCCGGCTCGACCGGGAAATAGAACGGCACCGCCACCACGGCGATGGATATCTCGCCATCAAGATGAACGCCCTGGTCGACCAAAGTATGATCCAGGCCTTGTACCGGGCATCGCAAGCCGGCGTGAAGATCGACCTTCAGGTGCGCGCTATCTGCTCTCTCCGGCCCGGTGTCCCGGGGTTGAGCGAGAACATACGGGTAACTTCGATCGTCGGGCGGTTCCTGGAACACGCTCGCATCTTCTACTTCCGCAACGGGGGTGAGGAGGAGATGCTGCTGGGCAGCGCCGATCTCATGCCACGCAACCTGAACCGACGGGTCGAAATCCTGTTCCCGGTGAGCAATCGACTGCTGGAGCTCATCCGTGACGCCGTCCTCTTCGTGCATCTCAACGACAACATGCAGGCACGGCTGTTGCAGCCCGACGGCACCCACGTGCGGCTGCAACCAGGACCGGGCGAAGAACCCCTCGATTCCCAAGCCTGGATGCTGGAGCACTTCGCGGCAAGGAGTGAGGACGGCATCACCGTCGAGTTGCCACATGGGGCAGCTCAATCCACCCCGCCGGATCACGACGACGAGATCGACATCTAGCTTCTAGCCCCGCCTATCCAGACCAGCCAGCAGGCGGCGATCGTGTGCGTAGCTCAGCAGCGTTGCCGCCTCATGCACCGGGGCCCAGCGCAGGTCGTCGATCTCCTCGTTGAAGACGTAGGCATCGATGTCACCCTCGATGGGGACCATGTGCCAGTACCGGACGATTTTGGGAAGACCGGCCGCATCCCGGTAGCGGACGGGAGCGACCTCTCCGACCAGACGGCAGACCAGGCCGGTCTCTTCGGCCACCTCCCGGAGCGCAGCACCTTCGAACGTCTCTCCTGGGTCCAGCTTGCCCTTTGGAAAGGTCCAGTCGTTGTAGCGAGGTCGGTGCACGAGAAGCACGTGCCGATTGCCAGAAGCATCGACGCGGGTGACCAGGCCGCCCGCCGCCTGCACTTCCGTCACATCCAGCTCCGCAACTTGTCGCGCGACAGTTCCTGCCACGCGGCCGGCCATCCGGTCCGAGCTGCCTCGGCGCGAGCCAGTTCGAACCCCGCCAGCTGACCGGCCGTGAACGCCACCGCCGGGTGGTGTTGGGAGGCCTTCACCAGCCAGGCGTGGGCGAAGGCAGAGTCCTGCAGTTCACCGAGCGTGCCTTGCAGCCGGGCGGCGGCTGCCGCAAACCGGAATGCCCTCTTGCCGACCACCGGCGCGACTGCCTCGGCGGCGTACCGGACGCGCTTGGCCCGTATCCGGATGCGGTGTAGGTCGGGGTCGGCCGGTTTGTCCGGCAGCTCCTCGACGGTTTGCACGAGAAGCTCGAACGGAGCTCGGGCCAGCTCCAGCAGCGCCTCACGGGAGGGGCGGTCTGCCGACGGCAAGAGTCGAGGGTGATTGGCCGCGTCGACCATCCGGTCGAGCAGCTCGAGATACCGCTCCTCACCCGCCGCTTTCAGCAAAGCTCTGCGCCACTTCTCCCGCTCGGCGTGCAGCATCGTCATCATCACTCGTAATGGGTAACGGTCGGCCGTCGGGAGATGCTGGGACGTACCGACCAGCCGCAGCGTCAGCACGTCGACGTCCCGGACGGTACCGAGGGCACCACCCATCCAGCGCAACTCGTCCCTGAGCGACCCGACCCAGCCCTGGTCGAGCAAAGACGCGAAGGTGCGTAGATCAGATCGGAGGCGCCGGGTTGCGACGCGAGCCTGATGCAGCGATTCCGGATCTTGGCCGAGATGTACTCCCGGCATATGAACGATGAACCGTCGCACCGACCGTGAGATGGCAGCCCGAATCACCTCTTCAACGCTGGGATCGTCCCCGGGCTCGGTGACCACGACGTCGGGATCTCGCAGGGCCGGGGTGCCCAACGCCCGGGCGAGTTTGCTCATCCGGGTTACGGGACCCGCCCCGGCCTCTCGGAGGCAGGAGACCAGACCGTTCAGGATCTCCTCATCGGTGCCTTCCTCCAGTTCGATCTCGATCTCGCGGAAGCGGCCGGCCGGGCCTTGCCCGCCATAGGTCGATACGTCGTCGTCGACGACCTCCGCGATACGTCTGCCCAGGCC
>DATEVB010000132.1:0-3076 GCA_035282865.1 Acidimicrobiia bacterium | reverse complement strand
CGCCGAGCCCGAGCACTTGACGCCGTCCACCTCTAATGAGTCGGAGGGTGTCGCCGTGCTGCGGGCCCTGTTCAAGGGACTGGTGGACTACGACGTTCGCACGTCGGAGCCCCGCAATCAGGTGGCCGAATCGATCGTCTCGGACGACGGTGGCCAAAACTGGACCATCACCCTGAAGGACGGGTGGACCTTCCACAACGGTGAGTCGGTCACGGCGCAGAATTTCGTCGACACGTGGAACTGGACTGCCTACGGCCCGAACGGTCAGCAGAACAACAGTTTCTTCGGCAACTTCGTCGGATACGACGAGGTGGCCCCCGCAGAGGGCGATCCGACCGCCGAGACCTTGTCCGGTCTGGCAGTTGTCGACGACCTGACCTTCACGGTCGAGTTGCAGACTCCCGATCCTCAGTTCCCGATCCAGATTGGATACTCGGCGTTCTTCCCGCTTCCCGCGGCATTCTTTGAGGGTGATCTGACCCCTGAGGAGCGGGTGGCGGCCTTTGACGAGGCGCCCATCGGCAACGGTCCATTCATGATCGACGGGGTGTGGGAGCACAACGTGCAGATCGCCACGACCTACTACCCGGACTACACAGGTGATGACTTCCCGGCTTCGGCGGGGATCATCTTCCAGATCTACGCCGAGGAGGCCACTGCCTACAACGACTTGTTGGCGGGCAACCTCGACGTAATGGACAGCCTACCCACCGAGCAGGTCGAAGCCGCCCAGGCCGAGTTCGGCGACCGGTACCTGGAGTCGACGACAACGTCGTTCAACTACCTGGGCTTCCCGTCCTACGATCCGCAACTGGGCGACAACAAAGAGCTTCGTCAAGCACTGTCGATGGCCATCGACCGTGAGTTGATCACCACCACGGTGCTGGGCGGTTCTCGTCAGCCGGCCTACTCGGTCATCCCGCCCAGCCTGCCCGGATACCGGGAAAGCGTCTGTGAGAACTGGGAGTACGATCCGGTAGCTGCCAAGGCCAAGTACGACGCTTCCGGCGGCTACACCGGCACCATGACGATGTGGTTCAACAGCGGGGCCGGTCACGACGACTGGGTCGAGGCCGTTTCCAACATGTGGCGCGACACGCTGGGTATCGAAGAGATCGTCTTCGAGCAGCTTCCGTTCGCGGAGTTCTTGCCGAAGATCGATGCCCAGGAGATCACGGGTCCGTTCCGCCTCGGCTGGGGCATGGACTACCCGTCGCCGCAGAACTTCCTCGAGCCCCTGTTCGCTTCGTACAATGCGGCGCCGGTTGGATCGAACAACTCGATCTACAACAGTCCCGAGTTCGACGCGGCAGTGGCTGCCGGTAACGCCGCTGCGATCGATGGGCTGGACGCCGCCATCCCGGACTACCAGGCCGCCGAGGACATTCTTTGCGAAGATGTTCCGGCTGCCCCGATGTTCTTCGGCAAGAACATCTTCGCTCACTCTGAGCGGGTGTCGAACGTGTGGGTTGATTCCTTCAGCGACATCGCCTACACCGAGATCAGCGTCAACCAGTAACCAAACAAAGCATCGCTATTGAGGAGGGGCGGTCTGAGACCGCCCCTCCTCCCGCGAGGAGGTCCCTTCTTCGATACTGTGTACTAGTGTGGCTCCTCAGACTGGGGAGAGGTGCTGTATGGGTCGCTATCTGATCCGAAGAGTGCTGCTATTCGTCCCGGTGTTCATCGGTGCGACCTTCCTCATATTCACCCTGGTGTTCCTCATTCCCGGTGACCCAATTCGAGCGCTGGCCGGCGACCGGCAGATGTCCCAGTCGACGCTGGATGCCCTGCGTGATCGCTACCACCTCGACGAACCGTTCCTGAAGCAATACTGGCTGTACACGAGCGGAATCGTTCAGGGAGATTTCGGTACGGACTTCCGGGGACGTGGAGTCACCGAGATCATGAGCGAACGGATTCCCGTCACCTTTCGGCTCGCCATCTATGCGTTCATCTTCGAGTTGATACTGGGGATTCTGGCCGGGATTCTGGCCGGGATCAGGAAGGGGGGATTCATGGACAATCTCGTCCTTGTATCTACCACTGCCGTGATCTCGATACCCATCTTCGTGCTGGCTTTCCTGGCGCAGCTGTTATTGGGTGTGCAGTTCAAGATCTTCCCGGTGGCGGGAATCCGGGACGGGAACTGGAGCTACGTGCTGCCTGCCATCGTGCTCGGTTCGGTTTCGCTCGCCTATATCGCCCGGCTTACCAGGACCAGCCTGGTGGAGAACCTTCGCTCGGACTACGTGCGGACCGCCACCGCCAAAGGGTTGGGTCGGGGTCGGGTGGTCGGTGTTCACGCGCTACGCAATTCCCTCATCCCGGTGATCACCTACCTGGGTGTGGACCTGGGAGCCCTCATGGGAGGCGCCATCATCACCGAGACCGTCTTCAACCTGCCCGGCATCGGCCGAGCGGTCTTCGATGCGGTCGGCCGGCAGGAAGGGACGGTGGTGGTCGGGATCGTTACGTTCCTCGTGCTGATCTACATGGTGTCCAATCTCTTTGTCGACGTCATGTATGCCGTCCTCGATCCGCGGATTCGGTATGAGTGAAGATGGGGAAGGGCGGGACGTCGCGACGGAAGAGGCGGAGGCCGTCGCCCAGGCAGCCCTGGCCGGTGAGGTTCTGACCGAGATCGAGTTGGAGCCGGTCGGCAAGCCGGCCAGCTTGTGGGGTGATGCCTGGAAAGAGCTCCGCACCAGCCCCATGTTAATCATTTCGGCCCTGCTCATTCTGGTGTTCATCGTCATGGCAATTACCCCCTCACTATTCACCGATGCCGACCCGCGGGCCTGCAATCTGCGCAACTCGCTAGAACGCTCGAGTGCCGGGCATTGGTTTGGCTTCGACCTCCAGGGGTGTGACTACTACGCCCGTACCGTGTACGGGGCGCAGGTGTCGATCTCGATCGGCATCATCGTGACCATCTTTGCGGTGATCATCGCCGTGATTCTCGGTTCGCTGGCCGGTTATTACGGAAGGTTCCTCGACACGATCATCGCCCGGATCACCGACATCTGGTTTGCGATCCCGACCATCCTGGGCGGCATCGTCATTCTGAGCCTCC
>DATEVB010000131.1:0-2919 GCA_035282865.1 Acidimicrobiia bacterium | reverse complement strand
GACCTCGACTCGCGATCCGGAAGCAGTGAACCGGACGTGGCGAAGAGCCTCTTCCTCGACGATCTCATCGCCGACGTCCTCAACGGTGGGGATGCCCTCCAGCAGCATGGCCCGGAGACCTACCTCGGGATCGAACAGTGTCGCCGGGTCGAAGGCATATCCGGCCGGAGCGGGCTCCCACCTCCCGGTGATGGGGTTGGTGAGCCAGGTCTGACCTTCGATGATCACCGCTCCAATCTCAGTCGTGAGCCCAAGCGCGCTCACCGCAACCAGCGCTTCCGCCGCGCCTGGAGCGGCGTAGCGTCCTCCAGCGCTCACAAACTCGAGAAACCCCTGGGTGTCGATGTAGACCGGTTCTCCGCTCCGCTCGATGCTGAACTGGATGGTTTCGACCGAGCCCATCGTCTCGGCCGCTGCCGCCAGCACCTCGGCGGCGGTGGGTGGGGCGGTGGTGGTGGTCTCCGCGGTCGAAGAGCAAGCCGCCGCGGTCGAAACCAACACGACGAAGGCCGCCATGACTCGCCACTTCATAGGCACAACTCCTTGCGCTGCGTCCACGTTACCCGGAGGGTTTGCCTCTTCGAGGGGTACGGGACTTCCGAGCGGTCAGTCGGACGAACTCCTGGATTTCTCGGCGATGTCCTTGACTACCGCCTCGTTGGCCAACGTCGTCACGTCGCCCAGGTGTCGTTCCTCGGAAATGTCGCGCAGCAAACGGCGCATGATCTTGCCCGAGCGGGTCTTGGGAAGATCGTCGGTGAACACGATGCTCTGTGGTTTGGCGATCGGACCAATCATGGTTGCCACATGGTCACGCAGTTCGTGAAGGAGCTTGTCGTCGCCCACTTCGCCCGCTCGCAAGGTGACGAAGGCGGCGATCGCCTGGCCGGTCAACTCGTCCTTGCGTCCCACAACCGCTGCCTCGGCCACGGCCCGATGCGAGACCAGGGCCGACTCGACTTCAGTGGTCGAGATGTTGTGCCCCGCCACCAGCATCACGTCGTCGACCCGGCCCAGTAGCCAGAAGTAACCGTCCTCGTCGCGTTTGCACCCGTCCCCGGTGAAGTAGGCGCCCGGCATCCTCGACCAGTAGGTCTGCACATACCGGTCGGGGTCGCCATAGATCGTCCGTAACATGGCCGGCCACGGGCGCTTGAGCACGAGGAATCCGCCCCCGCCGAGCGGCACCGAGTTGCCCTCATCGTCTATGACGTCGGCTTCGATGCCGGGGAAGGGGAGGGTGGCCGACCCCGGTTTGGTGGTGGTGACTCCGGGCAGCGGGGTGACCATGATCGCCCCCGTTTCGGTCTGCCACCAGGTATCGACGATCGGGCAGTTGGTACCGCCGATTTGCTCGTGGTACCACATCCAGGCTTCCGGGTTGATCGGTTCGCCAACCGTTCCGAGCAGCCGTAGCGACGAGAGGTCATGACGGGCGGGGAATTCATCGCCCCACTTCATGAACGTCCGGATGGCGGTGGGAGCGGTGTAGAAAACCGTGACCTTGTACTCCTCGATGATCTGCCAGATGCGGTCGTTGTCGGGGAAATTGGGGGCTCCCTCGTAGATGACGCCGGTAGCCCCGTTGGCAAGCGGCCCGTAGACGATGTAGCTGTGCCCCGTTACCCATCCTATGTCGGCGGCACACCAGTACACGTCGTCGGGTTTCAAGTCGAAGACGTAGTCGTGGGTAGTGGTCACCCCGGTGAGGTAGCCGGCCTGGGTATGCACGATGCCTTTGGGTTTTCCGGTGGTACCGGAGGTGTAGAGGATGTACAGCATGTCCTCTGCATGCATGACGGCTGGTTCGCATTCGGTCGCGTGTCCGTCGAGGATCTCGTGGTACCAGACGTCGCGACCCTCGGTCATCGACACCTCGTTGCCGGCCCGGCGAACCACGATCGCGTGCTCGATGGTTGGGCAACGGACCAGAGCCACATCCGTGTTCGCTTTGAGCGCAACCACGTCTCCCCGCCGCCAAGCACCGTCCTGGGTGATAACCACCTTGGCTTCGGCATCGATGATCCGGCTCGCCAGGGCGTCGGCGGAGAAACCCCCGAACACGACGGAATGCGGCGCACCGATCCGGGCGCACGCCAGCATGGCGATGGGGAGTTCGGGGATCATGCCGAGATAGATCGCCACGCGGTCGCCGCGCTGTAATCCGAGATCGGTGAGGGCGTTGGCGAACCGAGTCACCTCCTCGTAGAGCTCCCGGTACGTGAACGTCCGCGTGTCGCCCGGCTCCCCGATCCAGTGGTAGGCCACCTTGTCGCCGCCGGTTTCGAGATGGCGGTCCAGACAGTTGTAGGAGACGTTGAGGGTGCCGTCGCTGAACCATTTGAAGAAGGGTGCTTCAGAATCGTCCAGCACCACCGTTGGCTCGTCGAACCAGGTGATTCGCTGCTTCGCCTGTGTTTCCCAAAAGCCGAGCCAGTCGGTTTGGGCTTCGTCGTACACGGATGGCTGCGCGTTGGCAGCTGCGGCGAAAGCAGCCGGCGGCGGAAACTGTCTTTCCTCCGAGGAGAGGTTGGCGATGGCTGGCCTTTTCTCGTCCGGCACCTTTGGCTCCCTTGTTTGCGCGTCCGGCATGCTACGAGAACCGAGGGCGTCGTGTCGGGAGGACCTGCCTGCCGGTGAGGGCTAATGCCCAAGACGCTCGGGACGGGCGGCCTTTTCTCCGGCTAGCCCGGCCACCCGGGAGGAGGCCATGACAAAGTGGCAAGCTCGTCCAAACGGCTGTGGACGGCTTGGGCCCGTCGTTTCCGTGACCCTGAGCTACTCAATGGGCTGACGGATGATGGTCTTCAGCTTCTCCGGTGCCGAGCGGTTCGGGTCGCCGACGTAGATCTCGTGATGTTTGCCCCGCCGCGCATGCCCGTTGTTCCGGATGAAGGCGTGCAGCTTTTCGATCGTCGG
>DATEVB010000130.1:0-4002 GCA_035282865.1 Acidimicrobiia bacterium | reverse complement strand
CCGGACCCAAACAATGTCATCACCCCCTGAAACCCTGACGGCTCGGGGGGAAGCCAGCCGGCAATCGCTCATCGAGGCGGGTCGCGCCGAATTGCTGGAAACCGGCGGAACGCTCGAGGTAGCGAACGTTGCTCAGCGGGCCGAGGTGTCTGCCGGCCTGCTCTATCGCTATTTCGCCGGCAAAGACGGTTTGGTCGCGGCTGTGGTCCATGCCTTTTACGACTCTTATGAAGCGGCGGTGTTCGCCACTTCGCTGGCACCGGATTCAAGCTGGGTGGAGCGTGAGCGACTTCGCCTGACCCGCGAGATCGACTTCTTGTGTGATGAACCGTTAGCCGCCGTCATCGTTGGCCGGCGGCTCCGCGAACCAGCGGCCGCGCAGGCCGACGCTGAACGGCTCGCCAGCCAAATCGATCTAGCGGCGCGTAACGTCGCCCATGGGCAGCGGGCCGGCGAGATCGACTCGACGATCGACCCGCGGTTGGTCGCCGCCGCCTTCATGGGGGCATTCCGCGAGCTGATGGCTGAGGCACTGAGCCGTGACGTGACTCCCAGCCGGGCGAGCTTGCTAGACACTACTTGGCGCCTTGGCGCCAGCATCATCCCAGGAGCCTGACGCATGAGGTGGTATGGCCCTCAGGACACCACAGGTCTCGACTACGCTCGAGACCTCGGCGATCCAGGCGAGTACCCGTACACGCGTGGCCGCCGTCCCATTGACACGACCAGTTCCTGGATCCAGCGTGAGTTGTCGGGAGAGGGCTCACCGAGCCGCTCCAACGGGCAGTTCCGTGGCCTGATCGCCGCAGGAGCCACCGGTGTTGATGTTATTGGCGACACGGCCACCATGGCGCTGATCGATCCGGATCATTCGATGGCTGCTGCCTCGGTCGGCACAACGGGTGTCTCGCTGTGCCGGCTAGCCGATTACATCGAGTTGTACGACGAGATGCCACTCGATCGGATCACGGTTTCGCACTCGCTCAACGCGCCATTCTGTGTCGCCGGCCTCAACCTCGCGGCTCGTCACCATGGGTACGACGCAGCGCAGGTCCGTGGCTCGGTGATCAACGCCCCGATCTATTCAGAAGACTGCGGGTACGCGACGCATATGCCGTACGACCTTCGGGTGCGGCTGGCGCTTGACACCATCACATTCTGCGTCAAGGAGATGCCAAAGTTCCACTCCTTCGTCGAGGACACCTACTACATCAGCGATGGAGGGCTGGACGTCGTTGAGGAGATGGCACTCGGTTTTGTGGAGATACGCGAGGTGACCAGGCGGCTGATAGAACGCGGCCTATCCGTTGATAGTTTCGCCCCCCGTATCGCCATTCTTGTCAACTGCCGCATGGATCTGTTCGAGGAGGTCGCCAAGGTCCGGGCGAGTCGGCGGATGTACGCCCGAATGATGCGGGAAGAGTACGGCGCAACCGATCCCCGCTCGCTTGCGGTCAACATCAGCGTGCATACGTCGGGCCTCACGATGACCGCGCCACAACCCGTCAACAACGTGGTCAGGGGAGCGGTCCAGGCCCTTGCCATGGCCATGGCAGGCGTACAGGCAATCGAGATCTCTACTTTCGACGAGGCGTTCCGAACGCCGGGTCATGAGGCCCACATCGTGGCGCTCCGGACCCAGCAGGTGATCGCCGAGGAGACAGGAGTCAGCAAGGTCGTTGACCCGTTTGGTGGCTCTTGGTTCATCGAGTCACTCACCGACGAGTTGGAGGATCGAATCTCCAACAAGATCGCCGAGATAGAACGAAAGGGAGAAATATCTGTCCTCGCCGAGGACGGATATTTCCGATCGATCCTCAATGACGGCATGAGTCGTCATGCCCGTGCGATACAGAGCGGGGAGTTGCGCCAGGTCGGCGTGAATTGCCACACCATGCCACCCGCAGAGGACACGCTGCTACGCGATCTGAGCGAGTCACGGTTTGCTCCCGACACCGCACACATCGCACGCATTCGCGACTGGAAATCTACCCGGCACCCGGACCGCCTTGCACACGCATTAGCGGCAATCTCCCAAGCGGCCAAGGACCCTGAAGCAGATCTGATGGCCCCGATCATCGATGGCTACCAGGCCGACGCGACCCAGGGTGAAATGGCCTCTGCTCTTCGTCTTGGTTACGGATTGGCGGCCGACCCGTTCGCCGGAAAGGTCGTACGCCGGTGAAGGTCCGCATTGTTGTCGGGATCATTGGTCTGGATCAGCATGAGGTTGGAGCGATTGCCATCGCCCGGCTTCTGACCCTGCACGGTTTCGAAGTCATCTATCTCGGACGTTTCCAAACCCCCCAAAGCATGATCGCTGCTGCGGTCGACGAAGGAGCACAGGTTGTAGGCGCGAGTTGCCACTCTTGGGAGTTCATCTCCTTCGCCCCCGAGCTCGCGGCACTCGCCAAGCAGGAGGGAGTCGCCGTGGTGCTCGGCGGCTCCGTGATCACGCCTGGCGACGCTGTACGACTTCGCCGGGCCGGGATCGACGCGGTCTTCGGACCGCTTGTCACCGAGCGTCAGATCATCGATGAGATCACGAGACTGGTGGCCTAGAAGGTGAAAGCGGACAAGACAGCGGGACCCATGGCTGGACGGGTGGTGGTCATCACCGGAGCGGGACGTGGTCTAGGTGGGTGGTGTGAATCGAGGTGCCTGTGACGGTATCAGGGCGTGGATGATGGTCATGAGAGCTTCCTGCTCGGGAGGGTTTCCCGCCCCGGGCGGTGAGGGGGCTGTGGTTTTTGGTTGTTGGGGTGAGTCGGGGCGTGTGGGATCGGTCACGTTGGCACGGCCCATCCGTGTCCAGGCGTCCAGGCGAGTCCGAGCACCGCCAGCCGTGCCAGGTTGGTGGCGGCGGCGAGGAGGTTGAAGTCGGCGTCGACTTTGGGTTTGCCTCGGACCCGGGCCCGGCGCCCTCCGTGTTTGCGGCGCATGAGGTGCCCGAGTTTGCGTTCGACCTTGGGTCGGGTGGCCCGGTAGTCGGCGACCCATTCGGGGTCGGCTTGTTGGTGGCGGGCGTCGGCGAGGCGCTGTTCGTAGCGGCCGACCCGAACGCTACGACCGCTTTTGGCGTTGGTGCATTCGGCTCGGAGCGGGCAGTCGTTGCAGTGGTCGGCGAAGTGGGCGGTCCCGCCGCCGTTGGTGCCCCGGCGGAAGGTGACGGTCAGGTTGTTGGGGCAGGTGACGGTGTCAGCATCGAGATCAATGGCGAAGCGGTCCTTGGCGAAGCGGCCGCCGGGAGTGGTGGGCGGCTGGGTCTTGCAACGCGAGTCGATGTTGTTGTCGGCGAGATGGTCCAAGAACTCCCCGCTGCCGTAGGCGGCATCGCCATACACCGTCGGGCGGTTGGCCTCGCCATCCTCGGCGTCCGCTTCGTCACCGCAAGGGACGGCCTCGTCGTTGATGTCGCCCGCCAGACCGTCGATGAGGTCCTCGGCCACCGAGACGTCCCCGACGTTGCCGGGGGTGACCACGGTGCCGGTGATGATCTCTGTGTCGGGATCCACGGCCACGTGACCCTTGTAACCATCGAAGCTGCGTCTGCGGGTCTTGTGGCCGTGGCGGGCGTCGGGGTCCACCGTGGAGATCACCCGATCCCTGGCCACCCGCCGGGCGATCCGGAAGATACCGTCGCTGTCCTCTTCGAGGTCCTGGCCGACCACGGTGGCCACCAGCTCTGCCGCCTCGGCCACCCCCGGAGCCAGCTCCCGGCCGTCCAGGAGTGCCAACGCAGCCAAGGCGTCGGTGGCCCGCGAGTCGATGAGGGCCTCACGGGCCTCTTGGTCGTCCCAGTCGATCTGCGGTTTGGCCGAAGACCCGTAGTCGTCGCCACTGGTAAGCACCGCCCCCAGCTCGGTTTCGAGCTCGTCATCAGCGACCCGCAGCAGACCCCGGATCGCCGAGCGGATCAGCGTGATGGTGTCCATGGTGGCCACCGCGTCATACAGCGGGGTCGAGTCCAGCACCCGCTTGGGCCCTACCAGCCCTGCCGCC
>DATEVB010000129.1:0-14712 GCA_035282865.1 Acidimicrobiia bacterium | reverse complement strand
TCGGCGTCGGCCATCCACTCGACGTGTGATTCGAGATCGGCAACCGCCGCCCACACTCTTCCCAGCGACGCCTCGATTGCCACAGAGACTTCGACCGTTGACACCAACGAGAGGATACCGGGACTGACTTCACCTGCGCCTGGTGGGCTGCGCCTCATCGCCCGTAGCCTCTTCCGCGTGACACAATGTGCCCCGAATGATGTACCTCGATCACGCCGCCACCACCCCGTTGCGTCCCGGAGTCTGGGAGGCGATGGAGCCGTTCGCCCACGACGCCTTCGGCAACTCGTCGGGCTCGCACGGCGCGGCACGGCGCGCCAAGAACGCCCTGGAAGAAGCCAGGGAGCGGGCCGCCGACCTGCTGGGTGCCCGACCATTCGAGATCGTCTTCACCGGTGGCGGCACCGAGGCAGACAATCTGGCCGTAGTCGGGGCGGCCCTGGCGGGTGACGGTCGGGGCGGGGTGGTCACGTCGGCGGTCGAGCATGAGGCGGTTCTCGAGAGCGCCCGGTTCGTCTCCCGGCTCGGGTGTCCCGTCACCGTTGTGGGGGTCGATCGGTGGGGTCTGGTCGATCCCGACGCCATCGGTGAGGCCGTCGATGATCGGACCGTTGTGGTCTCGGTGATGACCGCCAACAACGAAACCGGAGTCATCGAGCCGGTTGCGAAGCTGGCCGACGCCGCTCGCGTCGCCAATCCGGCCGTCGCGGTGCACACCGACGCCGTGCAGGCGTTCATCTCGGAGGAGGTCACCGTTGATCTGCTCCGGGTGGACCTGCTGTCTCTGGCCGCCCACAAGTTCGGCGGCCCCAAGGGTGTTGGGTTGCTCTACGTTCGCGATGGGGTGCAGCTCGAACCGGTGCTCCATGGTGGGGGCCAGGAATTGGGCCGTCGTTCCGGGACCCACAACGTGATGGGCGCGGTGGGGATGGTTGCCGCCTTGGAAGCGACGGTGGCGGATCGGGAGCGCTTTCGGGAGACCGTTGGTACGGCCCGGGAGCAATTCGAGTCACGTCTCAAAGAGGCTTTTCCAGATCTGGAGATCAATGCTCCCCGCGATGCGCGTCTGGTGCAGCATAGCCATGTCCGTATTCCCGGCATTCGCAACGAGACGGCGCTGGTCAGGCTCGACCAAGCCGGCGTTGCCGCCTCGGCCGCCTCCGCATGTCAGAGTGGCGCGGCCATCGTGTCCCACGTTCTGACCGCCATGGGTATGTCCCCTGATGATGCCCGCCAGTGTCTCCGGTTCACGTTCGGGTGGCCGTCGCGGGCCGAGGATGGGGCGCGGGCGGCCGGGCTGGTCGTGCAGGCCCTCGAGGACCTCCGATGAAGACGCTGGTAGCGATGAGCGGAGGAGTCGACTCATCGGTGGCGGCGGCGCTGATGGTCGAAGCAGGGCACGACGTGATCGGAGCCACGTTGAAGCTGTGGCAAGGACCGAACGGCGAGGCGCCCACCGCCGGATGCTGCACGGTGAGTGATGCCGAGGATGCCCGCCGGGTAGCCGCCCAGCTCGGCATCCCGTACTACGTGTTCGACTACACCGACGATTTCCGGTCCGGCGTCGTCGACCCGTTCGTGAACTCGTATCTGTCGGGCCGGACCCCCAATCCTTGCGTCGACTGCAACCGGACGGTCAAGTTCAGCAGGCTGCTCGATCAAGCTGCCGACCTCGGATGCGATCTGCTGGTGACCGGCCACTATGCCCGGGTCCGGCAAGTCCCGGCAGGATGGAAGCTGTTGCGGGGTGTCGATGCCGGAAAGGACCAGTCCTACGTGCTGTACATGCTCGGTCAAGCCGAATTGGCGAAGGTCCGGTTTCCGATCGGCGAGATGACCAAAGCTGAGACACGCTCGGTGGCGGCGGGCCTGGGGCTGCGGACCGCCGCCAAGCAGGAGAGCCAGGACATATGCTTCGTGGGGGCCGGCGACTATCGATCGTTTATCGACTCGCAGTCACAGACAGGAAGGCGGAGGGGCCCCTTCGTCGATCACGACGGTACCCATCTGGGCGACCATGAAGGGGTGGCCGGATTCACCGTCGGCCAGAGAAAAGGCCTGGGGATCTCCTTCGGCGAAGCCCGCTACGTCACCGCGATTGAACCTGTGACGGCCACCGTCGTACTGGGCAGGCGTGAAGACTTGCTGGCGGCCGGTGCCCGCCTCGCCGGAGTGTCCTGGGTTGCGGACGAACCACAACTCGCCGGCCCGGTTGAGGTGAAGATCCGTTACAACTCTCCACCAGTGCCGGCGATGCTCGATGTCGACGGCCCAACCTGCACCGTGTGGTTTGAGGACTGCCAGCCTTCCGTCGCGCCCGGCCAGGCCGGCGTGGTCTACCGGGGGGACGAAGTGCTGGGCGGTGGCACGATCGTGAGTGCCGTCCATTGACGTCCGGACCACTGGTGACAGGGGTGGGAAGCCTTCCGCACACCGATCCCAAGCGGGCGGCGTCGTTTGTGCTGGAGACCACAACGGTGCCGTATCTTCCCCAACTCCCGAACCGTCATCCCGAAGAGCGAATGCTGGTCCAATGGGGGGACGGATTGTGCGGATGCGGGGCCGTCGACAGTAGCATCGGCCTCGGCTACGGTGAGCCGATCGGGGCGCGAGCAGAAGCCTTCGGAGGAGCCCATGCCCTGCTGGACGTCCTCAGCAGTGATGTTCCGACAGTGAAAACCCAGGCGACCGGCCCGGTGACGCTTGCTCTTGGCTTGCTCTCTGCCGGCCATCCCGGCCAAGGCCTCCTCGACTGCGTGGCGACCGGCCTGATTGGTCGGGTCGAGGACCATATCGCTTCGCTGGCCGCCCGCCTTCCCGACGCGGACATCACGCTGATTTTCGATGAGCCGGGCCTGTCCGGACTGTTGGTGCCGGGCTTTCCCATCACCCGGGACGAGGCGGAGCACGTGCTCGGGAAGGTCCTGACCCGAGCACCGGTGCCGGCCGGTATTCATTGCTGTGCCGACACCGATTGGTCGGTGGTCGCCTCCGTGCGTCCTTCGCTGATCTCTTGGGACATCGATTCTCTGGGAGCTGCCTTTCTCGCACATACCGAAGCGATTGCGGCCGCGACCTGGGAAGGAACGGGGTTCATCTGGGGGGTCGCCCCAACCCAAACCCAGCCGCTCCCCGGCGACCCCGGTGTGCGCCTGCAACGAATCGTCGGTCGCCTGGTGATGGCAGGAGCGAAGATGGACGGTTTGCTCGAAGGCGCTATGTTTTCTCCTGCGTGCGGGTTGGCCGGACTCACCGAAGGTCAGGCAGAGATCGTCGCACACACGGTGGTCCGGCTAGCAGGGGAGCTGGCTGCGCATGGTTGAAGAGGTCGTCGCCCGGATCGAGGAGTTGCGAGGCCAGATCAGGTATCACGCCCATCGTTACCACGTGCTCGATGCGCCCGAGATCTCCGATGCCGACTACGACCAATTGGTCCGGGATTTGGAAGGGCTCGAGGCGGAGTATCCCGATCTTGTCACCCCCGACTCCCCTACCCAGCGAGTAGGAGCCCCGGCTTCCGACCTTTTCGCACCTGTCCCGCACCGCCAGCGGATGTTCTCGCTGGACAACGTCGAATCGTTCGACGAGCTAGAGGCCTGGGAGTCACGGATGACTCGACAGCTCGAGGGTGACGGCGGCGGATACGTATGCGAACTCAAGATCGACGGTCTGGCAGTTTCCCTTACCTATGAGCAGGGTATCTTTGTGCGCGGAGCGACGCGCGGCGACGGCCTCTTCGGTGAAGATATCACACCCAACGTGCGGACTATCGACGCTCTTCCTCTGCGGCTGCTCGGTGAGTCGCCTGCGCTCATGGAGGTACGTGGGGAGGTCTACATGCCGCTCCCGGCCTTCGAGCACCTCAACGAGCGCCAGGCCGCCCGAGGTGACCGCCTCTTCACCAACCCGCGTAATGCTGCGGCCGGATCGGTCCGACAGAAAGACCCGGGCGTCACCGCCTCGCGATCCCTGTCGATCTGGGTCTACCAGCTTGGCCACGTCGAAGGCGGTCCGGTCTTCGCCTACCACCGGGAGACGCTGGAGTATCTGCGCGACCGGGGACTGAGAGTCAACCAGGCCTCCCAGGCGGTCCCCGACCTGACCGGAGTGAAAGCCTATGTGGCCCGCGCTGAGGCAGAACGACACCGGCACGAGTATCAAACCGACGGTGTGGTGGTGAAACTCGACAGCCTGAAGGGCCAGAGGGCGCTGGGGTTCACCGCCAAAGCGCCCCGCTGGGCGGTTGCCTACAAGTTCCCGCCTGAAGAGCAGACCACCACCCTGCGGGCTATTGAAATCAACATCGGTCGGACCGGGGCCGCCACGCCATTCGCCGTGCTCGAACCCGTCTTCGTCGGCGGGGCCAATGTCGGCCTGGCAACCCTCCATAACGAGGATGAGATTCATCGCAAAGATATCAGGGTCGGCGACACGGTTGTCGTTCGTCGAGCCGGTGACGTCATTCCCGAGGTCGTCGGACCGCTGCCGAGCCTGCGGTCGGGAGCGGAGCACGTGTGGCATATGCCGTCCAACTGTCCCTTCTGTGGTCATCCCATCGTCCGTGTCGAAGACGAGAAGGTTGCCCGGTGCACCGGCGGGTTGGAGTGCCCCAGCCGGCTCAGGGAATGGCTGGCGCACTTCGCTTCGCGAGACGGGATGGACATCGAAGGGCTGGGCTACAAGACCATCGACCTGCTGCTGCGCGAGGATCTGATTTCCGACCCCGCCGACATCTTCTTTCTCGAGCCGGATGATCTGCTCGGATTCGAGGGGTGGGGCGAGGTATCGGTCGGCAATCTCCTGGCGGCGATCGACGGCGCCCGGCACCGGCCCCTGCACCGTTTGCTGGTGGCTCTCGGAATCCGTCATGTGGGTGGCACCGTCGCCCGACTCCTCAGCCGTACCTTCGGTCATCTGGATCGGTTGCTGGACGCTACCGAACAGGATCTGGCTGCTATCGAGGGAATCGGACCTACCATCGCCGCTTCTGTCGGGGACTGGGCGAGCGACCCGGACAACCGGAAGCTGATCGACCGCTTTCGCGCCGGGGGAGTGCAACTCGCCGATGAGCAAGCGGCCGGCGCTTCTTCCTCGCTCCAGGGCCTGGCCGTTGTCATCACCGGCACCCTCTCATCTCTGGGAAGAGAAGAGGCCAAGGCAGCCGTCGAAGACCGGGGCGGGAGAGTGACGTCGTCGGTGTCCGGAAGAACCACTGCGGTTGTTGCGGGGGAGTCGGCCGGGTCTAAGCTCGCCAAGGCCCGGGAACTCGGGGTTCCCGTCATCGACGAGACAGCATTTCTCAGGCTCCTGGAAGAGGGGCCGGAAGCCGTGGGGTTGGTATGAGGTTGCGAACCGGCCTGGCCGGTCTGGTGTTGCTGCTCCCGGCAGCCTGCTCCGGGGGAGCTACCGACAATCCGGGTTTAGCCCTCGAGGTCGACACGTTTCCCGAGCAGCCCGTCGATGTGCATCTTTCCGAGACGGCGGTGCGTCAGATCCTCAATGGCGAAATCAAGCCACCCGAATACAACTCCAACCCGCCGACCAGCGGAGCACACTCGGCCAAGGCCGCCGCCTGTGGCATCTTTCGCCAGCCCGTGCCCGATGTCTACCAATTGCACGACCTCGCCATCGGCGTAATCGTGTTCCAGTATTCGCCGGTTCTCGAAGCCGTCGAGGTCGAACGCATTGAGGAACTCGGCCGGAGTTTCGAGGATCGGATCATCGTCGCTCCCCGCCCCGGTATGGACGCGCCCGTCGTGGCCACTGCCTGGACGACGATGATGCGACTCGATGCGGTTGATGAGGATCTGCTGGGGGCGTTCTACGGGCAGTACGTCGGTTCCGGACCGGAGACGGGAGAGTGCCCATTCGACGTCGATGAGGGCGCTTGAGTCCGTTCCGGCGTCGAAAACCTGCCGATACCGCAGCGTGGATAGGGCAGGAAACTCACGCAAGAACGGCCATCAGTAAACCCGGAACGTCCAGGAGTACTCACCTTCGTCCGGGAGACCGCTCAGCGTTCGCCAGCGGATCAGCACTTCGTGGTGACCGGGCGAGAGTCCTGTGATGACCCGGTCGGATCCCGGTTGCCACGAGTAGACGCCGGTTCCCTCGACGAAGAACAACTCTTCGATCGGGATGAGGAAACCGTCGACGAACAGATCGATGGTATATCCGGTGAGCAGGTCGACTTCGATGCGGGTCTGGCGGACCACGGTCTCACCGGGTGCGGGGCTGACCGCCTCGATCTGCGGCGGACGTTCGGGGCCGGTCCGGTCCGGTGAACCGAAGGCGATTCCGAGCGCAACTACGGTCACCAGGGCCAGGCTCAGACCGACGAAGACAGCGCGATACCTGCTCACGGCGAGGATTGTACGAGGGATAGCGGTCGACGGCCTCGGGAAGGTGACCGGGGTACTAGCGTTGCGAACATGCGAACCAACCCGATACTCACGCAGCTGGGCGCGTACCCGATTGCGACCCTCCAGGAACGCGCCCGGGCGATGCGGGCCGCCGGAGAACCGCTGGTCGACTTCTCGATTGGCGATCCGCGTGAACCGACCCCGGCGTTCATACCAGAGGAGCTTCGCCGTTCCGTCCCGGTGGTCTCCGAATATCCAACCACTTCCGGATTGCCCGAACTCCGTAGGTCCGTTGCGGGCTATGTGCGCCGCCGGTTTGGCGTCGAGGTCGACCCGGATACGCAGGTGTTGCCAACCGCCGGGTCCAAGGAAGCCATCTTCTCGACCCCGCTGGCTTTCGTGGACCGGGCGGCCGGGTCGGTGGTGGTGTGGGCGACTCCCGGTTATCCCATCTATGAGCGAGGGGCTCTCCTGGCCGGGGGCGAGGGATTCCCGGTGACGCTCGACGGAGATTTCGTCTTACGCCCGGCCCAGATCCCCGACCCGGTGTGGGACCGGACCGCCCTGGTCTGGATCAACTACCCCCACAACCCGACCGGGGCGGTGATCGAACGAAGCGGTTTCGAGGACCTCTACCGTCGGGCCAGGCGAGCCGGCGCCTGGCTCTGCTCCGATGAGTGCTATGTCGACATCTATGAGGGCGAACCTCCGCCCTCGATCCTGCAGGCGGCGGGATCCGGTTCCAGAGGGGCGCTTTCGTACCTCAGTCTCTCCAAACGGTCCGGGATGACCGGCTATCGGTCGGCCGTTATCGTCGGCGACGCGGAAGGCATTGCGATCCTCAAGGATCTGCGGACGGCGACCGGGACGGCTTCACCCGAGTTCGTCCAGAAAGCAGCCATCACCGCCTGGGACGACGACGACCACGTGGCGGAGCGGCGAGCCATCTTTGCTGCCAAGCGGGCCATCCTCCGCACGGCGTTCGAGGACACCGGTCACCAAGTGGTCGCCTCGAAAGCCGGCATCTACATCTGGGCCCGGGTCGGAGATGACGTGGCGGTTGCCGAACGCCTTTTGGCCCAAGGCATCATCGTATCGCCCGGGAGAGCTTTCGGGGTGGGTGGTGAGGGCTTCCTGCGGCTCGCCCTCACTCCTACCCTCGAGGAGACTGAGCAAGCCACGGAGGTCCTGAAAGCGTGCCTGACCGAGACTTGATCGAGGCCGCCTTTGTCGACCTCAGCCTGCTTGGAGAGGCGACCGGTGCCGTCGAGCGAACCATCGCCCGCCTGGACGGAGGGCAGGTACGAGTCGCCGAGAAGCGGGACGGGGCGTGGGAGGTCAATGAGTGGGTCAAAGAGGCCATCATTCTCTACTTCCGGATCACCAAACTCCACACGATGAAGGCCGGGGAGTTCGAATACCACGACAAGATCCCGACCAAGTCAGGGTTGCACGAATCGGGCATTCGGGTCGTTCCGCCGGGGACGGTTCGGTACGGGGCCTACTGCGAACCGGGCGTTGTGGTCATGCCCGGCTACATCAATATCGGCGCCTACGTTGGGGCAGGCACGATGGTCGACACCTGGGCCACCGTCGGTTCCTGCGCCCAGGTTGGGCGCAACGTGCACCTGTCGGGTGGCGTGGGTATCGGTGGTGTGCTCGAGCCGCCCAACGCCCGCCCGGTCATCATCGAGGACGACGCCTTCATCGGAAGTCGCTGCATCATCACCGAGGGAGCCATTGTGGAGGAGGGTGCCGTGCTGGGCGCCAATACGACTATCACCGCAACGACGCCGATCATTGATGTCACCGGGCCGGCCCCGGTGGACTACCGGGGCCGGGTTCCCGCCCGGTCGGTGGTCGTTCCCGGCACGCGGCCGCGACAGTTTGCCGCCGGAACGGTTCAACTGCAGTGCGCTTTCATCATCGGGCAGCGCTCCGGCTCGACGGACGATCGCACGTCATTGAACGATGCACTGCGCACGTTCGAGGTGACCGTATGAGCGACCTTGTCTCGACTCTGGTCGATCTCATCGATGTCCCCTCCGAGATCGGTGATGAGGGCAGGCTGTGTACCTCCCTGGCGGAACGACTCATGTCGACCTGGGGGATCGACGGTGTGGAGCGTATGGGCAACAACCTCATCGTCGGGAAACGCTCCCAGCGGCCGCTCATTCTTCTGGTCGGGCACATCGACACGGTCCCCGCTCAGGGACAGGGACCGGCGGCCATCGAAGCGGGCAGGGTCATCGGTCTGGGGGCCTCCGACATGAAGTCCGGATTGGCGGTGATGATGCATTTGCTGGAGGACCCGTCCATCCGATTGGGTCCCTACGACGTCATCGGGTTGTTCTACGACAAGGAGGAAGGCCCCGCCGACGACAACGGGCTCGAGGTGGTGCTGCAACGGGCGCCGTGGCTGTCAGAAGCGGAATTCGCAGTCGTTCTCGAGCCAACCGACCTCGAGCTTCAGGTCGGTTGTGTCGGTACGATCAACGCGACGGTGCGGTTCGAAGGTCATGCCGCGCATAGCGCCCGTCCCTGGCTGGGAGAAAACGCCATCACCAAGGCCGGATCATGGCTGGCCGAGCTACACGAGCGGCATCCGGAGAGCATCATGATCGACGGTTTGGAGTACAAGGAGGTCATCTCGGTTACCACCGCTTCCGGCGGCATCGCTCGCAACATCATCCCGGCCAGTTTCGAAATCAACCTCAACTACCGATTTGCCCCGGACAAGACGCTCGACGAGGCAGAGGCCAGGCTGCGCGACAAAGCGGCGCCGGCCGAACTGATCGAAATCGTTGACCGGGCGCCCGCCGGATCTGTTCCGCAGGGCAATCCACACTTCGAACGGCTGGCCAGGTTGTCCGGGGCGGCCCGTACCCCAAAACAAGCCTGGACCGACGTGGCGCGCCTCGCTCAGTATGGGATTCCGGCAGTCAACTACGGTCCGGGTGAAACCGCCCAATCCCATCAGGTTGCCGAGAGCGTCGCCGTCGCCAACCTGCCGGCGGCCTTTGATGCGCTCTACCGGTTCTTGAGCTGACGCTCTCCAAGCTCAGTCCTCGGTGCGGTACTTGAAGGAGATTCTCACCTTGGCCCGGTAGGCAATGACTTGGCCCTGCTCACCGATGTGCATGTCGAGATCGGCGATCTCGGCAATGCGCAGATCCTGGAGCGACTTGGCGGCAACTTCGACGGCTGCCGCGGCGGCCTTTTCCCACGACTCCGGACTGGTTCCCACCAGCTCTATGACTTTGTACACGCTCTCCGGCACCTGCGGGCTCCCTTCGTTGCCTGCCACCCATGCTGAACCGGCGCACGCGTTCTGCATAGGGGAAAAGGTCACACGACGTGATGGAGGTCCCGCCATGGGTGGATGCCGTCAGCTCAGATCGTCAGTCACCGATCCGATGAAGGTCAGCGGTCGACAGAACTGGCGATCTCGCTCCAGAGGGCCGAATTCTGATTCCCGGCAAAGGTGACGGCGAGGATGGCGATGAGAGCGATCAACAAGACGAGAAGCCCGTACTCAACGAGACTTGCGCCGTGTTGCAGTTTGTGCATTATGCGAAGCAACCGAAGCATGGGACTCCTCCGTCGGTGTCTGAACCATTATCGGACGAGGTGGCGGCATTCTTGATAGGTCGGGAGGCCCATAAATGGGTTGAATCGATGTGGTGTCAGGGCTTTCCTTCCGCCCGTTCCTCGTGTGCCCGTAGGGCCGCTTCGTAGACACGCCGGTAGTCGACCGATGCGTGGTTCCATGAGACATCGCGGGTCATACCGTTGCGTTGTAGCATCTTCCATTCCTTTGGTGACGTGCGATAGACGCGCATGGCGCGCCGAATCGTCTTGACTGCTTCCTCGGGAAGGAACCTGCGGAACCCGAATCCGGTTGCCGCGTCGGGCTGTTCATCCAGATCGATGACAGTGTCGGCGAGACCACCCGTCACATGGACCAACGGTGGACATCCGTATCGCATCGCGTACAGCTGCCCGATCCCGCACGGCTCGAATCGGGATGGCATGAAATACGCATCTGCTCCGGCGTACAACAACCGGGCCATCGGCTCCGAATAGTCGACGTGCCGGACGGCGCGGGGGTGGCGCGTTTGCCAACCATCGACCATGGCGTCCAGGTCGCCGTTGCCGACCAGCACCAAACGCAGCCCATCTTCTACGAGCTCATCGAGGCTGAGGTCTATCAGCTGAAGGCCCTTCTGTTCTGTCATCCTTCCTACGTTGCCCACCAGGAACCCGTCGTCGAGGTCGGCCTCTCCTAACAGGGCCCTCCGGGATTCGCCCCGGGCCTTGAACTTCTTGGCTGAAAAGGGAGCGGCGAGGATCGGATCACATTGCGGGTCCCAGGATTCGGTATCGATGCCGTTCACGATGCCGACCACCGGATGTTCGAGCCATTTGATCACCTCGCTCAGCCCGCCCGTGACTGAGGCATCGGTGGTGATCTGGGTGGCGAACGTCGGGCTGACCGTGGTTACCCGGGTTGCCCCGACGATGCCCGCCTTGAGGTAGTTGGCCCGGCCGTACCATTCGAGCGCTCCGCCCAGCATCCGGTCTTGCCAGGACACACCGAGTTCCTCGGCAGCGTCGGCCAATGGCCCAAGGAGCGGATAGGAAGCGTTGTGAATCGTCTGCACGGTCGGCACGTTGGTGAGCAAGGCGACCGGGCCGACGTGACCGTCGTGGAGGTGAACGAGGTCGAAGCCGGTTGCGAGGCGGGCGATCGCCGCCGAGAACCGCGCCCAGCGGAACCATTCGTCCTCATAGGCATCTCCGGGCTTCGGCCCGTAGATACCGGGACGGTCAAAGGCGGTGGTGTCCTCGATGAGCAGCACCTCCACCTCACCCATCTGATAGCGGTAGGCAGGGACCGGGGCATCGTCGGCGGCGGCGCCGGTGTCGTGCAGATGCCGGTAGCGGGGAATGGCAACGGTCACGTCGATGTCTTCTGCCGCGACCGCCTTGGCGAGTCCGGCCACCGCTTCTCCCATTCCGCCGGTACGGGCAAGGGGCGAGCACTCGGCGGCCGCCATCAACAACCTCATGGCGCTTCCGTCGCCGACTCTCCGACTTCGATCGTCACCTCGTAGCCGCCCGTGCCGCTCGTGTCCCAATGGGGCCACAGTACGACTCCCTGCAGAATCGACGTGAAGCCGCCATCCTCTCCTCGCGCTACGGTGCGGATCGGTATGGAGAACATCGACCCGGGTTGGCGGAGCACGATCAACAGGGAGGTCTTGATTCCACTGTGTCGGAGCCGGAACCGGTGTCCGGCCAAGGCGAGTGGATGGTCGACGTCCTGCCACGGGCCTCCATCGACCCTGATCTGTCCGACCCCTTCCCAAACGGCCACGGGCAACTCGGGTCCGAAGCGCCCGGCGGGGACGCCTGCGACCTGGTAACCGATCTGTAGCTTCCGGTCTTCGGCTTTGATCGTCTTTTGGAGCTTGCCGTCGAGCGCCGCCATCTTGATCCGAGCCGATCCCCGACCCTCAGTCGTCTCCTCGATCACGTATTCGGTATGGGGTAGAGGTAGGAGTTCCTCGTAAGCGTCGCTTCCGAAAGATTCAACGGTCGTAGTGGAGGAAAGGAGTTGATCGGTCAACCAGCGACGTGGATGGCGGTCGTAGATCTGCGGTTCTTCCAGGTCGAGGTGATACGACTCGAACTTCCGGGTGACGACGTCACCGATCGACCATCGGGCCGGTTTGTCGTCGAAGTAGAGGAGACAGCCCCCCTCGGCAGGGTCGATCACCCATGACTGGTCGGGCAGCTCAACCTCGATTTCTTCCCGCCCGTCGGCATCCCAGTCGAAGTGGCGCACGTAGGTCCACGTGCGACCACGATGGTGGTGGGCATCGATCATCGTTTGGGCGGTGATGAGATGGCGGTTGGCTTCCGCCCGCAGATGCGGGAAATACAGCCCGCCGAACACGCCATGCCAGTAGGGGTCGTTGCCCTGCGCCATGAGTAGCTCGGCGCGGGCCCCCGGTGCCCCTTTGCTGGCGGCAACGTGTGTGGACACCCGAAGCATCTTCCGGTACAACACCGCCGCCTCGGGGTACTCGACCAGGAAGTTGGGCCACCAACCTCCCCGCATGAACGGCTCCATGCGAACCCAGTCTGCGTACTCATCCTCACCCGATCCCGCCAGGGTTGCCACACGGGCAGTCTCGGTGGGGAGCGACCACTCACCCATTTCGCGATAGGAGGCCGGCGGAATCGCCACCCGGCGGCGGGCCGGATGATGATCGAGATACCTCTCGAACGTGGTCGTCTCCAGCCAGTCCGCACCCTCGACCAAAGTGAAGAACTCTTCGAGCCAGTTCCCAGGCGCATACACCCGTTCGGAGCTGTGCTGCCATAGTCCAAACTTCTCGCCGTCGTCGGCGATGACTGCCAGCGCCTGCGGATCATGGTCATGGCGATCGCGAAGGAGCCCGAGCACATCCTCCGGGTCCGCACCGGGGACCGCGTAGCGAAGCTCTTGGGCGATAGGGAAGATCGTCAGCGTGTTGCCCAGGTGGTCGGTTATGAAGCTGTCGGTGAGGCTGCCGGGCGGGTAACCAGCTTGCAGGAAGGCGTAATCGTCGAGGAGCGTGTATTCCATTTCGGCTCTCCGAAGGAGCGAAGGGAGACTGGGATCCCACACCCGTTCGGCCAGCCATACGCCACGTGGGGTCCGACCGAAGCGATCCTGCAAGAATTGTGAGAGGAGGGCGAGGTGAGCCATGGCATCTTCGATCGGGATCGAAGGGAGGATGGGATCGTAGAAAGCGCCCCCTATCCACTCGATCTGATCAGCGCGGGCGGCCAGAGCCTCGAGGACATCCGGGCGGTTTCCGTCGAGCCACTCCAGCAGCGAACCCGAGTAATGCAGGTTGACCTTGATGCCGGGGTGGGCGGCGAGGATCTCCAGGAACGGCAGGTACGCTCGATCGCACGCCTGGTGGACAACCGCGTCGAAGTTGCCGAGCGGTTGATGGCAGTGAGCCGCAAATATGAGGTTCAGGCTGAGCTCTTCACAGACACAACTCAAAGCTACCGTAGAGGTCGACAACAAGCAGGACGGCATGGAACCTCAACAGCCGATGGCGATCTCGCCGGAGGAAATCGACCTCATCATCGAGAACCTGCTGGCCGAGTTCGGGACGGTCTTTGGGCCGGCCGATGTCGAACGAATGGCTGCCGGTTCGATCGACCTCCTGGAGGAGATCCGCTCCGGCCCACTCCGGGCGGGCGAAGTCGAGCAGTTCACCAGGGACCGTTTGCGGGCCCAGGGCAAGCTCGAGGGCACGTTGCTCGTCGGGGTCCCGTCGGTCATCTTCGTGTGTATTCACAATGCCGGGCGCTCGCAGATGTCGGCCGGTTGGGCGAGACACCTCGGCGGGGACCGGTTGCTCGTGTTGGCGGGGGGTTCGGCGCCGGCGGAGGTCATAAATCCGCGAGCGGTCGAGGCGATGGCAGAGGTGGGCATCGACATCTCCGGGGCCTTCCCAGTGTCATTCACCAACGAGATCGTTGAGGCGTCGGACGTGGTCGTCACGATGGGTTGCGGGGACGCCTGCCCATACTTCCCGAACAAGCGCTACGTGGACTGGGACCTGGCGGATCCGCACGACGCTCCGCTGGAACAGGTGCGGGTGGTTCGAGACGAGATCCGGCGACGTGTCGAGCAGCTGTTGGTCGAGATGGGGGTGCGGTAGTCGTGCGCCGGGGTCTGGCTAACGTCCCGATGGCGATGAGTGAAGACCACCGGCCGACCCGGACTTTGCGCGTCCTGACCGCCAATCTGTACGCGGACCGCCTCGATGTGGAAGGTTTCCGGAATCTGTTGAAGGATCTCGATCCCGACGTGGTTGTGGTCCAGGAGCTGAGTTTTCCTGCCGCAGACGTGCTGGGGGAGCTTCTTCCCTACGGGCTGCTCGTCCCCGCAGACGGTCATGACGGACGGGGACTGGCTCTGAAGGCGCCGGCTCACATCGAGCTGTTACCGATGGCCTACCGGGACGGGCTGATTGCCAGACTCGAACCACCCCAATGGCCGGGCTCGGTGGAGATCGTCAACGTTCACATGGCGAACCCGATTCTGTGGCCACCGTGGGGAGCGGTCCGAATGCGTCGGCAGCAACTCGACGCGCTCATGGCGCACATCGCCCCGCCGGCCGCTCGGCTCGTAGCCGGTGACTTCAACTCCTCCCCGGTCTGGCCGGTCTACCGGCGCTTGGTGGCCCGACTCGATGATGCCGCCGTTCTCGTGGCAAGAGAGCGAGGGAAGATACCCGTTCGAACCTGGGGCCCCACCCCGCGTACGCCCCGATTG
>DATEVB010000128.1:0-11930 GCA_035282865.1 Acidimicrobiia bacterium | reverse complement strand
ACCAGGATCTCGTACTTGCGTTTGTTGCCAGGGTTTACCAGCTTCACATTGAACTTGTGGGAGTCCCACTTGTCCTGAATGGGTCCTTCCGGGATCTTTGCGTCGAGTTGCATCATCATCCCCCTCTCACTTGACCAGACCGGTCAGCACCGTGAGCGGGAAGCTGACGTTGGCAACAACGATGACGGCGGTGAATGCCCAGGCAAACCAGCGGCGCCACTCGTTGAACCGGGGGTTGTTCCACCCGATGCTCTGGAAGAGGCTCCAGGTGCCGTGGAAGATGTGGAGGCCGAGGAGGAGATTGGCCACGATGTAGAAGATGGCCACCCCCGGCCGGCTGAAGCTGGCGATCAGGTTGGCGTGCACGTCACCCGCTACGAACTCCGGGTTGGCGGTGCCGATCGTCAAGTCCAACAGGTGGAACACGATGAAGGCGCCGACGATCACGCCCGACCAGCGCATGGTCCGCGAGGCGTAGTTGGCAACCAGGTATTCTCGCGGCGACTGATACCGCACCGGTCTTGCCTTCCAGTTGGTGACGGTCAGTGAGTAGGCGGCGTGGATGTGGAGCACGACGGAGGCGGTTAGCACCACCCGGAAGATCCAGAGTGCACCCTGGCGAGGGAGGAACGGCTCGAGTAGCTCGCGCAACCACTCACCGTAGTGGTCGATGGCGTAGATCCCGGTCGGATCCGTCCCCAGGTAGAGCTTGAGGTTCCCAAGCATGTGGACGAACACGTAGCCGAGAAAGATGATGCCGGTGACGGCCATCACCCACTTCTTGCCTACAGCCGAGCTGTAGAACTCGATCGCCCAGGGCCGCAAGCGGTTGGAAGTGCCGCGGTCCGTGCCTTTGTCGGTGGTCGTCACTACGAGCCTCCAAGCACGAGATTGCAGGTTGGCCCAAAGCTAGCAGCCGCTCTGGCCCCCTCAGCCGGGGGAGCTGAGTAGCAGCTATCCGGCACAGGTTTCAACTATCTGGTGGTGCGTTTTCGTCGTACGAGCGTGATGCGGCTGCGGAGAGCGCAACATCGCCGAACATTACGTCTTGACAGGGCGCGCGCAGCCTGATTACATGCTTGTAATTACACATACGTAAGGGGGTGCACGTCGTGCACCGCAGTCTCATAGACGCACTTGCGGTCGATGACCTTGCATGGCAGGACTACTCCAATTGCCGGGGAGCGGATGCCGACCTGTTCTTCCCGGAACGAGGAGCATCGACCCGCAAGGCCAAGGCAATCTGTAACGCCTGTCAGGTGAGGGCTGAGTGCCTCGAGTTCGCGATCCAGCAGAGTGAGAAGTTCGGAATCTGGGGCGGCCTCTCCGAGCGGGAACGCCGCCGGATTCGCAAGGAGCGGTCCATCTCAGCACGGCGGGCCTCCTGAGTCACCGTGCCACCGGAAGCTCTCCGAGCAGGGCGCCCGGTCGGGTTGCGGCCCACTACGCATCGGACGGCCTCTGATGACGGGAGATGCGCAGCACTAAGATTGATTCGTCTGCTGAGAAAGGGAATGGTGTGCAGGACCTCGGGTTCCTTGGCGTTTTCTTGATCATCCTGGCCCTCGTCCTGGGAGCCATCGCCGCATTCACCGCCAGGAGGGGCAAAGTGGCCCGGCAGAACGCACAAGCGGGTCAGGCGGCAACGGTCATCGATGCAGATCGGCCCCGGCCCAGGGTGTCCGGCTTCCATGTGCGAGGTGAAGAAGCCCAGGTCTTCTTCGATGTTCCTCTACCGGACGGGGAGATCGATGAGGTGCTTTCCGAGCTCCTCACCAACGAAGCTCTGGAAGTGGTGAGAGAAAAACGTCACGAGTTGCCCATCACGGGCGTTACCACCGTGGTGGCTTTGGCCGGTCGAGGCGCTGAGCCACGCCGGGTCGGGAAGGTCGCCCTCGAGGAGCCGGGCGTCCTCCCTCCGCCGATGGTTGCCGCCCCTTCGCTGCATCTTGGACACATCGGTTTTGACCCTCTCGAGAAGCAGTTCTCGGGCGAGCTTCTCCAGCATGCCCCGGGTCTGGCCGCCGAGCGGCGGACCGAAACACTGGGACCGATCGGTAACGAACTGCGTCTTCCCAAGGCCGTAACCGTGGGGTTGCGCGCTCAGGGAGTCGATCCGATGACGATGACTTCTGCAGAGATGGTCCGCGCTCTGTTGCGGCTCTTCGGCTACGGGGTCACGTCGACCGACAATCCGCTGGCGTTCACAGCCACCAAGGCAGGGTCAACCACCTACCTGTGCGAGGACCGCTATGAACCCGGAGACCATCCAGAGGTCGAGGATGTCACCATGCGGGAGTTCGTCATGCAATTCATCAACTCGGGTGCCGATCGCGGATTGCTGATCAGCGACAAGTTCTCGCCGTTTGGTGTGTACGAGCGAGAGAAGCGAGAGCCGCGCATCAGGTTCGTTACTCGCGAACGCCTCCAGAAGTTCGTCGACGCGCTCTCGCTCGAGTGACCCTCCCATGCGGGTAGGTGTCGCCCTGCCGCACAGCGTTCACAGCGGGATCGGCCTGCCGGCTTGGCCGTACCTCGAGGACCTGGCCATCCAGCTGGAGACTGCGGGATTCGACGCACTATGGGTGTCAGATCACTACTTCACGGACCCGGTGGTGTTGGGAGGACCACCCGGCGCGGGAAGCCAACTTGATGCCATGGTGCTCTTGCCCGCCCTGGCGGTCGTCACCCGACGGGTAACCTTGGGGACGCTGGTGCTGGCGGTCGGATTCCGGCCGCCTTCGGTGTTGGCCAAGGCGGTGGCGTCTTTGGACCGGCTGAGCGGAGGCCGGTTCGCCCTCGGACTGGGGGCGGGGTGGCACCGGGCTGAATATTTGGCCGCCGGTCTGGAATTCCCGCCGGGTCTGGATCGCCTGGCCGAGCTCGAGGAGGCGGTCACCCTTATTCGTGCGATGGTCGCCAATCCTCGGGCGACGGTGAAGGGTCGGCGTCTTCGTGGGGAAGACGCCCCCAATTTGCCGCCCGCCGAGCAAGCGGCCGTCCCGATTCTGGTGGCGGCCGGTGGGCGGCGGGCGTTGCGGACCGTTGCCAGGACGGCGGATGCATGGAACGTCGCGTGGCGCTACTCGCCGGAGAGCTACGCAGCCAAGGCGGCTGAATTCGAACGCGCCTGCGCCGAGGTAGGTCGCGACTCCGGTCAGGTGAGAAGAAGTCTGGGGCTGGTGACTCTTGTTGGCGAGAACCAGAGTGATCTCTCCCGTCGCTTCGAGGAATGGCGGCGACAGGCACCCTGGTTGATCCAGAACGCTTCGCTGGCCGATGTGGCCGACCGTGGTCTGGTCGGCACGCCTCAACAGGTGAGGGAACGAATCGAGGAATTCCGGGCCGTGGGTGTGACGGACCTTGTGTTGACCTTCTCTCCGTTGCCGTTCGGTTGGTGTTCCGCGGCGGGGTGGGATATCGTCGCAGAGGAGATCCTGCCCGCGTAGAGGGATCGTACCGGTAGGATACCTTTGAAGGAGACACCATGTTTGGACGACTTGGCGGCGGCGAACTCATCATCATCCTCGTGATTCTGCTGCTTCTATTTGGAGCAAGGAAGCTCCCCGACCTCGCCCGGTCACTCGGCGCGTCGGCCAAGGAATTTCGCAAGGGCATCGAGCAGGGCGGCGAAGAAGAGCCACCCGGCGATGCCCAAGATACCTGAGCCGTCTTTCGCCTCCCTGGTGACCCTGTCCCTGGTTTTCGCCTATGGCGTGCCGGGAACTCCATCGCGTACCTCTGCGTTCAGTAGGTAACGCGCGTGCTTGAGAATGCACCGCTCACGTGGGAAGAAGTAGCCCGAGTCTATGGGCGGAAGATCTACAACTTCTCGTATCGCCTCACCGGCAATGCAGACGACGCGGCCGATCTCACCCAGGAGGTGTTGCTCCGAGTCAGGAGGGGCCTGGCCGGGTATCAGCCGGGATCCTTCGAGGGCTGGCTATGGCGTATCACGCGTAATGCCTTCCTCGACGACGTGCGGCGCCGCAAGCGGAGGCCGACCGCCCCGCTACCCGATGAGACCGACCGGGTCACCGATCATTCGTCCCCCGCTCCCGATCAGATCTTGGCGGCCGTGCGGCTCGGGGACGACATCCAGGCGGCGCTGCTCGACCTTCCCTACGACTTCCGCGAAGCGGTGGTCCTTTGCGACATCGTCGGCCTCAGCTACGAGGAGATCTCCTCGGCTGTCGCCGCTCCCATCGGTACCGTACGCAGCCGGATACATCGAGGACGCAAGATGTTGAAGGAGCGATTGCAGTGACGCATCCGAGCGAGCTTCTCTCGGTGTATCTCGATGGCGAAGTGACCGGAGAGGAAAAGGGTCGCGTAGCCGGGCACCTCGCCACCTGCCCGGCATGTCGGGACGAGTTCAACGATCTCACCTTCGCCCGGACGGCCGTTCGTTCGCTCCTCGTGCTGGACTTGCCTCTTGGGTTGCTTCCCTCTGAAGGAGCTGTAGCCGGGGTGCTGCCACACACTCGCCGGCCCCCTGTGTGGATCGCCGCGGCGGCCGCCGCCATCCTCGCCCTGTTCATAGGCTTCGCTACCATCCTCGCCCCTCCGACCACCCTGGAGGTGCGTCTCGATCAGCTGTCCGATCAATACGGGGCCCGTACCTCGCTCGAACCGGCCATCACCCCACGGCCACCGGTACCCGTACTCGAAAGAGTGGCAGGACCGATCGAATGAGACGGGTACTGATCGTATCCTCATTGGCGATGGTGGTCATCGTTGGTCAAGCCTTGCCGGCCCTCGCCACCGACCTTGGTGAGTATCTCGAACGTGCCGCGGCGTCGGAGTATTCGGGGGAGATATTGGTCATCTGTGACACGCCGGAGGGAACCGTTGCGCAGTTCGTCGAGGTCGCCCGGTCCGGCGGCCAGTTGTGGGTGAGGAGCAGCAGCAATGAAGCGGTTGCCGCCAATGGGGAGTTGTACCAGCGGGCCGCAGACGGGACCGTGCATGCGACCCGGATCGACAGTGCCGCCGTCTGGGAGGTGAGCCCGAGGTACGCCCCCCTCGAAGCCGGTGAGGCTCGCGAATTAGAGCGACCGGTGCACGTGGTCACCGTGATGGAAGGCGACGTTGAGAGAGTGAGGCTGCATTTCGACGACGCTACCGGAGCGCTGCTCCGCTCAGAGGTGCGCAACGGAGACCGTTCTCTCTATTGCTCGAGCTCGTTTGTTTCGTTCAGCGAGGACTCGCAGTCGATAGATGCCTCGGTCACACAAGGCACTCCCGACACCGCCCAGATCGTCGATTTCAGCGACATCGACGAGGAGGCGCTACCCGCTGAAGTCGGTGGGTTCAAGCGGCTCGATGCGTACCAGGGGCCTGAGGACTCTACGGTCGCCTACTACTCGGATGGGGTCTTCTCCTTCACAGTCATGGCCTCCCGGAGAGCGGTCAGGATCCCGGAGCTCGAGTACGCTCCGATCACCGAGATCGCCGGTGAGCGATACCAGCGCCTGTTCCAACCGGGGCTGGTCGTCTACGCCTGGGAGTCCCGGGTCGGTGGGTATGCGCTCATCGGTGACCTACCGCTCGACTTGCAAGTGGCAGTGCTCAGCGATCTTCCCCGAGCCGGACGTCCAGGATTCTTCGCCCGGCTGTGGCGCAGCTGGTTCGGATAATTCGAGCCACGTGCTACCTAAACCGTGGTCACGCAGTCATCGCCCCACGTCTCCTTGGGAGAGGTGACGGTGTCCGTCGTGTGGTGAAGGGCCTCCATGAGGCCGTTCACGATGCCCCGGTCCAGAGAACACACAACCTCGGGATGGTCGAACGCGGTGCGACCAAATGGGCAATGGCTCATCAACAACTGACGGTTGCCGGTGTTGGCGTCGACGGCAAAACCTACTTCGATCATTGCCTGCTGAACGATGGCGAGCACCGCATCAAAACCGGCGACGTCTGGTACGTCCAGAGTGCCGGCCAGCTCCACTCCGTATTCGCGACCGACCTCGGCCGCGATCTCGGAGGCCCGCTCCGGTTCGAGTCGTTGAACGATGCGAATCAGGAGCTCGGCCAGGAGGTCGTAGCGGTGGGCGGGGAACTGGAGGTCGATCTCCTTATCGGTCGACGTGTAACACTTGGCCGGACGACCTGCCCCGGGCCCGTTCCTTCCTTCCGGACGCCGGAGGGACACCTCCAGATAGCCCTCATCGGTCAGACGATCGAGGTGATGCCGGGCCACATTGGCGTGGATCTTGAACTCGGTTGAGACCTGGGCGGCGGTGACGGGCAGATCCGATTCGCATACGGCGAGGTATATGGAGCGGCGCGTCGGGTCTCCGAGGGTCGAGGTCAGATGGGTGAGTGTGCGCTCGAGTTGACGAGTATCCATGGGCCGGTCGGGTAGGTAGACGCCGTCACTATAGTTCCCCATTCGCTCTAAACACTGTGTGGATAGGACAAGAAGTGGTCGACAAGGCAGCGGTTGAGGACGCGGTAGGCGCCGTCGAAGAGCCCGAGTTAGGTCGCCCGTTGGGTCAGCTCGAGATGATCCGGTCCCTGGATGTGAATCGCAAGGGACAAGTTCAAGTACAGGTCGCCGTACCGGTTCCCGGCTACGCCCTGGCCGGAACGATCGCCCGAGGGATCGAAAATGCAGCTTCCGCGGTTGAAGGCGTTACATCCGTCGACGTTGCTTTCGTTGACATGGATGATGCCGATCGCAGCAAGCTGATGGGTGATTTGCGACCCGAGCGCGGCATGACCATCGCCCGTCCCGGCTCGCCCACCCGGGTGATAACGATCTCCAGCGGGAAGGGCGGCGTCGGGAAGTCCTCGGTCACAGCCAATCTGGCGGTCGCCCTTGCTCAGCAGGGGCATTCGGTGGGAGTAATCGATGCGGACGTGTGGGGATTCTCCATCCCGAAGATGCTTGGAGTGAACCGACATCCCAGCGTGATCGATGAGACGATCATCGCCCCGCAGGCGCACGGCGTAAAGGTCATCTCCATGGATTACTTCGTGCGTCCCGACCAGGCCGTTATTTGGCGCGGTCCGATGTTGCATAAAGCTCTCGAACAGTTTCTTTCCGATGTGTTCTGGGATGACCCGGATTACCTCCTGATCGACATGCCACCTGGTACCGGTGATGTGGCTATCTCTGTTGCGCAGTTCGTGCCACGCGCCCAGGTTGTCGTGGTAACGACTCCCCAGCCGACCGCCCAGCGGGTCGCAAAACGCGCGGCACTCATGGCCGAGAAGGTCAACCAGGAAGTGATGGGTGTAGTCGAGAACATGTCATGGTTCACGGGTGACGACGGAACTCGATATGCGTTGTTCGGCGAAGGGGGAGGAGCCGCCCTCGCAGACGAACTAGGTGTGCCCTTGCTCGCCCGGATTCCCTTCCTCCCTGCCATGAGAGCCGGAGCGGACGAGGGGCATCCATTGGTGACGGTTGCTCCGGACAGCGACGCAGCGGCGGCCTTCAATGAACTTGCCCGGGGAGTCGTTGCGACCCGTCCCCGGGTGCGCACCCATCCGGAGCTGGTCATCAAATGATTGATTCCCCAGCGCGCACCAAACCGGTCCGGGTCACTCCGCCCGGGGCTACGACTTCGAGCCTTCCACGCCGATTCGT
This sequence comes from Acidimicrobiia bacterium, assembly GCA_035282865.1. GTDB lineage: Bacteria > Actinomycetota > Acidimicrobiia > Spongiisociales > UBA4744 > UBA4744. The sequence continues at coordinate 4,333 of DATEVB010000128.1, read as the reverse complement.
GCGCGCCACCCTCTTCTGGCTCTTCGGTCTATCGGCGTCGATTCTGATCGCATCACTGTGGGGTAGCGCCGTCACGGGTAGCCGGGGCACGGTGGCAGAAGTCATGCGTGATGTCGCAACGGAGCAGACCGCTCGGGAGCGAATCGCCGGCTGGATCACCGCCGGGCTCGGCTCGGCCGATTTGATCGCCTCCGACAACGCCGCCTTGGTAGACAGGATCATGGCGATGCCGGAGATGGAAAAGGTGCTGACCGACCTCACCGACCAAATTGTCGAGGCGGTGTTCGCTCCCGTTGGCGGCGCAGCGTTGGTGGATCCGGCAACAGCCTTGCTGCCGGCCGTTCCCCACATCACGCAAGTGTTGGTCGACGAAGGCGTGCCGGCCGATGAGCGTTCGGTAGCGGCCCTGGTATCGAACATCGACCCGATCCTGCTCGACGGCACCGGCGAGTTTCCGGTGACTTCTGCGGCAACCAGGGCGTCGGCAGCGTTCAGTCTGGCAGCGGCTCTGGCAGGGGTGGCGGTGCTGACGTTTGGTGGCGGAGCCGTGTGGATCAGTCCCGACCGGGCGGCCGCAGTGCGGAACCTGGCCTACCGGTTGATGCTGACCTCATTGTCTCTTGCCCTCATGTTGCGGCTTGGATCCTGGATCGCCGATCCGGCCGGCGGTTCGACACCGTGGAGAGTCGGGCTCTCCGTTCTCCTGGGCAGCCATGCATATGTGCCACTGCTGGGGGCGGGGCTGGCAGCGGCGGTCGGTCTCGTCGCAAGGTTCAAGGTGAAGAAGCGGCGGTGGTCAGCGGCCGAAGCGGTCCAGGGTTCGGTAGGCCAGCGCGGCTAGCGGGAGGAACCACGGTCTCGTCCGGTAGTACCACCGTGTGGGATGGGGGATCTCCGCGAAGGGACTCCGGTCGAGTTCACCGGTCATGAGCATGCCGACCTCGGTGCCCAAATAGGTGGCGAGCGCCACGCCATGGCCCCCATATCCCATGGCATACCACACGTCATCCTGGCGGCCGATATGAGGCAGGAGGTCGAAGGTGACCCCGAGCTTCCCGCCCCATACGTGGCTGACTTCATACGGTGCGAGCTGAGGGAAGAACTCCAACAGACGGGATCTGAGGTCGGTGGCGCTGTCCGCCGGGTCGAGGTCGGTCTGGAGGTTGCGGCGGCCGCCCATCAGGATCCGGTTGTCCGGGGTGCGGCGGAAATAGTTCAGAAAGCGGCGAGCCGTCCATACCATCCGGTTGCCGGGCAGGACCTCCTCGGCCAGATCGAGCGGGAGCGGTTCGGTAACGATCGAGTAGCTGCCGATCGGCACGACCCTGCGGCGGATGGATGGGAAGATCGTTCCGGTGTAGCCGTTGGTTGTGACGAGTATCCGGCCGGCCTGTATCCGACCCCGGGATGTGGTGGCGGTGAACCGCTCTCCCGCCTTCTCAACGGCGGTCACCCGGGCAGTCTCAACCAGGGAGGCCCCGGCCCGGGCCGCGGCCTCCGCCAGGCCAAAGGTGTACTTGGCGGGATGGAGGCAGGCGCTCACCTTCTCGGTGAGCGCCATCGAAAACCGATCGCTCCCGACGATTTCTCCGAGGCGGTGGCGGGGTACATACTCGATGCGGAACCCCAGCTGCTCGGTGGTTTTCCGTGCGTAGGCGGCCAGCACACGGTCGTCGCGATCAGTGAAGCCGAGCTGGGCCGAGCCCGGCCGGGCGAAGTTGCACGGGATAGATTCTCCGTCGATGAGTTGTTCGACGCGGTCGATGGCAACGTTGGAAGCATCCCACAGCTCTCGTCCCAACCGCTCACCGAACCGATCGAAGACTGCCTCCGGTTGTGCCTTCAATCCATAGATCGCCATGCCCCCGTTGACGCCGCTGGCGCCTTCGCCAATGGCCTGAGCTTCAGCCACCACCGATTCGACACCTGCCCGGGCGAGCCGGTGGGCGGCGGTGAGGCCGGTGATACCGCCGCCAATGATGAGGACGTCGGTCTGGGCGGGGAGGCCTCTCGCCGGCAGATCGACCGGATGCGGGTAATCGTCGGTCCAGAAGCAGCTTGTTTTCAAACGCTCACCGTGTCGAGCCCGGTAAAGAATGCCGCCACCAGCTCTTCTAACTGTTCCGTGTTGATGATGAGGGACGGCGAGACTTGCAGCCCGCCGCCACCGACCGGCCGGGTGAGCGCTCCGGCTGCGCGGATCGCTTGGAACGCCTTGGCCGGCAATCCGGGGTCGGCTTCGACAGCCTCCGGATCAAGCTGCACGGCTCCGAGGACACCAAGCCCGGACCGGATTTCCGTCACCAGGGGATGCCGGCCCAGGGGCGCCAGGGCCGCGGTCAGCTCAGACTCGAGCTGCAGGGAGTGGGCCAGAATGCCCTCCCGCTCGACGATGTCGAGGTTGGCAACGGCCGCTGCCGCAGCCGTTGAGTGACCTGAGTATGTATAGCCGTGCCGCCACATGACGCCACCTCCCCAGAAGGGTTCGGCGATCCACGGGGCGGCGATCACTCCGCCGAGGGCCAGGTAGCCGGAGGTGACACCCTTGGCAAAAGTCACGAGGTCTGGTTGGAGGTTGAACCGGTTGGAGGCGAACCATGCTCCCACCCGACCGAATCCGGTCACCACCTCGTCGGCAATGAAAAGGGCCCCGGCCCCGCGGATGGCTTCCCGGACCCCGGTCAAGTAGCCCTCCGGGGGAATCCGCACACCGCCTGCCCCGATGACCGGCTCGCAGAAAAGGCCGGCAATCCGCTCCGGGCCGACCTGTTCGATCACCTTCTCGACTGCCTCGACCGAATCCCACGGCACGGTCACGACATCGCCGATCAGTTCCCCGTAACCGTCCTTGTTGGCCGCCATACCTGCCAGGCTGGTGCCGTAGGCGTGAGTTCCGTGGTACCCCCATTCACGAGTGATGAACACCGTCCGATCTGGTTGGCCGATCAGATGGAAGTAACGCCGGACCAACTTGGCGGCGCTATCGACGGAGTCAGAACCTCCGCTCGTTAGGAAGACCTTGCTGCCGGGAACCGGTGCAATCGAGGCGATCCTTTCCGTGAGTTCGATCACCGGTCTCGTCACCAAGTCGCCGAAGGTGTGATAGGCGTGCAACTTTTCCATCTGGGTCGCCACGGCGGCGACGATCTCCTGTCGGCCGTAGCCGACATTGCAGTACCAGAGGCTGGCAGTGGCGTCCAGATACCGGCGGCCGCTCTCATCGAAGACGTAGATCCCTTCCCCGCGGTCGATGACCATCTCGTGACCGTCGACTGCTCCCATGTCTGCAAACGGATGCCAGAAAGCGCTCATGACGGAACTGTACCTGCTGCTTTCGCCCCACGGCGCGGTGAGCCGCTCGAAAACGGAACTACCCTTCGCCCGAGGAGGTGCGCCGGTGGCCGACCTGGTGTTGCGGAACGGGGTGGTCTTCACCGTCGATGCGGCCAGGAGCTGGGCAACAGGTGTGGCCGTTGACAAGGGCCGCATCGTGGCGCTGGCCAGGAACGGCGACGCGCTCGATTCGTGGATCGAACCACGCACTCAGGTCATTTCCCTCGACGGGCGGCTGGTACTTCCCGGGTTCCAGGATGCCCATGTCCACCCTCCGACCGCCGGTCTCGGTCTGCTGCGGTGCAACCTGCACGGGGGCGAGGACCGCTCCTCCTATCTCGAGACGATTGCCGCCTATGCGGTCGGCCATCCCGATGAGCCATGGATCCTCGGCGGAGGATGGGCGATGGACGCCTTCCCGGGAGGGACACCAACCCGGGACGATCTCGATAGGGTGGTCCCCGACCGGCCCGTGTTCCTGATCAACCGTGACGGCCACGGCGGCTGGGTCAATAGCCGGGCCCTAGCCGCAGCCGGCATCGACCAATCCACAGGAGATCCGTCCGACGGGCGCATTGAACGATGTGGCGACGGGGAACCTGCGGGAACGCTCCAGGAAGGAGCCATGGAGTTGGTACGCCGGGTCGTCCCGCCCGACACCGTTGCCGATTACGAACGAGGGCTGGGCGTCGCCCAGGACTACCTGCTTTCGCTCGGGATCACCGCCTGGCAGGACGCAGATGTGACCCCGGAGACGGAGGAAGCGTACCGGGTGTTGGCCGGTCGGGGCGAGTTGATCGCCCGGGTGGTTGGTGCCATGTGGTGGGAGCGTTCCGCCGGAGAGGAACAAATCGAGGACTTGATCGCTCGCCGGGACCGGGGTTCGGTGGGCCGGTTCCGGCCGACCTCGGTCAAAATGATGCTCGACGGGGTGGCCGAGAATTTCACGGCGTCCATGCTCGATCCGTATCTCGGAGCGGCCGGGCAACCCACTTCGAAT
>DATEVB010000127.1:0-10158 GCA_035282865.1 Acidimicrobiia bacterium | reverse complement strand
CGGAACCGCTGGCCGGGTAAGGTAGCCGACCTCCGGGAGACCGGACGGCTCATCGAGGTGATCGTCGACGTCGGTTCCCTCATCGCTGCTCTCATCACTCCGGGTTCCCGGGAGGCACTGAAGCTGGCTCCCGGTTCTCCGGTGACGCTCATGGTGAAAGCCACCGCGGTGCGGGCGGTTCCTCGATGAAGGGTAGGGGCCTCGTCACCGCAATCGCGGTCCTGGCCTTGAGCGCCTGCAGCACCCCGGTCAGGGTGATCGTGGCAGCAGGCACCACTGTGGTCGACAGCGGCATTCTCGATGAGCTCGTGTCCCGCTATGAAGAGGAATACCCGGACGTCGAACTGAGTGTTGTCGGCGAATCGACGGCCCAGGTCCTCGAGCTGGGGAGAAGAGGCGGAGCCGACCTGCTCATCACCCATGCGCCCGACCTCGAGGGGGGGTTCGTTGCCGAAGGTCTGGCGGCTCGATATGAACCGGTCCTGGAGAGCCGTTTTGTCCTGGCCGGCCCGGCTCAAGCCGGCCAGGTTATCCCGTCCACGGTCGGCGCGGCGTTCCGGGAAATAGCCCGCCGGGGGGACTTGTTCGTCAGCCGGTCCGATGGCTCGGGGACCTATAAGAAAGAGCTGCAGTTGTGGAACCTGGCCGGCGTCGATCCGTCCGGCATGTCCTGGTATCTCGAGACGGGGCAGGGGATGGGTTTCACATTGCAGGTGGCGGATCAGCGCCAGGCGTTCGTTCTCTCCGAACTGGGCGCCTTCCTCGCCGCGGCACCCTACCTCTCGCTGGAGAGGATCCCGTTGACCGACGATCCGGTGCTCGTCAACCCTTACCAGATCATTGTGGTCAAAGGGTCACCGACCGAATCGGTTGCGCTGGACTTTGCCGACTGGCTCACATCGGCTGAAGGCCGCCAAGCCATCATCTCGGCCAATCGTGATCTGTTTGGGGAAATGATCTACCAACCGGTCGGCTCCTGACCGGCGACGTGGAGCCCGCCGACTGCACCGGCGGCGACGCTCGGCGTGTAGCGTGTCAGCCAGTAATGCAGAAGGAGTTCCTGTGAAGTCGATCAGCACGGTCTTGTGGTTCTTGATCCTCAGCAGCATGCTGACAGGCTGGGTAGCCGTTATCTTCGCTTTCAACTCGCAGACCGACGCTCTGGCCGGTGCGATCGGCCTGGTCGCCGCCGCGCTCGCTTTCGGGCTTCCGGCCCTGGCTCTCTTCAACTCGCTGAAGAAATAGCCCGGCCGGCCCCGGGCCGGGACATCGGATCGTCAAGCGCGAGCCACATGCCGTTCGGCCATACCGTTGAGGATTTCCAGCACGATCCGGTTGGCGAGAAAGGCCGTGACCTGGCCGGGCCCGTCGTAGGGAGGCGCCACTTCGACGACGTCTGCGCCCAACACATCGAGGTCCCGTCCCAGCCGGCGGACGGTGTCGAGGATCTGACGGGGGGTGAGACCGCCCGGCTCGGGGGTGCCGGTGCCGGGAGCCGATCCGGGATCAACCACGTCGATGTCCACCGAGACGAACACGCCGTCGGCACCTGCGGCCGCATGCTGCACTGCCTCGTCGACGACTGCCGAGAGACCCTGGTCGGTGATGTCGTTCATGGTGAAGAAACGCATCTGTTGGTCGCGCATCCAGGCGAAGGTTTCAGGATCCGGCCAGTATCCCCTCAGGCCGATCTGGACGAAACGGTTTCCCGGCACGGCGCCGGATTCGATCAGACGCCGCATCGGGGTTCCATGCCCGTAGAGCTGGCCGTACTGGGTCTCGCCGGTGTCGGCGTGCGCATCGACATGGATCAGGGCGACGTTCCCGAACCCTGCCACCCTCGCTACGCCGGTGGCGTTGGCGTAGGTGATGGTGTGGTCGCCCCCCAGGACGATCGGGACCGCTCCCGATGCAGCGATGGTTTCGACGGAGGTTGCGATGCGGTCGAGGCTCTCTTCGACCGCGCCGGGGATTACGAGGACATCGCCGGCGTCGATTACGTCCAGGGTTCCCAATGAGTCGATGCCGGTGTTGAGGTGCGGCCGGTAGCCGTCGAATCCAAGGTAATCGGCTTCGCGGATCGCTTTAGGTCCGAACCGGGCACCGGCCCGATACGACGTGCCCCAGTCGAACGGCGCGCCCAGGATGACTACTCCGGCGTCACCGATATCAGCCAACGACCTGGCCGGAACTCCGGCGAATGATCCTCTGGCCGCGAATGCAAGATCCCGGGACGTGTCGAACGGCTCGCTCATCGGGTCAGGGGATCATCAGGACCGGACAGGGTGCGTAGTGGGCGAGGCGATCTGCGACCGATCCCATGACGAACCGCTCGATGAGCCCAGCACCGCGCCTACCGGCGACGAGGAGGTCGGCATCGACCTCGGAGCAGAAACCGATGATCGTGGCAGCCGGGTCCCCGAACTCCTCGACCGTCTGGACTTCGATTCCCTCGGTGTCCAGATCCTTGGTCGTCAAATCGAGAACGCTGTGCTGCGCCTCGTCGAGTGCTTTGGCGAGGGCGGTGGCGGTCGGTGGCGCTCCGCCTACTCCCCACCAACCCTCGGGTGGGCGAACCACCGTGATCACGTACAGTTTCGAGTTGTTGTTCTTGGCGATACTGGCAGCCACATGGGCGGCCCTCAGACTTCCTTCCGACCCGTCGGTAGCGGCAATCACGACATCTGGTGACCATCCTGGCCTTTCCATGCTGCTCCTCCTCGGTGGGCTCACCGTTCACTCTATGCGGTAGATCGCCTCGATGGTTGCGCCCCGGCTTTTGCCGGGGGAGCTCGAGGCACCACAATGGTTACGGAGGCATACATGAGACCCAAAGTCGTAATCGCGGAAGCTATCGCTCAGGCCGGCATCGAAGCGTTGGAGACGCAGTGCGATGTCGTGAACGGAATTGGTCTCGATCACACCGAGCTGTGCGAGCAACTGGCCGACGCCCAGGCGTTGATCGTGCGTTCCGCAACCGTGGTCGATTCAGCCATGATCGAGAACGCGCCCCTCCTGAAGGTGATCGGCAGGGCGGGGATCGGCGTCGACAATATTGACATCACTGCCGCGACCAACGCCGGGATCGTGGTCGTGAACGCACCTCAGGCGAACGTCATCTCTGCTGCGGAGCACACCATGGCCCTGCTGTTGGGTCAGGCACGGCATGTTCCGCGCGCTGACGCCGCCTTACGGTCCGGGGTTTGGGACCGGAAGTCGTATCAGGGAGTGGAACTCCACGGGAGGACCTTGGGCATCATCGGGCTAGGGCGAATCGGCTCGCTGGTCGCCCACCGTGCGCAGGCGTTCGGAATGCGGGTGATTGCCCACGACCCCTACGTGGGCGCCGATCGTGCTCGAAGGCTGGAGGTCGAACTGGTCGACACCCTCGACGAACTCTATGCCCGGGCTGATTTCATTACCCTTCACCTGCCTCTCACCTCGGATACGGCGGGGATGATCAACGCCGAGACCCTTGCCAAGATGCGGCCCTGGGTTCGGATCGTCAACGCTTCCCGAGGCGGCGTCATCGACGAGGCTGCGCTGGCCGAAGCGATCCGCTCCGGTGGAGTGGCGGGCGCCGCCCTCGATGTCTTCGCCAATGAGCCGATCACGCAGAGCCCACTGTTCGCGCTGTCCCAGGTCGTCGTGACCCCTCATCTTGGGGCATCGACTCGAGAAGCGCAGGAAAGAGCCGGTAGCGATGTTGCCGAAGCGGTGGCTGCTGCTCTGCGCGGGGAGTTGGTGCTTTCGGCTGTGAATGTCGACATCGGCTCCGAGGTGAACGACGAAGTTCGGCGCTTCCTGCCAATTGCCGAGCACCTCGGGAGGGTGTTCGTCGGGGTGGCGAGGGGTCTGCCGGATCGGTTGATCGTCCGGATCGAAGGCCGCTTGGCCGAATACCCCGTGCGTCCGCTCCGGCTGGCGGCACTCAAGGGGGCGCTGTCGGCGGTGAGTTCCGTGACGGTGTCGTACGTCAATGCTCCGGCGCTCGCCGAACGACACGGCATCGTTATTACGGAGGAGTCTTCATCGGAGTCCACCGAGTATGTCTCGCTCGTCCGGCTCAACGGAAGCGTTGGCGGAAGGGAAATATCGCTGGCCGGAACGATCGGCCGGAGGGCGCCGATGTTGGTCGAGATATTCGGGTACGAAGTCGACCTGCCTCTCTCTCAATACATGCTCCTGGTGCGAAACGCCGACGTGCCGGGGCTGATCGGACGGGTGGGCACCTTCCTGGGTGAGCTCGGCGTGAACATCGCCAACATGGTGGTTGGGAGATCCGCCGTCACCGGCGAGGCGGCCATGATGGGGATCGACATCGACCAACCACTCTCGCCCGGGGTGGTCGAATCGGTCCGCAAACTCGAAGGTGTCGAGGAAGCCCAATTCGTTCAGCTCCCTTTGGTGTGACGGGGAACCAGCAGCTGCCCACCGGCGCCTGACCTCCAACCCCCGGCAGGGGAAGACAAAGGTTGCTAGCCGAGACCGGCAATCTTCAGTCCCCACCCCGCCGCCAGGGCCCACAGACCGGCAACCAGGTCATCGGCGGTGATGCCAACCGCGCCTCCTAGCTGCTCGACAGCGGCGACTCCCGGGAACTTCTTGGAGATGTCGGCGATCCGGAAGACGACGAACGCTGCGGCCGCGGCCCAACCGCCCAGCCCGATGACGGCCAGGAAGGTGCCGGCCGCCTCGTCGATGACTACCCAGCCGGGGTCGGCGTCGCCAACCGCGAATCGACGGGTTGACCAGAGGGCGGCCGCCGCAACGATGATGGCGGCGGTCAGCTGCGCCCACCATCCGAGAAGGCCGAGGGCGAGGGCAGGCGGGAGGGTGACGGCGGCGGCGATCGTCCCGGACCCGGCATCGGACCCGCGTACCTTCCCCAGCAACAATCCGGTGCCAAACCAGGAAGCAACAACACGGTCCACGCCGGCGAGGTTAGTGGGGGAGAGCGAGCCACTACATTTCGGACATCGCCAACAGGAGATGTTTGTGCAACCCCGAGATCTGGCAGGTATAGCCACCCCATCCGATCCGCGTCTTCACCCGGATGGGACAAGAGTCGCCTTTTCGGTGTCACGTATCAATTTCGATGACGATCGGTACGACCGCACCGTCTGGCTCTGGGAGGACGGAACGGCGCGTCCGTTCACGCACGGACCCGGTGACAGTTCTCCGCGATGGTCGCCGGACGGGACCCGACTGGCGTTTCTCCGCACAGTCCCGGGGGAGGAAGACACGCCGCAGGTAGCGGTGATGGCGGCGGCCGGTGGTGAGGCAACGGTCATCTCGGACCTCCCGCTCGGGATCGAAGCCCTCGAGTGGTCGCCCGCCGGCGACCGGCTGGTGGCGGTCGGCGTCGATTGGGTGGAGGAGTGGGACGGTCTCGACGGCGATGAACGCAAGCGGCGGCCCCGGCGCATCGATCGGGTTCCCTTCCGGTTCGATAACCGGGGATGGCTTCACGACCGGCGCCGCCATCTGTACCTGATCGACCCATCCGGCAACGAATCCGCTCGTTGTCTCACCCCAGGAGAATTCGATGAGGGTCAACCGGCCTGGCGGCCCGACGGGCAGGCGGTGGCGTTCACCAGCGCCCGTCACGACCGGCGCGGGTTGGATCCCGGTCAAGAGATCCTCGAAGTCGACCTCGAGTCGGGCGAACAGCGTACCCTGGTCGAGCGAGGTCATTGGGTTCTCGTCTCGTACCGACCGGACGGGGTGGTGCACGCCCTCGGACAGCCGGATCCCTGGGCGCACCCGTCGATCATCTCGCTGTGGAGGGTCGAAGCGTCCGGTGACCTGGTCGACCTGACCGGCTACCTGGATCGGAGCGTCACCACGTCCGCTCCTTCTATCAATCCTGCCGGTCCCCAATGGGTGGGAGAGGCGGCCCTCACCTGTCTGGAAGATGCCGGCAGGGTCAAGGTCGTCCGGGTCGAACCGGACGGCACCGTCGATCTGCTGCTCGATGGGGACCGGGCCATCACCGGAGTCAGCCCCAGCGCCGACGGGACAAAGCTCGCCTACGTGGCGGTAGCTCCCGCCGACCCCGGCGAGCTACATATCTTCGAGGCAGGGGCACCGCCACTCATGACCGACCTCAACAGAGAATTCCGGTCCGGGGTGACTCTCTGTGAGCCGGATCATTTCACCGTGATTTCCGACGGGGAGGCCATCGACGTTTGGGTCTATCTACCGCCGGGTGAGGAGGCGGTTCCGACCCTGCTCAACATCCACGGGGGCCCGGCCACCCAGTACGGGTACACCTTCTTCGATGAATTTCAGGTTTATACGGGGGCCGGATATGGGGTGGTGGCCTGCAACCCCCGTGGGGCGAGCGGCCGCGGCGTCGATTTCTTACGAGCAGTGGCCGGGGACGGCTGGGGTATCGTCGATGAGACGGACGTGACGGCGGCCCTCGACGCTGCCTTGGCGAGGTTCCCGCGACTCGACGCCGGGCGGGTCGGGATCATGGGCGGGTCCTACGGGGGCTTCCTGACCGCCTGGTTGATCGCTCGTCACGACCGCTACCGGTCGGCGGTGGTGGAGCGAGCACTGGTCGGCTGGTCGTCGTTCGGAGGGACGTCCGACCTCGGTGCAACGTTCGGCCGGATGTACCTTGATGCTGATCTGCCGGACGGGCACCGTCGACTCTGGGAGGCCAGCCCGTTGTCAATTGCGCATCAGATCACCACCCCGACCCTCATCATCCACTCCGAGAACGATTTCCGGTGCCCGATAGAACAAGCGGAACAGCTTTTTGTGGCGCTCAAGAAACGGGATGTTTCGGCGGAGTTTCTGCGGTTTCCGGGGGAGGGGCACGAGCTGTCGAGATCCGGTAAACCCAAACACCGGCTAGAACGATTCGAAGCGGTGCTCGATTGGCACCAGCGGTATCTGGCGGGTGACCCCCCGGACCTGCCAAGATAGGAGATCATGGAAACTTCTCGCGTTATCTGGGTGGACGGCGATTTCGTGCCCTGGGACGAAGCGACCGTTCACGTTCTTGCCCACGGCCTTCACTACGGGGCGGGAGTATTCGAAGGCATCCGTGCCTACGGGACCCCGACCGGCACAGCGGTGTTCAGGTTGACCGAGCACATGGAGCGTCTCCACCGATCGGCCAAGGCGTACGGGATTCCGCTCCGGGTTGGAGTCGACGAGTTGGTGAAGACCAGCCGTCAATTGCTTATCGACAACGAACTCGAATCGGCGTATCTGCGTCCGCTGGCGTTCTACGGTCTCGGCTCGATTGGACTCAACCCGGCCGGCGCCGAGGTGCATGTGGTCATCGCCGCTTGGCAGTGGGGCGCTTACCTCGGCGAAGATGGCCTCGAGAACGGGATCCGGGCCCACGTGTCTTCGTGGCGTCGGATCGATCAGGGGATGCTCCATCCGAACGCCAAAGGAACGGGTGGCTACTTGAATTCGATTCTTGCCAAGCAGGAGGCGGTCAAGAACCATTATGACGAGGCGATTCTGCTCAACTACGAGGGGTTCGTCTCGGAGGGGAGTGGCGAGAACATCTTCGTCGTCAAGAACGGCGCCGTGACCACGCCTCCGGTCACGGCCGGCATTCTCGAGGGCATCACGCGGGACTCGGTCATGACCATGTTGCGGGACGACGGTCACCAGGTGCGAGAGGCTAACGTCTCTCGATCCGATCTGTACTACGCCGACGAAGTCTTCTTCACCGGCACCGCCGCCGAGGTCACCCCGGTGCGGGAGGTCGACGACCGCCCGGTCGGAGAGGGCCGACCGGGACCCGTGACTCGCAACGCGCAGGATCTGTTCCAGAAGGCGGTGACCGGGCGCCTCGAGGCATATCGGCATTGGCTCGACTACGTATAGAGGGAATCGCCAAGGACCATGGGCCAGCAACCAAACATCGAACTCGACGCGAGCAACGCGCCCCGGGCCGTCCTGGAACCGGGAGCCGCCCGCCGCGGCGGGAGTGACCGTCCCGGAGAGATCACGGAACCGGATGAGGCCGTGTCGGGAGGTGCCTTCGGCCGCCCCGGACCCGACACCGGGTGGGTGCTACGAATCGTGAGAGAGACTGAATTCGACCGGTCGGATGGTGGCCTCGAGCCAGTGGTGGCTTCGGTGGCCGCCGCTCGTGCTTCCCTCAATGGTCGCGGTCCCACACCTGCCGATGTGGAGGTTGCGCTGATCCTGCTGGGCTTACGCCCGGAGGGCATACCCGGCGACGTCGTCGCGCAACTCAGCTCGGCTCGCGCCAAATGGTTGAGCAAGGCGGCGCATGAGCGAGTCAAGGGCCGGTCGTTCCTTTCCCAGCTTTCGCCGGGCCTGCTGAGTGCGGACCCCGAACGTGTCCGCCACCTCCTCAACGTGGCGGGCCTGACCTCGGCAACGTGATGGACGGTTTCAGGTTCTTGACCGGAGACGTGATCCCGGTGCCCGAGCTCGAGGTGCGGTCCGACCTCCCGACGCAACATCTACCGTGGTGCTTCGGCTGTGGTTCGGAGAACGAGCAAGGGCTGGGTGTTTGGCCGCGCTATGAAGGCGACAAGGTGACCGGGGCACTCGAGTTCGCCAAACGTTTCCAGGGAGGCCCCGGCGTTGTGCACGGAGGGGCGGCGGCCGCCTTTTTCGATGATCTGATGGGATTCGTGATGATCGCCCACCAGCAACCGGCGGTAACGGCCAAGCTCGAGATGAACTATCTGCGACCGATCCCGCTGGGACTGACGTTGCGGGCCGAAGCCTGGCTGGCCGCTCAAGATGGTCGGAAGTTGTGGGCAGAAGCTGTCGGGTTCGACGAGCGGGGGACGAGGTACGTCGAGGCGCGGGCCCTCTTCATTCCGATCGGGGTGGATCATTTCGCCGGGACTCTGCAGCACATGGATCCACACCACTTAGCCAGGATGTCCCGGTTCGACAGCGAGGAGTACTACCCGTGAAGATTGTCCGCATCCGCACCGACGAAGGGATCTCCTACGGTGTGGTTGAAACCGAGGGGGTCCGCGTGCACCAGGGCTCGCCGCTGGTTGCCTGGGAGCCGACCGACGTCGTTGTTTCTTTTGAAAAGGCCCACCTCCTCGCTCCCGTGTTTCCCACCAAGGTGGTGGCGGTCGGCCGGAACTACGTAGCGCATGCCGAAGAGACCGGATCGGACGTCCCCGAGTACCCGATCATCTTTTTGAAACCGGCTACTTCGGTGATAGGTCCCGGGGTGCCGGTGGTCTATCCGCCCGACTCGCAGAACGTCCAACACGAAGCGGAGCTGGCGGTGGTGATAGGAGCCGTCGCCCGCAACGTAAAGGCGGAAGACGTGCAGAGCGTGATCCTCGGCTATACCGCCGGCAATGATGTCACCGCCCGCGATTTGCAGCGCAAGGATGGCCAGTGGACTCGGGGCAAGGGTTTCGACACGTTCTGCCCGCTGGGCCCGGCGATTGAGACCGAGCTCGACCCTTTGGAAGGGCTCAGTATCGAATGCCGGGTCAACGGCGAGGTGCGCCAGTCGGGCTCTACCGCCGACATGGTGTTTGGAGTCGCCGAGTTGATCGAGTTCATCACCCGGGTGATGACCCTGCTGCCCGGCGACGTGGTACTCACCGGGACCCCTTCCGGCATCAGCTCGGTCGTACCGGGTGATCGGATGGAGGTCGAGGTCGAAGGCATCGGCGTTCTGGCCAATCCGGTGGGCAGGCTGTGACGGTACGGGTTCGCATCGCACCGTCTCCAACCGGGTTCCTGCACGTCGGCAACGCTCGGGCGGCGCTGTTCAACTGGTTGTACGCGCGCCACACCGGCGGTACGTTCATTCTCCGCATCGATGACACCGACCCGACCCGCTCCGAGAAGGAATACGAGGACGATGTGCTGGTCGGCCTGGAGTGGATGGGCCTGGATTGGGATGAGGGCGTCGAGGTGGGAGGCCCGCACGGTACGTACCGCCAGAGCGACCGGCTCGATCGGTACGCGGAGGTAGCCGGGCACTTGCTGGCCACCGGCGACGCCTACTACTGCTTCTGCACACCGGCGGAACTGGATGAGCGGCGGAAGGAAGCCCAGGCGCAGGGAAGACCACCCGGTTACGACGGACGGTGTCGTGTCCTCGATCCTGCCGAATCGGTTCGACGGGAAGAGCAAGGCGAGGCGGCCGTCGTTCGGCTGGCCGTA
>DATEVB010000126.1:0-5279 GCA_035282865.1 Acidimicrobiia bacterium | reverse complement strand
CGACGCCCCCGTGAGTGGGACCGGGTATCAAGCTACCGACGCCACGCTGGTGATCTTCGCCTCCGGGCCGGTGGCGGCATTCGAGAAGGCCCGACCCATCTTCGACGTGATCTCCAAATCCTCCTACCACTTTCCCGAGTTCGGTCACGGTTCGGTGATGAAATACATCGCCAACCTCTTGGTTACCATCCACAACCTGGCCGCCGCTGAAGCCCACGTGCTGGGTATCGCCGCCGGCCTCGACCCCGCTCTGGTCCAGCAGGTCATGAGCGACGGGGTGGGAGCGTCGCGGATGTTCGACATCCGCGGACCGATGATGGTGGCGGGCCGCTACGAGCCTCCGGCTGGGAGGCTGGACATCATCCTCAAGGACGCAGGCATCATCAAGGACTACGCCGAGAGCCGGGGAGCCCCAACCCCCCTTCTCGACGCCGCCCTCCCCGTGTACGGGGAGGCGTCCCGGCAAGGGCTGGGCGGATTGGATGCCGCCGCGGTTTGCCTGTATCTCGAAGAGCTCGGGCACATCATCCGGGAAGACCGCGATCGATAGAGGAAACCGGCGCCCTCCGGCTGCCTACTTGCGCGGGACCTTCCTCGGGTACATCGCGTAGTCGAAGGCATCACCGTTCAGCACGACCGTTTTGTAGATGGGGATGGCTTCCTTCAGCGCAGCTTCGGCGTAGCAACCCCCCTCCGCGTTGCGCACGACGGCCGCGATCAGAGCCGGGTCGTCTTCCGATTCGATCTCGGTTCTGACCTCAACCGAGTGACACTTCGAGCTGATCGTCCCGGCAAAGACCGACCCTTCGCTGGTCCAGTGCGCACTCACATGGCACCGGATGTCGCCGAGACTGGCTTTCAACATTCGTCCGTACCGGACGATCTGGGTCAGCATTCACAAGCCGACGGCCGCCGTGAAATAATCGAGGGGAGCAGGTGCCTCATCTGCCCCGGTCATGTGCTCCGGTTCGTCGCTGATGAACGTGAACTGGCGGACCCGGGCCTCATGCTCCATCCCGGCGAGGTTGTGGGTCTCGGCTTTGACCGTCACGACCCGGTGCAAGATGTCGGGATCCACTCCGGGCGGAACCTGTGGCTGATCACTCATTGCTTCCTCCATTGGTGCGATCGGAACGACTACAGGACCGGGGCGGCCCGACGGCGCGGGTCATTGGGCGGTCCAGCCCCCGTCGACGTACAGGGTGGTCCCCGTCGTGAATGAGGCTTCCTCCGAGAGCAAGTAGACGGCGGCTCCCACCAGCTCATGCGGTTGTCCCATTCTGCCCCATGGGGTCCTGGCGTTGGTGGCCGCGAGCATCCGGGGATCATCCCAGCGGGGCCGGGTCATCTCGGTCACGATCGCTCCCGGTCCGATCGCGTTGACCCGGATCCTCTGCGAGGCCAGATCGAGAGCCATCCCCCGCGTCAGTAGATTGACCCCGCCTTTGGAAGCCAGATAGTGCACCCGATTGGGTGCCCCCACCCATCCGAGCGTGGAAGCAATGTTGACGATGGCGCCGCGGATTCCGTGATCGACCATGTGCCGGGCGACGGTCTGGCCGACCAGGAAGGTACCGGTGAGGTTGACCGACACGATGCGATTCCATTCTTCGAGGCTCAACTCCAGGAACGGAACGTAGGTTGATAGGCCGTGGGCGGCGATCAACCCATCGATCGGCCCACCCAGGCGATAGGCCGCGTCGATGATGTTTTCGACGGCCGCCGGGTCACGAACATCGCACCCGGCCCATCCTCTGGCCGCAACGACAGATGCGGTTCGCTCCGCCGCATCGGGGTCCACGTCGGCCAAGAACACCGCCGCACCGGATGCGGATACACCCTCGGCCAGGGCGGAGCCGATACCTCCTCCACCACCGGTGATCAGGATGTACCGTCCACTCAGACGCTCATCAGCCATGGGTCGATCCCCCTTTCTCCCTCAACCCACCCGTCAGATGGGAGGCGGGTCATGTTCAGTCGAGTACGGCGAAGAATCTGGCCGGAGCGCCCTCGCCGCCCTTCACCTTGAGGAAGGCCCCGAAGAACAAGAATCGCTCGCCAACCGGCAGTTCGGCCAGGTTCGTCAGCGTCTGCATGAGGACGGCCCCGGCTTGGCCGATGATCTCGTGGACCACGAACTCGCTTGGCAGGTAGCTCTGCTTCTTGGCGGAGCGCTCCGGGAAGCAATCGAATCCGATCGCCTTGGCCCCCGTTTCGACCAGCCAGCGAGCCGCCTCAGGCGAACAGGCCGGCGAGCCAACGTAGTAACGCGGGAAGTCACCCCACGCTTGGTCGCTCCAGCCCGTCTTGACCAGCACCACGTCACCGGACCGAATCTCGGGTGCCGCGGCTTCCAGGTCGGCGACTGTGATGTCGTGATCCGGTTCGACCGGTGTCAAGTCTATGACAACCGCCTCACCACAGGTCCGATCGAGGGAGATCATCTCGGCAGTTTCGCCGTCTTCCTGGAAGTGCTTCGTGAAGTCAACGTGCGAACCGGCGTGGAGCATCATTTTGATGTCGCTCACCATCCAGAATCCCGGCTCCTTGTGGTGCACGGTGATCTCGATCGGCTGGTTTACCGAAGGTGGGCTGTACGTATCTGTCCCGACCGGGGACGTCAGATCAACGATTCTCATGGCAGCTTCCCTTACTCCTCGACAATGGCTACGGCCCGGGTCGGTCCGCCGTGGGCGCCGACGACCTTGAGCGGGAACCCAACGAACGTGAACCGCTTCCCAACCACCTCGGTCAGCACCAGGTTCTCGTAATGGGTGATGTGCTCGCGGCGGCCCATCATGTGGACGGGGTAGATGGTGGACGTCGGGTTGTCGGGCGTCGGCGAGTCGACCCCGAAGGCCTTGATCCCCTTGTCGACGATCCAGTCGGCCGCCGATTCGCCAAAACCTGCGAAGCGGGTCAGGTAATCGTCGGTACCTCCGTACTTGTCGTAGGTGGCGGTGTAGAAGAAGCACAGGTCGCCGCGCCGTAGTTCCAGCCCCGACTCGGCCAGCGCCGCATCGAGATGCTCTGCAGTGATATCGGTCAGTTCGGGAACCCGGGACACGTCGAGGCACAGTGCGGGGCCGAAAAAGAGGTCCAGATCCATCTGATCGATGGTCTGGGCGGACGGATCGGGATCCAGGTGGCTGAACGAATCGACATGAGTCGGTCCGTTGTCGTTCAGCATGAAACCCAGGGTCTGGAAAGAGAAACCGCTTGTGAATCGAGGGGCCGTTTCCTTGTGGGTGGCGTGCTGGAAGGTGACGGTCTTGAGATGACCTGGATACACCATCATGCCCTCGTAGATGTTCTGGGACAGATCGATCAATCGTGTCATTGCTGCTCCTTTAGTACATGACGACGCCGGAGTTGACGTTCAAGTCGACGCCGGTTATCGCCCTGGCTTGGTCCGAGGCAAGAAAAACTGCTGCATCGGCGACGTCCCGCGCCTCTGTGAGACGGTTTAGTGCCGCCTCGGCTGCGAAGCCCGCTCGAACATCCTCCTCAGAGACTCCGCGCGCCCTCGCCTGAGCCGCGATGACCCAATCGAGTCGCGGTCCGGCCACGAAACCTGGAGAGATGAGATTGACCCGCACACCAGACGGTCCCGCTTCCAGGGCCAGCGTGCGGGTCAATCCGACCAGCGCCAGCTTGGTGGAGGTGTAGGCTGATCGTCCGTACAGGGGTCGCTTGCCGCTGATCGACCCGATATTGATGACGGACCCGGAGGTCTGCTCAATCATGACAGGCAGAAGTGCCCGGCTGACCAGGAAGACGCCGTAGACGTTGACCGCGAACGTCTCCAGCCATTCTTGCGGATCGAGCTCCCAGAGCCGGCCGGAAGGTCCGGCCACCCCGCTGTTGTTGACCAGCACATCCACCCGCCCGTATCGGTCGAGCACCGATCTGGTCATAGCCTCAACGCCTGCCTCGTCGGTAACATCGGTCGGCACGACCAGCGCTTCGCCTCCGGCCTCCATCACCGCGGCGGCTGTCGCCCCGAGACCTTCCGGGTTCCGAGCGGCCAGCACCACCGAATCGCCCACGGAGCCGAACGCCACTGCCAGCTCCCGACCGATCCCCTGACTGGCTCCGGTAACAACAACGACGCGACGCTCACTCACCGAGCCACTCCATCATCTCCGGGAAATACTCCGGGTTGAGCCGCAACCGCGAGCTGATGGCGTGCCCTTCCATCAGTTCGGCGTCCGCCACCACCGCAGCCGCCTCAGCCACCTGCAACGAACCTTCCGCTGTGCAGCGTTGGGTCGTCACCGTCTTGAGGAACTTGCCCACCCACAAGCCGCCCGTATAGCGGGCCGCCCGCTTGGTCGGGAGGGTGTGATTAGTGCCAATCGCTTTGTCCGAGTAGGCGACCGTAGCGTGAGTTCCAATGAACAAGCTTCCGTAATTGGTGAGCCGTTCCACGAACCAGTCGGGATCCCGGGTCTGTACCTCGAGATGCTCCGGAGCGATCTCGTCGGCCACTCGACGCAGTTCCCCGTCGTCATCACACAGCATGACGGCGCCGAAATCACGCCAGGCCGGACCGGCTATCGCTGCGGTCGGCCAGGTCTCCAACCAGCGGTCGACCTCCCGGATCGTCTCACGACCCACCGATTCTGAGGTGGTGGCCAAAATGGCGGGCGAGGTGGGTCCATGCTCGGCCTGGCCAAGCAGGTCGCAGGCCAGCACGGCCGGATCGGCGGAGTCGTCCGCCAGGATCATGATCTCGGTTGGCCCCGCCAGCAAGTCGATGCCGACCCGGCCAAAGAGCTGACGCTTGGCCTCCGCCACGTAGGCGTTACCCGGCCCGACGATCATGTCGACCGGATCGGCATCCTCCAATCCGAACGCCATCCCGGCCAAAGCTTGAACGCCGCCCACGCAGAAGATTTCATCTGCTCCGGAGCGATGCATCGCCCACAACTGGGGCGGGTGCATGCCTCGGCGGTCGCGCGGCGGTGCAGCCGCCAACACCCTGGGCACCTGAGCCACCTTGGCGGTGGCAACCCCCATCACCGCCGACGCGATCAACGGGTAATGTCCACCAGGCGAGTAGGCGCCGACCGAGGAAACCGGGATGTGCTTCTGTCCGAGGATCACCCCCGGCAAGGTTTCCGCTTCGAAATCCACCAGAGTTGCCCGTTGGAGTGTGGCGAAGTTGGTGACCTGGTCGATCAGGAATTGAGCCTGTTTCTCCACTTCGATTTCCATGTCGGCATAGGCGCGCTCAATCGTCTCCGGAGATACGCGGAAACTCGGCGGTGACCACC
>DATEVB010000125.1:0-14505 GCA_035282865.1 Acidimicrobiia bacterium | reverse complement strand
TTACCCGCCCTGCGCGTCGAGTGTGGCAACGCCAACGTGGCCGCGGCTGCCCCCAACACCATCGGCGGCCCGGCTTCAGCCTTGAGGCCCACGCGAGGGTGCCGTGCTCCCCTTGGGGGTGTAGCTCAGCCCGGCAGAGCGCTTCCCTCGCACGTAGCACCTGACGCGGGCCGAAGGCCAGCACCATGGAGCGAACATTCGGGGCCGAACAGGACCCGAATGAAGCGACCCTCGGCCAGGACCCAACAAGGTGGGAACCCGACACAGAGGCGCGTACAATCACGCTCCCCTTGGGGGTGTAGCTCAGCCCGGCAGAGCGCTTCCCTCGCACGGAAGAAGCCAGGGGTTCAAATCCCCTCACCTCCACGCCTGGGAGACCCCACGCTCATGGGGGTCTTTTGCCTATTGTCCGACGGTCCAAACGCATTTCGCTGGGGCATCGGCGCGCGTTCCTCGGGCAGAATGTGAGGAAGGATTTCGCGTTCTACCCGGGATCGTATGTTGCCAACCGGCCGGTCGGTCTGTCCGGCTCATGGAGAAGATGATCACCATTGTGTGAGGTGATTCAAGGTATTAGGTCCGACCAGCCGGGCGTCGATACCAGGCTCGGCAACCGTCGCCAGCGGACTTGCACGAGAGCGAAACTCACGCCGGGTCGACGGCCCCATACACCACGTCCGTGGACGCAACTCCGTGTCATGGGCACTACGGGCTAGACGAGGTCTTGATGACTGCTCCCGTATCTTCCTGCGGTGTTTGAGCGTCCCACTCTTACCTTCAGACGATCACATGGATAGGGGTCCCCTCGAGGAAAGCGACGATCGCGTCGACCATCCCGTGAAAGAAAATCTGGTAAGTCTCACGAGTCACATATCCGATGTGTGGGGTGGTCAGCACGCCCGGCATATTGCGTAGTCGGTGCCCGATGGGCAGCGGCTCCTCACCGAAGACATCGAGCGCCGCGCCTGCGATACGCCCCTCCTGGAGGGCCGTAGCCAGCGTGTCCTCGTCGACGATCGCCGCACGAGAGGTGTTGACAAGGTACGCGTCGGGCTTCATGAGCGCCAGTTCCTTCGACCCGACGAGACCAACGGTCCGATCGCTGAGCTGTAGGTGGATAGAGATGAAATCGGACGAAGCGAAGAGCTCCCGCTTCGAGACCGCACGGACCCCCACCTCAGCGGCCCGCCCCGACGTGAGGTTCTCGCTCCACGCGCACACCTCCATCCCGAAGGCGAGACCGAAGCCGGCCACCTGACTCCCCAGTCTCCCCAGACCGAGGAGCCCCAGCATCGCCCCCCGTAGATCGCGCCCCAGCCCTCGCTGCCAACCCCCGCCCCGCACCGACAAGACCTGCTGAGTGAGACCACGGGCGAGATCAAGGATCAACCCGAAAGCCAGCTCTGCAGTGGCATGGCCCTGCGAAGGCGTCCCACAGACGGTGATCCCCAACTCGGTGGCGGCTTCTACGTCAATGGCGGCGTTGCGGCGACCGGTGGTGATGAGCAGCCGCAACGAGGGCAGTCTGCGCAGCAATTCAGCGGGAAACGGAGTTCGCTCCCGCATGATCCCGATGATCTCGAATGGGCGGAGCCGCTCCGCCAATGCGTCGAGATTGCTGAGATGATCAGAAAAGAAGGTCACGTCCGCGTCGGGGATAGCCGACCAGTCGGCACAACCCGCCGCAACCTGCTGATAATCGTCGAGTACGGCAATGGGATTCGTCATGTTTACCTCCGGAGCGGCTTCACGGAATTCTGCCAGAACGATCCGATACCATTGACTACCCGACCTTGCGGAACGCTCCATCGCCGCGCCGTTGTCCCAGGTTGTTCGTTCTGTCGTGTAACCGAAGCCGTGGCCTATCGACTGGTGCGTCGGTATCCGGCAATTGGGAACAGGAGGGTCACACCATGGCGCCTTGGAGATCTCAACCACCCGGCGCACAAGAGTCTTTGGGCCCTGTCCACTGCGATGCAAGCCTGCTATCGAGTGACTGAGGGGACGGAGGGAATGAGCATATGACGAGCGTGGTCCAAATGGGAGTAAGGGTCGTCGACGGTGAATGCATGCCCGTGCCCGACCTCGAGGTCGGTGCGCGCTTCAAATACGAGCATATTCCATCCAGCTGGTGTTCAGAGTGCACGGACGGCGACGGTCTGGCCCTGTTTCACGACGAGCACCCTGAGCCTCCAATCGAGGTCACCTTCTACGTCGACGACCAGCCTTGTGATACGTTTCCCGTCGAGGACGGCACGACGCTGGTGCTGGAATTGTGATCGGCTTTACTGGAGATCGACTGCGACGGCGTAGCCGTCCATGATCTCCTCATACCGGGTGGTGAGGGCGGCCGAGCGCAGTTCGCTCTGCGCAGGGGCGGGGTAGACAGCGCGCGCTCCGGCCGGGGCTCGATAGATCAAGCCGGTCGGGAGCTGGCCCCTCTTCTGCACCTCCAGGGTGAGTGCCAAGGCCGCCGCCCGGTCCGTCGGATCGTAAGAAGCGTCGGCATCGACGTCGCAAAGGGCGTGCTCCCAGCGCGGGTAGGAATCCTGATAGGTCACACAGGGCGAGATGACCTCCAGGAAAGCGAATCCCCGTTTCTCACGTGCATGAAGAAGGGCTGCGGTGGTCAGCCGGACCAACTGGTCGTACCAGCCACTGTAACCGCGGGCCACGAAGCTGGTTGAGCCGATGGAAAGGCCCATCGCAACGGCATCGAGGGGTGCTTCTGCGTGGCTCGGATACTCGAACGCCCGTGTCGGGGAATGCTGGCCCTTGGTGAGCCCGTAGGTCTCGTTGTTCATCACGATGTACGTGAAGCTGACATCGCGTCGGAAGGCGTGAACCAGATGCCCGACGCCGATGGCGTACCCGTCTCCGTCACCGCCGGCGGCCACCACCGTCAAAGACGGGTTTGAGAGGGCCAGTCCGGTCGCGGCGGGCAGCACTCGCCCGTGCTGGGCATGGTAGCCGTAGGTTCCCAAGTTGTTCTGGATGGTGCCCGAACAGCCAATTCCGGCGAGGATGACCACGTCGTGATCGGGAGCGTTCAACTGGCGGAGCGCAGCCTGCAACGCACTCTGCACTCCATAGTGGCCGCATCCAGCGCACCAGATCGGGAAGGCCGGCCGATAGGTTCGCGAAGTAGTGGACGTCATCTGAGGTTCCGTTCTCGTTCGAGTACCTCTTCAACCAGTTCGGCCGGACGGAAGGGAATCCCGTCGTAGCGGAGGATGCTCTGCAACCGATGAGGAGGCACACCCGACCCGGCCAGCACATGGCGGTATTGGCCGCCCGCGTTGTGTTCAACGACGTAGACCCGCTCGCAACTCTGAACGAAGGCGAAGGTTTCCTCCGGCACAGGCCACAACGTGCGTACCTGAAACCCCTTCACTACCAGTCCCATCTCCGAGAGCCGGTCCGTTGCCTCGCGCATTACGCCGGTTTGCATGCCGAATCCCAACATACCCACCGTAGCCGTCGAGTTACCCCAGGCTCGGCCGGCCGGGAGGTGCGACTGCAGGGTCTCCAGCTTGCGGGCCCGCTTGTCCACCATCCGCTTCCGGTTGGCCGGCGAAGCGCTCACCCGTCCCCACTCGTCGCGTTCGTTGCCGGTGACGAGGTTCTGGCCGCCGCTGGTACCCGGAACCGCCCACGGCGAGATCCCGTCGTCGGTCACGAGGTATCGCCGGTACTCTTCGAGGCCGCTCAGATCTGCCAGCAACTTGCCCCGATCAATTTCGACTGCCGCCAGATCGAAGCGATCCACGGTCGCGGAGTTCTGCGAGACGACTTGATCGAGCACCACGTACACCGGGCCCTGCAACTGCTCGGCCAGGTTGGCAGCCCGGGCGGTCAACTCGAACGCATCGGCGGGATCTCCAGGCCCCAGAACGATCCGCGGGAAGTCCCCGGTGCTACCGCCGACCAGCATCCCGATATCGCCCTGCTCGGGTTTGGTCGGCATACCGGTCGAGGGACCCGACCGTTGACAGTCGATCACCACCACCGGGATCTCAGCCGAACCAGCATGGCTGATGCCCTCCTGCATCAGGGCGACGCCCGGCCCGGAAGTGGCGGTCATAGCTCGGGTACCGCTCATGGCCGCACCGAGCGCCAGGTTGACAGCCGCCAGTTCGTCTTCCGCCTGCATTGCGATGCCGCCGAACTCCGGCAATCGCCTGGCAAGCCACTCGAGGATCTCCGACGCCGGGGTTATCGGGTATCCGGCGAAGAATCGTCCGCCGGCTACCAGAAACCCAAAGGCGGCGGCCTCGTTCCCGGAGATGAGCACACGGTCCCCTGGCGTTCCGGTGTCGAGTTTCCACGGGGTTTCCCCGGCCCTCAGCCCCAGCCCGTCGGCGAACTCCAGTCCGCGACGGAGAGCCAGCACGTTCGCTTCGATCAAAGAACCGGCCAGCCTGGCCAGGTTTCTTCGCAGAGCCGTCTCCAACTCTTCGTCTGGGATGCCCAGCAAGCGCCCCACCACCCCGAAAGCAAGGCTGTTCTTGTAGAGGTCGCGGCGTAGATCCCGGACGGACATCCGGCCGAAGGGGATCTCCAGAACGGTCACCCCTTCTGGAACAACGCCGCTGGGGAGGGGTTCCTCGGATGCGTCGAAGACCACAACGCCGTCATTGGCCAGATGGGGACCGCCCTCCTCGATCGCCTCACGGTCGAAACACACCAAGAGATCGAAATGGTCTCCCAGGCAGTTCCGCTCGACGACCGAAGCCCGCAGATAGGCGGCCGCGTGGCCTCCCTTGATGCGGGATGCCACGTTTCTGGCCTGATAAAGGTGAAAACCGCGCCGTCCGAAAAGATCGGCCACCAGGGTGGCGAGCGTCAGGGAACCGTCGCCACCCTGGCCGGCTACCATCACATTCAAGTCGTCGATCAGGCGAACAGCCGTGTTCATTGGTCCCCCTCCCCGTCGGCTGGTGGTGGTGCCCCGGGGCCCTTGGTATAGTAGGTCTTCGGGTCCGTGTAGCCGAGCGCCTCACGCTCTTGCAGTGTGGGCATGAGGGCGGGCAGAGGTTTGTTGAGCTTCTTGTCGGCGGAGAGTTTGTTCAGCAGGAATTCGCCGCGCGGCTCATCCTCGAGTGGACGCGTCTCGATCCATCCGGCCCCGACCGCCGACTGGAACGCCCGGTGTCCGGCCTCGGTTCGGATCAAGGTGTAGGTCCAGCCGTCCAGGCCGATCCCCCCGGCACCGATGTCGGCGTGTTCGGCGGAATAGTCGAGACAGTAGAGACAGGCAGGCCTGGCCCACTCCCGATACCGCTTCAACGAAGCGTTAATGATCTCACCGTCGTCCAGTCGGACTACCACCTTTCCCTTGATGTTGATGTTCTCGATCCGCTCCGGAGCAACACCGATCATTTCCCCCAGTTTGCTGATCGATTCGTGGGTGAAGGCTTCGGAGCAGAACAGGCCAAGGGTGAGGGCAACGTTGGATCGATACCAAGAGCTCATGGACGAGCGGATACCGCTGTTCTGCTGGAGACGGACCCCGTCGATTTGGCATGGAACCCCAACGACTGCGACCGGCTTGACGTCCCGCTCTATCGCTTCCTGGAAGGCCAGCGTGTTGGGCGAATAGGTGTAGCGGGAAGCTGCGCAAGAGAGCACGTCTGCCTCGTTCATGGCCAGTTTGTGACGGCCGACCTGTCGGTTGTCGGGCACGACGTCGCCGATGATCGCCCCCCGCCAGGTTCCCGTTTCCAGTCCGTGGATCAATAGCGACGAGACCACCCCGCCGTCCTGGGCGCGGTCGAGGATATCCGGCCGGGTGGCGCGAGCGTACACGCCGTAGGAGTACGGCCCGTAACCAACATCTATGCGCGGCTCCCGATAGCCGGCCAGCGCCGGCAGGTCCTTGTCCGCGGGTCGCAGCACCGGACATACCTCCACGCACAAAACGCACAGCACGCAGGCGTCGGCACGAGTGCCGACTGGACGCTCGTCCTCGTAGTCGAAGACATCAACCGGACAGATGGTGAGGCAGGAGGCGCATCCGATGCACTTGCCGGTGTGCACGACTTCTTCCATCAAGAAGTCGACCGCCCGAAATCCTCCCCGGTTCAGCTCGGTACGCCACGCGTACGCCCACTCGTTCGGGTCCGGTGCCTCATTGAGCAATGCGTGGTAGCGGGCACGCACCCGATCAACACGTTGATCGGCCGCGATCATTGGTCCCTCCTGCATCGTTCAGCTCCTCGACGGTCTGACCAATTGGCCCCAGCCGGGATCCCCGACAATCGCCTTGTCGCGGTAGACGAACCGACCCCGCACCAGCGTATGCACTGGTACACCCCGGACCTCTCTACCATCGAAAGGCGTCCAGCCGCACTTGCTGAGGACGTCTGCCTCGCTGATGGTCGTCGCCGCGCCCCTATCCACGACGACTAGGTCGGCGTCTGAACCAGGTTGGATGACGCCCTTGCGCGGATAGAGGCCGAAGGTCCGGGCGGGATTCGTGGATGTCAGCTCGACCAGTCTCTGCAGCGAGATTCGCCCGGCGTCGACTTCCGTCAGGAACAGACTGAGTGCGTGCTGGATCTGCGGCACTCCACCATGGGCCTTCCACATATCCGTCCAACCGATTTCTTTTTCCTCACGAGTGTGAGGGGCGTGGTCGGTGCCGATAACGTCTATCGTGCCTTCTCTGAGGGCATCCCAGAGAGGCTCGGTGGCCCCTGGCCCGGTCCATGTGGAAAGCGCGTAGGGTCCCCATCGCTCGATGTTGTCCCAATCGTTGCAGAGGAACACGGCGACCGGGTTGAGTTCGGCGGTCACGTGCAGGCCTCTGCGCTTTGCCTCTCTGATCAGGGTCACCATGCGGGGGGTTTTCGTGTGAAGCACATGCAGGTGCACGCCGGTTGCCTCTTGAAGCCGGATCAGGAAGGCAGTTGCTGCATCCCACACCATGCCCTCGTATGAGGCGAACGCTCTCGCGTAGGCGCGGTGATCGCGCTCACCCCTAGCCCAGGATCTCTGCTCGATGGTCTCCATGAGGGTCTGGTCGTGAGGATGCACCATCAACGGCCGACCGGTAGCTGCCACTGCCTCGGCGATCTCCAATAGGTGGCCGTGATGAAAGACCCCGATGCCGGGAATGTGGGGATAGTCGCGCCCGGTATCCTCGATCATGTAGATCTTGAAGCCAATCGCGCCTGCTTCGGCGAGTCCCTGAACTTCGCTCGGGACCGTCGGCGACGGATTGTGATTGAAGTCGACGAATGCTTTCTGCCGGTACAAGTCGATGGCTTCAAGATAGGTCTCGACGGTATTGGTCGGCGGATCGACGTTGGGCATGCCGATCACGGTCGTATACCCGCCGGCGGCGGCGGCCTGCGTGCCGGTTGAGATGTCTTCTTTGTGGGTGTAGCCGGGCTCGCGCAAGTGGGTGTGAGAGTCGATACCTCCCGGCATGATCGTCAATCCGGCAACGTCCACCGTTTCCCGGGCGGCGGGCCCGCGGCCCATCTCGGTGAGGCCGGCGATTCTCTCTTCATCGATGACCACGTCGGCACCGTATGTGCCCTCGGGGGTGACCACTTCACCGCCTTGTAGCAACAGGTCGTAAGTCATCATTGACCTCCTTAGATAGCCTCTGCTCCCAACCATGTGACCTCTTCTGATCTGGCCATCTCGACACCCTGAATCGACGCATAGCCCAGGTGCCGGTCATACCAATCCACGATCTCGCGGAGCAGGGTCTCGTAGTTGGCGGAATAGGCCCGATAGTGGGTCGTCTCCCGCTGCCTTATCAGTTTCTTGGGAGCCCCGGCCCGCTCGAACAGGGCGATCGCATGATCTTCAGGGGTCACCACATCGTTCTCGACCGCCGTGATCAACATCGCTCGAGGGGCAATCCTGTGCACCACATCGATGGGCCGGTATCGTCGAATCAGGTCGGCGCTACGCAGGAAGAACTCGACAGGCATGCGGGCATCGACATCTTTCTTCGGCGAATTCTCCCTACGCTCCGGTGTCTCGATCATCAGGTCTTCCCTGGGATGGACGATCTCGCCGGTTCCTTCAAGGACCCAACGCCGGCGATCGGCCTCGAGACGCTCGAGATATGCCACCCACTCGTATTCGCGGCGCATTCGGTGCAGCCAGTCCTCGCCATCCGCCACAACCGACTGGGCGGCTACGCAACGAAGGCGGGGATCGTGGGCGGTTGCCAGCAAGGCGTTTCCTCCCCCGGTGCCACCCATTCCGTACGCACCGAGGCGATTGGCATCGATCTCCGTTCTGGTGGTCAGGTAGGTGACGGCATTGAGGATGTCCTCGAGTTGCCATTCGGGGCGCACCCAGCCCCGCTCGCCCTCGCTGTCACCGAAACCCCTGTAATCGAACGCCAGCACCGCATATCCGGCAGTGGTCAGCCCCTCATGCCAACGAACATAATTGTTGGCACTCGCCAGCCCCAGCCAGCCAGGTCCGTGGACGAGGGCCGGGTACCCACCTCCGGGAGCTGGTTGGTCGGGAAGCCGGAGAAACCCCCGCAGTATGATCCCGTCACTGAAGAACTCGACGTTTTCGGTTCTCATGCTCCCTCACCTTTCTCGTTGTCGATCGACCGGGCCTGGTCACCTAGGAACTGCCCATAACCTGGGTCAGCGACAACTTGGCCCTCCTCGGCGATGACACGACCGCGCAGCATCGTGATGACCGGAACACCACGAACCCGTCGCCCCTCATAGGGGGTCCATCCACACTTCGATGCCACTCGATCGCCTGTAATGGTGTCTTCGCGATCGAGATCGACCACCACCAGATCGGCATCGGCGCCGACTCTGATGACGCCCTTGCGCGGGTACAACCCGAACCGCCTGGCGGGCTTAGTCGCGCACAGATCCACGACCCTTCTCAACGATATGAGCCCTTCATTGACGCTGGTCAGAAACAGCGACAGGTACTCTTGCAAGCTCGGGCTTCCGCCCGGCGCGACGAACATGTCGGTCCAGCCGATTTCTTTCTCGTCTCTCGAATGAGGAGCATGATCGGTGCCGGCAATATCCAGTGCACCCGACCGAGCCCCCTCCCACAAGGCTCGCACCTGAGCGTCGGAGACCCAGACACCCAGCGAATATGGGCCAAGCCGCTCGATGTTGTCCCAATTGCCACCCAGAAAAAGACAGTGCGGATTCAACTCCAGCGTCACATCGCTTCCCTCGGCCTTGGCAGCGCTAGCCATGGCGATGGTCCTCGCGGTTGTGGTGTGTAGCAGATGCAGCGAAACTCCCGTTGCCGCCTGCAATTGGAGTGCGACGGCGGCCCCGAGATCGAAGATCAGACCTTCATCCCTAAACCATGCGCGGGCGTAGGCTTGCGGGCCACGGTCGCCTGCCTCCCAGGTCTGTTGGACGGTGGCCTCCCAGAGATCCTGGTCATGGGGGTGCACCATGAGTACCCGACCTGTTCGGGCAACCTCCGCGAAGATCTCGTAGAGGCGTCCGGTGTCGTCGACCATGGTTCCCGGCATGTGTGGGTAATCGCGCCCTATGTCACGCATCATGAAGATCTTGAAGGCAGTAGCGCCTGCATCAGCGAGCGCCTCGATCTGTGACGGGTCGGTCCCCGCCGCGTTGTGCCCGAAGTCGACGACGGACCGTCCGCGTGCGTTGTCGATGTGGGCCAGGAAGCGCTCAACCGTATTGGTGGGGGGATCCACATTCGGCATATCCATGAGCGTGGTGATCCCGCCGAGCGCAGCAGCACGACTTCCGTGCTCCCAATCTTCTTTGTGAGTGAAACCTGGATCACGGATGTGCGCATGCGAATCGATGAGGCCGGGCAGCACTATCTGGTCGGTTGCATCGATGCGACGGGTCGCGATCGGTTCCGTTCCGGCCGGATAGAGGCCGACGACCCGGCCTCCCGTGATCCCGATCGCCCCATCCAACTCGCAATGTTCCAGGAAGATCCGCCTCGAGCGCACAGACGTATCGACGCTATCGGGCGACCTGGCCAGTTGTTGCATCTCTCGCCTTCCTTCCTAGCGGAGCACCATGGCTCCACCGTCAATGGGGATATCCACGCCGGTCACATAGGCGGCCAGATTCGACGCAAGGAACAGGATCGGTCCGACGAAGTCGGCGAGCTGTCCACGACGACGAAGTGGGATGCGCTCGCAGGTCGCTTCACCGGTCGGATCGTCCACCTTTGGACGGGGCACCGATCCAGGAGGTTCATCTACCAACCGTATGAAGGTGGGCGTCTGCCCTGGGCTGACGCTGTTCACCATGACTCCGCATGGTCCCAGCTCCACGGCAAGCTGTCGGGTGAGCTGTACCAAGGCGGCCTTTGTGGTGCCGTAGACAACACGCCCCGGCAGGGCACGGTGTGCGGCCACAGACGCAACATTCACGATGCGCCCGCCGCCTTGGCGGCACATGAGCCGACCAGCGGCTCGGGCGATCATGAGCGAGCCCCGTACATTGACCCTCACCACCTCGTCGATTTCGTGATCGGTGAGTTCATGGAGTGGCACGGCCCCTTCACTCAGCGCAGCGCTGTGCACCAACACGTCGAGGGAGCCCCACCGGTCGGCGCTTTCTTGCACGATGCGATCGGCATCGATGGGATTCGCAATGTCACCCGGGAGAGCCAGGACCCCGGAGCCGAGATCATTTGCCGCGGCCTCCGTGGCTTCCGGTGAGCGCCCGTTGATGGCCACGCTCACTCCCATCCGTATCAAGGCTTCCGCAGTGGCCCGGCCGATGGCTCCCGTACCCCCGGTAATGAGGGCACTGCGTCCCGGCCCCAGTCCCGGCAATACGATGGGAGCAACGGTCATTGCAGATCTCCTCGAGCGGCGTCGGGCGCGCTAGACCCGTCGATGACTCAACCCTTTCTCACAGCCGGCAGTACCTCTTCGGCGAGGAACTGCACGTTCTCTTCCCACTCATCGAACCGATTCCGGAGGTCGAACACGAGGTGGTGCAGTCCCATCTCGTGATAGCGTTCGACGTCCTCGATGATGTCATCGGCCGTTCCGGCGATCAGCGCTCCGGCCAGATCCCGGGCGGTGGAGAACTCCCCGGAGGGGCCGGGCACCCAGCTTCGCTTTCTAGCCGAATCGAGCATGTTCTCGACGTCTATGTGTCTGATTCCTTCCTCAAAGGACGCTCCGGGACTAGTTATCGGGATCGCCGAGATCTCCGGACCGTCCACGACGCTGTGCTCCTCCTTGAACCTGGCCATCCGCTGCATCCGCTTTTCCAGGCTCCCGAAGTTGATACGACCCGGCATCCACCCCTGTAATTTCCACTCGATGGTTCTGCGCACCGAGGCCAGCGATCCCCCGCAATACCAGACGGCAATCTCACCGCTGGAGGGCTCAGGATGGACATCGACCTCCTCGAAGGAGTAGAACTTGCCTTCGTAGGTGACTTCTTCGCCCGTCCACAGCTTCCGCATGATGTCGATTTGCTCTGGTACTAACTCGCGTCGGTCATACTCGCCAAGCCCGACGGCCTCGAATTCGTGGTTGTAGGTACCTAGACCAAACCCGGCAATCACCCTTCCCGGTCCGGACATCCATTCGAGCGATGCCAACGAGAGCGCTGTGTCGATGGGATGACGGTACGGGATGAGGGAACCGAAGCCGAGGAGGACTTTCGAGGTGACGGCAGCGACGGCGGACAACACTATGAACGGTTCGACGTGGGTGCGGTCGGGATGCTCGAACTTGTGAGGATGGAAGATCAAGTGATCCCGTACCCAGATCGAGTCGAATCCGTAACCTTCGATCCGGGGAGCGACCCCGACCAGCGCAGCCGGAGTCGCATAGGGACCGAAGTGAGGGAGAAGAAGTCCATACTTGCGTTGCATCAGATTCCTTTCTGCGTGGATAGCTCGAATGGTTGCCCGGTCCCTATTGCCTCTCCGTCGGGCATACGACGGCCCAGCCGCGTGAGAGACCAACAAAGAACAGACCAAGGCCACCTGAAGATGGAAGGGCCCGAAGAATTGCCTGAACGCCGGAAGATACGTAGGTAAGCACTTGTGGCCGGCGAGTTGCCCCGGATGGGGTCACATCTCCTCCCCAGAGGCCGCCACCGTCGCCTGGATCTCCTTGGACACACGTTCGAGATGGTCCCGCAACCACTGTTCGGCCCGCGCAGGGTCGCGTGATCGGATTGCTTCGACCATGACCTGATGGCCGGGATCGTCTTTAACGCGGCGTCGTTTCAGATAGCGACCGACCTCCGCTCGTAGCCGATCGATGATTGCTGCCGTCCGCGGAAGTCCGGCGATCTCATACAGTCGCTGATAGAAACGTCGCCGTGCCTCGAGCCACGCCTGGTTTCCGGAGCTCGGCTTGGCTTTGTCGAGGGCGGCGGCCAACCGCTCCAGATCTTCGATTTCTTCCGCACTTGCCTTCTCGCAGGCAACTCGCATCGCGAAGGTCTCGAGCTGTATGCGAAGCTGGTAGATCTCTGCTACTTCCTCAGCGGTGAGCGTCGCAACGGTGGTACCTCGGTGGGGGTGAAATACGACCAGACCTTCGCTCTCGAGTTGACGCAGGGCAGAACGCACGGGAATCCGGCTGATACCGAAGGTCTGCGCGACCAGATCCTGTGGGATCCGCTCGCCCGGTTCGAACAAGCCCGAGAGAATGGCTTCTCGGATGCCCTGATAGGCCATCTCCTCCAGCGTTCGATAGGACCCACGGATGTCACGAGAAATGACTTCCAGATTCTCTAGCTGCGTGTCTGGGCCGGGTCTCTGTTGCGCTTCTACCACACTTCACCCACTTGATCCGGGTTCCGTTGTATACATTATCCGATTTACCGGTAGCCGGGCAAGACGAAAACGGTCGCTGGTGGATCGACCCTCGACTCGGTCCTCTGGGAGTTCAGTGTCTTGGTGTTGGGTCCAACCCCGCTCCAACACGTTACTGCTGATGATCAGCCATTATGGTTTCGAAGCGTGGAGCGGGCACGCCGGAACTCATCAACGACGGCGCTGCTCCGCGACGTCGACAGATACACCAGCCTTCGTATGGCAGCCGGGGCAGCGGGGTTGCAACGACAAAGGAGGAGCGATGAACTGGCGTGACGTGATCCCTGAGACCGACCTGCAGATCTACGAGGCGGCCGGTTACGGCAGACGGACCACGCTCGGCCCCCGACCGGCACTGCTGATCATCGACGTGACGTACGGCTTCGTCGGACGGGAACCGATGCCCATAATCGACTCAATAGCGCGCTACCCGAATTCGTGCGGGCAAGCCGGATGGGACGCAATTGGGGCGATCGAATCGGTCCTGAGTGCGGGACGTGCCGGCAACGATGCCGTGTACTTCACGGCCGGTATCGAGGAGTACGTGATCGACCACGCCGGCCAGTGGCGCCAGAAGCACCCCCGGACCCTCGAGCAACCGGAGGACGCGCAGGACATCGTCGCCCGGATCGCGCCGCTGCCGGGCGAAATGCTCATCCGCAAGACCAAGCCGAGCGCCTTCCATGGAACACCGCTGCTTTCATCGCTGATCGACAGGAAGATCGATACGCTCGTCATCATGGGATGTACCACGTCCGGATGTGTCCGCGCTACGACCATCGATTCCTTTTCATACGGTTTCTCGACCGTCGTGGTCGAGGACGGTGTGTTCGATCGCGGATCGTTGAGCCACGCCGTCAATCTCTTCGACATGGACCAGAAGTACGCCAACGTGGTGAACTCGGCGGCTGTAGTCGAGTACCTGGAAGCCCCGTCTCGGTAGGGTAAACGCCGCGTAGCTTAGAAAAGGAACCGCTGTGCACGTCGCGATGACCGTGAATGGTGAGTCGGTAACCGCTGAGGTCGAGCCTCGCCTCCTTCTCGTTCAGTTCCTGCGCGACACCCTCAACCTCACCGGGACCCACATTGGCTGTGAGACTTCAGCCTGCGGTGCCTGCACCGTTCTCGTGGATGGCGACGCGATCAAGTCGTGCACGCTCTTGGCGGTTCAGGCAGATGATGGACGAATCACTACGGTGGAAGGGGTTGCGGCTCAAGCGGATCTGCACCCGCTGCAGGAGGCATTTCTCGAACGACTCGCCCTCCAGTGCGGCTACTGCACCCCCGGGATGCTGATGTCCGCGCTGGCCTTACTCAACGATCAGCCACGCCCAACGGAGGCCGAGATCTTACGAGCGATAGACGGAAACCTGTGCCGCTGCACGGGATACATCCCCATCATCCTGGCAATCCAGGACGCCGCTGCCCGGATGGGCGGCGAGGCGCCACCTCCCGCCGCTGAGCAGGAGTGTTGAACATGTATCCGCGAGCTTTCGACTATATGGCAGCCTCCAGCCTGGACCAGGCTTCGCAGGCGCTTTCCGAGACACCCGGCGCCAAGCTGTTATCAGGTGGAATGAGCCTGCTCCCGA
Source organism: Acidimicrobiia bacterium (assembly GCA_035282865.1). Lineage (GTDB taxonomy): Bacteria > Actinomycetota > Acidimicrobiia > Spongiisociales > UBA4744 > UBA4744. Next base: position 112 of record DATEVB010000125.1, on the reverse strand, counting down.
TGATGAAGCTCCGCATCCTTTCGCCCTCCATGGTTGTCGACCTCGGTAAGGTCCCTGGTCTCGATGCGGTTGGCGTCGAAGAGGACTCCTTGGTCATCGGCGCGCTCGTGCG
>DATEVB010000124.1:0-6996 GCA_035282865.1 Acidimicrobiia bacterium | reverse complement strand
GAGGCGGCCGGCCACCTCGGCCGCGGCGGATCGATCATCGTGTACAACGACGGAGAGGGTTTGCACGTTCACCGTTCTACCAGCCTGTCGACGTCATCGCTCTGCACGGTTGTAGCTCCTTTCCGGGCCCACACAAAGAATTCACGGTTTCCCTTGGCACCCTCAATCGGCGAGGCCACCACAGAGATCGTCCCGAGACCATCGGCCGCCAGGCATTCGATTACTCGCGCCAGGGCGGCCCGGTGCTTGTCAGGGTCGCGCACGATGCCCCCTTTGCCAACCTGACCCCTTCCCACCTCGAACTGTGGTTTGACCAACAGGATCAGATCACAGTCCTGGGAAGCAAGCGCGGCCAAACGGGCAGCCACCGTGCAGATCGAGATGAAGGAGAGGTCGGCAACGATCAGGTCGAACGGACCGCCCAAATCGTTGGTATCGGCGAAACGAAGGTTGAGGCGCTCAAAGACCGTCACCCTCGGGTCGGTCCGTAGCGACCAGTGGAGTTGTCCGTATCCGACGTCGACGGCAGCCACAGAGGCGGCGCCCTCCTGCAAGAGGCAATCGGTGAAGCCCCCCGTCGACGCTCCGGCGTCGAGCGCCCGACGATCCCGGACCGCGAGACCGAACTCCTGCAGCGCACCGGCGAGCTTCTCCCCGCCGCGCGACACGAAACGAGAGGGTGCCGGTTCCATCCGGATGGGCGTTGAGCCATCGACCAGGGTGGACGATTTGGGTAGCGGAACCCCGCCAACAGCTATCCGGCCGGCGGCGATGGCTTCCTGTGCTTCAGTCCGGCTGGGGAAGAGTCTCCGGCGAACCAGCTCGAGATCGAGTCGGCGCCTAGGTATCTGGGACATGAGCTACGGTCGAAGCGCCGGCGGCAAGCCGCGAGCACTCACCCGCCCGCACTCCCGTCGGGCTCTTCGGATGCTTCCAGTTGAGCGGCCAGGGCTTCCGCTATCAGATCGGCCGGATCCGGCACGTCGGCCGGATCGAGATCGGCTAGAAGAGCAATTGCCTCGTTCAGTTCCTTAATATTCATAGTTCCTATTATCACCGCACCGGCGACTGGAACCAGTCTTTGATCCCAATCCGCGACGCCAACCCTGCTCTCACCCGGCCGGTTATCACCTGGTTGATCATCGCTGCCGCCGCCTATGTGTTCTTTGCGGTCCAACCCGACCAAGAGGATCTCCTCGGAGACTTCCTCTTCGAGTACGCCGCCATTCCCTGTGAACTGACCACACTCTCGCCGCTCGACGCCGGCGACTTGCAGGGCTGCAACGTCGGCGATCTCGGGACACCGTTCTTTCCCCGGAAGAACCTCCTGGCCAGCGCCTTCATCTCGATGTTCCTCCATGCAAACCTCGCTCACCTGCTCGGAAACCTCTGGAGCCTGTGGATCTTCGGCAACAACGTCGAAGACGCTCTTGGTTCAGGCGGGTATCTGCTCCTCTACCTGGCGTCGGGGTTGGCCGCCACTGCGGCCTTCGTGGTTTCCAACCCGGGAGAGCTGACGCCGCTGGTCGGCGCCTCGGGAGCAATATCGGGGGTGATGGGGGCGTACCTGGTGCTCTTCCCGCGAGCTCGGGTGGTTTCGGTCTTTCCGATCTTCTTCTTCATACCGGTAGCGCTTCCTGCCGCCCTTTTCCTGATTCTGTGGTTCGCCGGTCAGTTTGCACTTATCGGTGGAGCAACCGGGATAGCCTGGCAAGCCCATGTCGGCGGATTCTTGTTCGGGGCGGCAATCGCGTTCGTACTGCGTGGGCCGCTGCTGCGGCGGGTGGAGGCCCACCGACGGAGATTGGCCGGGCGGCGATCAGGACTGCAGGGCTACCGGTAGGTCTGCGAGGGAGGGCAGGATCAGGTCCGGTCGGTATTTCTCCGGGATCTGATCCGCGTCGTGCACCACACCCGAGAGCACCAGCACCGATGCCCAGCCTTCTGCCTTTGCCATGGCCAGATCCGTCTCGGGCCGGTCACCCACCACCCACACCGGTCCGGGTGCCAACCTGGCGCGAATCAATGATCGTATCGCCGCGTGCGGCTTGCCGGCGATCTCCGGCTCGACACCCGAAGCGACCTGGATGGCGGCCACGATCGCCCCCGCTCCCGGCCAGAGGCCATCCGGGGTCGGATAGGTCGGGTCGGTGTTGGTGGCAATGAACCGGGCGCCGCTCCGCACGGCCATCACCGCGTCGCACAGCCGCTCGTAGGAGATGCCGGTATCCAGACCAACGATCAATGCCTCGGCTGCTCCCGGATCATCCGTCTCGGGGATCCCTGCCGCCACCAATGCCTGTCGGATCCCGTTGCCTCCCAACACCATGACCGGCCCGGCGTTGGCCGTCAGCATCGTCACCGCCGCTTGCGCTGAACCGATGACCTGGTGATCCCGGGCGGGGTATCCGGTCAGCTCGTCGATCCTGACGGCAGTGTCCGCCGGGGAGCGCGTCGAGTTGTTGGTGACGAACACAATCGTGTAACCGGCTTCGTGCAGCTCGGTGAGCGCCTGCCCGGCACCCGGGACGGGTTCTCCCAACAGGTAGACCACCCCGTCGAGATCGCAGACAACATTGCCGATCTCGGGTCGTGCCGCTACAACTGGTTCCATCATGTTGTTCGCACCGTTTCGCGGCTCCCTCTTCGACCCCGACCGAGTCCTGAATATCCCGTCTGCGACCTGCCCCCCTTACGATGTCATCAACGAGGCCGACGAGCGTCGCTACCGGAACAGTTCGGAGCACAACATGGTCAGGTTGCTGCTCGCCGGTCCCGACGATCCTACCTATCAAGAGGCAGCTCGCCTGCTCACCGACTGGCGGCGCGACGGGAGTCTGCGTGTCGACCCGCAGCCCTGCTTCTACCTCTACCGGATGCGTCACACGAACGAAATCGGTGTCGAGCAGATCGCCCAAGGGATCATCGGCGCACTGGCGCTCCTACCACTCGGCGACCGAATCCTCCCTCACGAAGAAACGATGCCCAAGACCAAAGCCGATCGTCTGGCGGTCTTGAGCGCCACGAGGGCAAATCTCGATCTCATCATCGGGCTCACCCCCTCCGACGATTTTCCCGACCTACTGGAAGCGCCGGGGGATCCACGATTGTCGTTCGAGATCGAGGGAGTCCACCACAGCCTGACCGACATCACCGATGCGGATTCGATTGCTGCCATCTCATCGGCAGTCGCCGCCCATCCGGTTGCCATCGCCGATGGCCACCACCGGTATACCACCGGCCTCCTGTACCAGGAGAACCAGCCCGGACCGGGTCCCTGGGACTGGATCATGGCGTTTCTGGTGCCCACCAGGGGCAGCGGACTCACCATCGGACCGACCCACCGGGTGTTCTCCCGGGTGACGTTCGACCTGTCCCGGCTGGGTGATCGATTCATGATCGAACCGGCCGATCCGCTCCCTCCCCACCTACCCGGCACCATCGTGCTTGTGCCGGGTAGGGTGCACCGGGCCGACGCCGTCACACTGACACCTCGTCCCGATCGACTCCAGGCGTTGCCCGAACCGTGGAGACAGGCCGGCCCGGCCCTTGCCCGCGAGTTGCTTTACCCGCTCCTCGACGTAGACGAGAGCCAGGCCACCTACTTCGCCGATCCGCGCGAGGCTCTCCGGGTAGGGTCCACACAACCGCAGGGAGCTGTGGCGCTGATGGCCCCGGTCTCCGAACAAGCCATCGGCGCTGCCACCGAGGCGGGCTTGCGGTTTCCGCAAAAGAGCACCTTCTTCGTGCCAAAACCCCGCTCCGGCCTGGTCATTCGTTGCTTCGCTGACGAATGACCAACTACAAAGCAGCGATCGTGCGGGCGAGAACCTCTGCGGTGAGGCCCAGCGAGTCCAGGCTGACCCGCTCGTCGTTGCCATGGAACATGCCGAGGAACTCGTCGAAGTCCACCCGATCGTCGAAAAGACCGACGCCGTACGCCATGGTGCCACGTGCCCTGAAAAAGCGAGCGTCGGTGGTAGCGGGCATCATGGTGGGGAGAATGCGGCGGGAGCCGGTCAGATCTTCGATGGCTCCCGCCACCGCCGCCCAGAGCGGTCCGGCCGGGGCGGTGGCGGTGGCCTGGAAGTCGGCGATCGGTTCGACCTCGAGGCGTTCGTAGTCCGCTCCGATGGCCTTGCGAAGGTGCTCGTCGACGGTGCGGGCATCCTGGCCCGGGAGGGCGCGCACGTCGACCTCGGCGAGTGCCGTGTCCGGAATCGTGTTGGTTTTGCTCCCGGCCCGCATCACGGTTGGCGCCACGGTCAGGTGCGTGCAGGCGTGCACATAGCGGGCGAAACCCGGTCGGTCACCAAACAGCGCCTCGATCGCACCATCAATCAGGTCGGGATCCGTGAGGGCGACCGCCTCGCTGTCTGGCAAGTCCAGACCCTCAACGAAGGTTCGCCACTCCGGGGTGATCACAACCGGTAACGGAGCGTCCGCCAGATTGGACAACGCCCGGGCAACGGGCAGCAGTGCGTTCTCCGTTCCGTACGGTTGGCTGGCGTGACCGGGTGTGCCACCGGACCTGAGGCGCCGCCAGAATGGGCCCTTCTCCCCCACACTCACGGGGTAGGCAGGCCCGTTAACGGTTCGGATCGGCGGGTAGGCGATCTCCGTGAGCAGATAGTCACAGCCGACGTCGTCCCAGTGCCGTTCGGTCAGGTAGCCGGCGCCCCACTTTCCGCCCGCCTCTTCGTCGGCAACCGCCAGAAACGCCAAGCCACCTGCCGGAGGCCGCTGAACGCCATCGAGGTACCTCTTGAACACTGCCGCCATAGCCGCCGTCTGATTGAGCATGTCGACCGCACCCCTTCCCCAGATGAACCCGTCGATGATCTCGCCGCCGAAGGGGTCTTGCGACCAGCCGGCCTGATTGGCAGGCACCACATCAAGATGCCCCATCATCAGCAGTTTGGGGGCGGTCGGGTCGGGCGCCGGGAGATCCCAGAGCGCGGAGGTGCGCCCCGGCCGCGGTTCGAACTCGAGGCCCGGTTGCCCGAGGTAGTCGCGCAGCGTCACCACCGAACGCTCCTCGTGGCCGCTGCCGGGTGTCCCGTCGTTGACGCAGGCGTTGCGAATCAATGTCTGGAGGAGTTCGGCTATCTCACCCGATGTCATCCTGATTCCCTTCTGAGAGACTGTCGAGCAGCGCTGCCAGGAGGTCCGGCATGGTCGGTGTCAACGGCAGATCGAGGACCTTCCCCAGAGGAACCCAGGCAACTTCCTCGGCGTCATCTGCGGCCTCCAGAGTTCCCCCAATCATCCGCGCCCGGTAATCGACGAGCGTATAATGCCAGGCGGGCGGATCGCCGGGCCCCATGGCATCCCCTACCCAGATCACACCGTCGAGTTCGACGTCGATACCCGTCTCTTCTCGCAATTCCCGGACGACCGCCTGTTGCATAGATTCGCCGTAATCGACCTTGCCGCCCGGTATGGCCCACAGTCCTGCGTTGGGTCCCCGGCCCCGCCGAACCATCAGCAGGGCGCCGTTCCTGATCACGACTCCTCCGACGCCCGGGGTCGGTCGCCGGAGCTCTTCAGTCATCTCGGTGGTGCATAACGATGGACCGCGCCGAGAAGCCTCCCGATTCGAAGAAGTTCTTGACGAGCCGGTGGCCGGGGAGCACATGGGCGTCGAACATCCGGTGGCCACCCTCACGAAGATGCTCGAGGACGGCGTCCCGCATTGCCTCGCCCACCCCAACTTCACGGGCTTCCAGCTCAGTGAAGATAAACCGGATAGAACCTATCCGCTCGCCTCCCGCTTGGGAGAGGAGCGCTTCGGACCGGGCCAGGACGAACCCGAAGATGACCTGGTCGATCGTGCCGACATAGATGACGGTGTCGGGGTCTTCGAGGGCCTCCGCGAGAGCCTGGGGCACCGGCTCGGAAAGCCCATCGGCAAGCTCCCACATCCGGTGGTACGAATGCATCTCGGCGGCCAGAAGCCGGTAGAGCCGAACGAGCTCCTCGAGGTCGTCCGGAGTCGCAAGTCGGGTCGCGACGTTCACCGGCCGGCCCCCCTCCGACCGAACACCCTGCCCATTCCCCACTTGGTCACCAGCCACATTGCTTCGGCGACGATCCTGCCTTTCATCTTCGACTCACCGTAGACCCGGTCCCGAAACACGATCGGCACCTCGACGATCCGTAACCCGAGGGTGGTGGCCCGCCAGGCCAGCTCCACTTGGAAACCATATCCGGAAGCGCGGCATGTCGCCGCGTCGAGTTCCACCAGCGATCGAGCCCGATAGGCGCGGAAGCCGGCGGTGGCGTCGCTGACACCCAAACCGAGCATGAACCGGGCGTAGAGGTTTCCGCCCCTGGACAGGGCCCGTCGCGGGAACGGCCAGTCGGGTGTCGACCCACCCGGCACATACCGGCTCCCGATCGCCAAATCGGCATTATCCGACTCAACCGCATCCACCAACCTCGACAGGTCGGCCGGATCGTGCGAGAAGTCTGCGTCCATCTCGCAAATGACATGGGCTTGGTTGGCCAGGGCGTGCTCGAAGCCAACCGCGTAGGCAGGCCCAAGACCTTCCTTGACCGGCCGGTGCAGAACCTCGACGAGTTGATGGACCGCGGCCAGCCGGTCGGCCATCGCGCCGGTCCCGTCTGGGGAGCCGTCGTCGACGATCAGCACCCGGTAGCCGTGGTCGAGGACCGCCTTCACCAGCGGCTCGAGGTTTTCGATCTCGTTGTATGTCGGGACTACGACCGTAACCTCATCGGGGCGCATGGCAAGGGCTCACCGCCGGGCTACAGGCAGTCGCGGCAAATCAGTTTCCGCTTGTTGGCAAGCTGGCTGGTCCGCTTCACGAGGAAGCATGATGAGCACACGAACTCATCGACACGGGCTTCCTGGGCGCCGACGTTCATGGAGAGTTCGGCTCGACGGATCTCCCTCAACTCCGCGGCCTCGTCGACCAGCAGCGATTCGGCGGCCTCCTCGGCAAGCAGTTCGAGCTCTTCGGCTTCGAGCTC
>DATEVB010000123.1:0-7090 GCA_035282865.1 Acidimicrobiia bacterium | reverse complement strand
TGGAGGTCCAGACCGATCAGGACTTCGGCAGTCGATGCGGTCTCGTTGGCGCCGTCGGTGTCCATGTGATTGCTCCCGTTCTGTCGAAGCCTGTACGGCGAGGCTACTCGCCAACCGCCTGGTGCTCTATGTTGATCGGTGAGCAGGGGGAGAAAATGCACCGGTCGGGATTGGTCGATTCGCTTTGCCATCGGTCGACCGCTCCCAGATGTCGATGCCGGGCTGAGCGACGGGCTCAATGCCGAGGTGGTTGCCGGCTTCGCCCCGGTCGACATGGCCCTGACCATGCGCAAGTTCGAGTTCCGCACGCAAGCCGCGACCGGCCCTTTCTCTTTGCGCTGCGCGACGTGGAAACGGGGGCGGTTTTGTTCTCGGAAGGGTGATGGACCCGAGCTCGTAGCTACAGGACGGCCAGGAATTCGAGCCGGTTGCCGAACGGGTCGTGCACGTAGAGACGTCGGTATCCCGGTAGGAGGTAGTCGGTTTCGACTTCGTGACCTGCCGCACGCAACCGTGCTTCCAACTCGTCGAGGTCGCCAACCAGGATCCCCGGATGGGCCTGGCGGGCCGGCCGGTGGTTCCCTTCGACCCCGAGATGGAGTTCGACCCCGCCGTAGCGAAACCAGGCGCCACCGCGGTCGACCAGGGTGGCGGGCTTGGCCAGTTCTTGGCAACCGAGCGCATCGCGGTAAAACTCCCGCGCCTGAGCCTCGGATTCGGGCGGGATGGCGAGTTGCACATGATGGAAGAGCCACGGCATGGGGTAGAGCGTAGCGACGCCGGCAGACCCCGCTGCAACCGACGAAGCCTGATGAAACCGCGTTCCGTGATGAGGGTGATGGCACGACCTCGGATCGGTTTGCGCCGGCTGGTCGAATATCCGGGATGGCCGGACACGGCCACGCAAGGTGATCTCCCACGCTGCTGGGGCCTTTCCAAGAAATGATTCGATCGACCCGGGCCGGGTCGTTGAACCGGAGAGTGGTCGGATGATACGCTTCGATTGAAGCCGCATCTGGCGGTTTCCGGGGCTAATTGCATTGGGAGGTGCGATGACATACGAGAAGCCAGAAATCCGCGACTTCGGCTCGATCGCCGAACACACCTACGGGTTTTTCCGCTTTTGGCTCAATTGCGACCCAGGAGGCTCGGGCAAAGAGGTAAGCCTTTAACTGGAGTTCGTAACCGACCTGCCCGGTCCCATCGCGCTCGGGAGTTGTCACGAACGTGCTTTTCGACACCTAGCCCGAACAAGCACAACCCGAATTCGGGTCGAGCAATGGCCCGGGTCGTCATCGCCGGAGGCGGTGGTCACCCGGGTCACGCTTTGCCCGGTATGACCCGGTGTACGACGGGGGGACAAATGCGAGGCTGGGTGCGGTTCCCCAGAGCGGCTCTGTGTTCGCCGCGCTGAAAGTGGTCGGTTCTCGAGGAGAGAGTCGCCCACGGCGACTCCGTAGGGTGGTCGTGGGAGGCGATTTGCCCATATCGTGCCCACATTGGGTGAGAGTAGCTAGTCATTATGGCATTATCTGTAATGGCTCCGGGCGGTGGCTGTCGACGCGTTGACACGCAGAGTGGCCGGTGATAGGTTTCAATCGGCACGGCACAAGCTGTGTTTGGGGCTTACTGCATTGGGAGGTGCCGATGACCTACGAGAAACCGGAAGTTCTTGACTTCGGCTCGATCGCCGAACACACCTACAACAGCTACGGGTGGTTCAGCGATTGGTTTGATTGCGACCCAGGAGGCTCGGGCAGACAGGGTGAAGTCTCGCTCTAGGGCTCGTAACCGAACTGCCCGGTCCTGCCGGGCTCGGGAGTGGTCCGAGTATCTACCATTATCCGTGGTGGCTGCTCGGGCCACTGCTACGTTGTCAGGAACAGTCACCTCTCGGTGGAGTTCGCCGGGGCAAGGAGGAACGGTGCAGTTGGATCCAGTCGTTCGGCGAAACGAGCGGGCCGTCTTCCGCGAGCTGGCCTCAGACGAGGGCGGAGTGCTCCTGCATCTCGATTCGGGCGCATATCACGGTCTCAATGTGATCGGGACGTTGATCTGGACCCTGATCGGCGATGGGTCGACCCTCGGTGACCTCGTTGAAGGGGTCCGCTCCAAACTGACCGAAACTCCCGCCGGGCTCGAGGCGGATGTCGAAGCCTTTGTCGAGGATATGGTCCAACGGGATCTGCTCACACTCTCGAAGGAGTGATCCCACCGCGGCTCAATCGAGACACGTGTCGACGAGTTCCTCGATGATCGACGGCAGCGACTCCAGGGTGAGTGGTCGTTTAAGGTTCCACACGGGAACTGTTCCCGCAAACCGGGCGGCTAACTCGAATGCCCGGGTCTGACCCTCATCGGTCGGTAGCCGGTAGCTCAATCCGAAGAGATCCCGCACCGCATCGGTGACGGGTGCCTGCTCGAGCACGATCGGTCCGTCTGAGATGCGCAAGAAGACGATGGCCCGCAGCGGGACGGGATCACCGCTACCACAGGTAGTTGGATCGAGTACGAAGTGAGTTCGGACCGGTGTAGTGAGAGCGGGTGAGGTGCGCTCGAAAGAAAACCCTGCCACCACGTCGGGACGGGCCCGAATAACCGCCGGGCCGGGGAGCAGCGCCGGAACTGGATCTGCCACTGCACAGCTCAAGTCGTCGGCCAGCAAACGGTACCCGGCGGCGTGAAACGCTCCAGCCAGGGTGGTCTTGCCGTACGACCCTGTGGCTGCGAGGACCATTCCTTGACCGTCAACGTCTACCGAGCCGGCATGGAACGGCAAACGGCCTTGATGCGCCATGCTCACCGCGGCCGGAGTGCCCCAGATCATCGACTCCCGGTCGATCTCATCCATCGTCCCTGGGTGGACCACGATACCGGGCGGTTGGGTGAGCACTTCCATCGAGTCGTCATTACCGATTCGGACCAGGTAGCGACCGAGGGCCGTTTCGAACAAGCGTGTGGCCAGCCTGTCTTCCCGGCCGACGTTCCACTCCTGAATCAGTGTCCCGTCTTCCGCGGGCGCCGGTCCGCCGAGGATGCTCATGGGTGTGCCGGTACCAGTGCTGGTCCGAAGGAAGGACAGCGGTAGCTCAGACGAGACGTCGAATCCGTAACACGCGCCGCGAATGTGGGTGGTCATGGGTTCCTAGCCGTCGCCGGCCAACACTTTACCGCTCACCCGCCGGGTTATTGACGCGCTGACTGGCGCCACCCCGCTGGTACGCTGCGGCGTTCCAGGAGGCACGAAGTGGCGAGTTACGACTTCACGGGGATCGAGCGGAAGTGGCAGGATCGGTGGGAGGCTGATGGTCTCTACCGGTCGCAGGTCGACTGGGCGAGGCCCAAGCACTACGCACTCACCATGTTGCCATATCCGTCCGGCGATCTGCACATCGGCCACTGGTATGCGATGACCCCATCCGATGCCCGGGCCCGGGTCATGCGCATGAAGGGATACAACGTCCTGTTTCCGATGGGTTTCGACGCGTTCGGGCTTCCGGCGGAAAACGCCGCAGTGCAGCGCAACGTCCACCCGGCCAAGTGGACCTACGAGAACATCGATCGAATGCGGGCCCAACTTCGCTCCATGGGGGCCATGTTCGATTGGGAACGTGAGGCTGTGAGCTGCGAGCCGTCCTACTACCACTGGACGGAATGGCTCTTCAAGAAGATGTACGAGCACGGCATCGCATATCGCGACAAGGCGATGGTCAACTGGTCGGAGACGTTGCAGACGGTGCTGGCCAACGAGCAAGTCATCGATGGCAGGGACGAGCGTACCGGCCAACCGGTCGTCCAGAGGATGATGGAGCAATGGTTCTTCGCCATCACGAAGTATGCCGACGAGTTGTTGGAGTTCGGGCGTGTCGACTGGCCGGAACCCATCAAGACTATGCAGACCAACTGGATCGGGCGATCGGAAGGAGCCGAGGTCTCGTTCGTCACCGAGCACGGCGACGAGATCGTTGTGTTCACCACTCGCCCCGACACTCTGTGGGGAGCCACGTTCATGGTGCTTGCCCCGGAGCATCCGCTGGTCGACTCGCTGACCACCGAAGAGCATCGCCAGGCCGTCGACGATTACCGAGCGATCGCGGCAGGGCGTTCGGAGCTGGAACGGATGGAAACCGAGCGCGAGAAGACCGGGGTGTTCACCGGTGGGTACGCCATCAATCCGGTCAACCAGGAACGCATCCCCGTGTGGATCGCAGACTACGTCCTGCTGTCCTACGGAACGGGGGCGATCATGGCGGTGCCCGCCCACGACCGGCGCGACTTCGATTTCGCCCGCCAGTTTGGACTCGTGATTGCCCCGGTGATCCATCCGGCCGACGGCGAGCCGTTGTCCGGCGACACCATGGTGGAGGCGTACGTCGGGTCCGGAGCCATGGTCAACAGCGGGCCGATCGACGGGATCGAAACAACCGACGCCAAGGGACGGGCCAACCCGTCGATCGCTGCAACGATCGATTGGCTGGAAGAAAAGGGGGTGGGGTCCGAAGCGATCAACTACCGCCTGCGGGATTGGCTCATCTCGCGGCAGCGCTACTGGGGAGCGCCCATACCCATGCTGCACCGGGCCGATGGGAGCGTCGAACCGGTCCCCGACGACGCGTTGCCGGTCATACTTCCGGAAGGCGTCGAGTTTGAGGGACGCAGCCCTTTGACGACCACGCCGGCCTTCGTCGAGGCGACCGACTCGAGGGGAGCCCCGGCGCGCCGCGAAACCGACACGATGGATACCTTCATGTGTTCTTCCTGGTACTGGTTCCGCTACCTGTCCCCACACTTCGCTGAAGCCCCGTTCGATCCGGAAGAGGCCGCCTACTGGCTCCCAGTTGATGTATATACGGGGGGCGCTGAGCACGCGGTCATGCACCTCTTGTACTCCCGGTTCTTCGTCAAGGCGATGCGCGACATCGGCGTTTTCGACCGCACGGCCGAAGTGATGAAAAGCCACGACCGGGATCCTTCCGGGCTCTTCGATGAACCTTTCCTTGTGCTGCGCAACCAGGGCCAGATCCTCGGCGAAGAGCGGCGCGGTCACCGGTTGGTGATTGAAGGCCGTCGAGACGGGAACCGGGTCGTGGCGACCTCGGTGCGAGTCGACCAAAACGCCGAATTGGGCGCCGGGATGATCGTGGGTGAGCTGAAGCGACGGACCGAGAATCTCCTGCAAGTCGAGGCCGAGGCGGCAATCATCACCGTCGAGGTACCCGAGACGGCGACGATCGAGATTCCATCGGTGCCCGGTGACAACGACGTGTCGCAGTTGCGTCATCACCTCGAGGTTGAGCGGATGTCGAAGTCCAAGGGCAACACCGTCAATCCCGACGAGCTGGTCGAGAGTTATGGAGCGGACACGGTCAGGACGTACCTGATGTTTGCGTTCGATTGGGAGAAAGGCGGCCCGTGGGACAGCAAGGGCATACTCGGTTCCTTCCGGTTCATCCAGGACGTGTGGAAGTTGGGAACAGCCCGATACGAGTCTGGGGGAGACGTGACGCCGGAAGTCGCAGCAAGAGCCTCCCGGGCGCTTCGACGTGCCGTGCATCAGACGATCCGAAAGGTCGACCACGACATGGTGGCGTTCAAGTGGAATACGGCCATCGCCGCGCTCATGAAGCTGCGCAACACGCTGAACGAAGCCCTGCACGACGGCGAGGTGGCCCGGGAAGCCTGGGTCGAGGCGATCGAAGCCCTTCTCACGCTGCTCGCTCCGATTGCCCCGCACCTGACCGAGGAGCTGTGGCAGCGTTTGGGACACGATGGGAGCGTCCACGTGCAGTCGTGGCCGGAGTGGGATCCGGGCCTGTTGGTCGATGAAACGGTCACCATGGTGGTGCAGGTCAACGGCAAGGTGCGGGATCGTGTTGAGGTTCCTGCGGACATCAGCGACGAAAACGCCGTCGAGGCGGCAATGGCCGCCGAGCGAGTCCAATCATGGACCGAAGGCAAGTCGGTGCGCAAGGTCATCGCCCGTCCGCCGAAGCTCGTCAACATCGTGGTGGCGTGAACCCGGCGACGCTGCTCACCGCCTCCGGCATCTCTCCGGTGCGGGTGTCATCGGCGCTCCCGGGTTTGCATCTAGAGCGGGTCGTCATCAGGCCGGCCCCGATCTGGCTTACCCGGCTCTGGGGCAGATCGGTTTCGGCCATGACGCTGCGAACCAGTATCTACATCCGGGCCGACACGCTCAATGCCGATCCGGCCGATCTCGGTCGGCTCATCCTCCACGAGCTGGTCCACGTCCACCAATGGTCGCGGCTTGGCTTGGTGCGGTTCCTGTGGCGCTACCTGGCCGGTTACTGCGGGGGTCGGCTGACCGGTCTGTCCCACCAAGACGCCTACCGGGCCATCCCACTCGAAGTCGAGGCCCGCCAAACCGCCAACCAGCTGCAGAGACCGGCCGGCCCGGTCTGATTACATCTTCTCCCGCTCAATCCGTCATCTCGATTACCGTTGTCCGGAAATGCCATTCGCATCGATTCCCTCGCCTCCCACCAACATCATCGAGATCGGCCCTCTGGATGTTCACTTCTACGGGTTGATGATCGGTCTGGGCGTTGTGGCTGCAATCATCGTGACGACCCGCCGGTACGGACGAATGGGCGGCGACACCACGATTGCCGAGAGGCTCTTGGTGTGGGCGGTCGTTGCGGGCGTGCTGGGAGCCCGAATCGCCTACGTGGCACCACGGTTTGCCGAGATCACCGATCGAGGATTCTGGCGCCTCTTCGCCATCTGGGAGGGTGGTCTGGCGCTCTACGGTGGGCTGACCGCCGGGGTGATCGTCGGTGTGTGGCTCGTATATCGGAACAAGGGCGATGTGCCGACCATGCTCGACGCGGCAGCGATCGGAATTCCCCTGGCGCAGGCAGTTGGAAGATGGGGCAACTATTTCAATCAGGAGCTGTTTGGCACACCCTCCGACCTTCCTTGGGCGGTGGAGATCGCCGACCGATTCCGGCCGGCGGAGTTCGCCGACTCCGCCACCTTCCATCCCGTGTTCCTCTACGAGAGCCTATGGAACCTGGTGGTTGTCATCCCGGTCGTGCTGTGGGCCGAGAAACGTTTCCATCTGCGTCGG
>DATEVB010000122.1:0-2380 GCA_035282865.1 Acidimicrobiia bacterium | reverse complement strand
ACCGTGATACCCGGGAGCCGGCTCGGTGAAGATCGGGAACTTCCCGTTTCGCCAGTCGAAGTTGCCAGAGTCGACGATGACCCCACCGATCGAGGTCCCGTGACCGCCGATCCATTTGGTCGCCGAATGGACCACGATATCCGCACCGAAGTCGAAGGGCCGCGCCAGATATCCGGCAGCGCCGAAGGTGTTGTCCACCACCAAGGGGATCCTGTTGCGATGGGCCACCTCGGCCAGCGCCTCGAAGTCAGGGATGTTGTACTTCGGGTTGCCGAGGGTCTCAACGTACAGGGCCTTCGTCTTGTCGTTGATCGCCTTCTCGAAGTCGGCCGGGTCGTCACCATCAACGAAGCTGACCTGGAACCCGAGACGGGGGAACGCAACCTTGAACTGGTTGTAGGTCCCTCCGTACAGATACGAGGTCGACACGAAGTGGTCGCCCGTCTCCAACAGAGTGGTGAAGGTGAGCAGTTGTGCCGCCTGTCCCGACGAGGTGGCCACAGCCGCCAGTCCGCCTTCCAACGCCGCCACCCGCTTCTCGAAGACGTCGGTGGTGGGGTTCATGATCCGGGTGTAGATGTTCCCGAACTCCTCCAACCCGAAGAGACGGGCGGCATGAGCCGTATCGTTGAACGTGTAGCTGGTTGTCTGGTAGATGGGCACGGCCCGGGCATTGGTACCCGGGGCCGGTTCCTGGCCCGCATGGACCTGGAGGGTCTCGAAACGGTATTCACTCATGATGTTTCTCCTTGTTCTCGGAAATGGTCAGGCGAGGTCGACACCGACCGGGACCGACCTGGACAGGGTGTGTCCGACCGGGGAGGTCGAGACCACCTTGCGGTGCACAGCCTCGATGGCCTGGTCGTCCGCATCGGATTCGATATAGACAGTGGCCTGGATCGCAGAGAACCCGGCGTTGCCGTCACCGAGGCCGAGGAAGGTGTGGAGGTCGAGATCGCCTTCGAGCTCGATCCTCAGGCCCTTCAACTCGATGCCGGATGCGCTGGCGTTGGCCGCGTAGCCGATGACGAGGCAGGATCCGAGGGCCCCGAGGATCTGCTCAACGGGGTTGGGAGCGGTGTTGGTGCCACCCAGGGTCGGGGGCTCGTCGAATGCGACCGGCTCGAAGTCACGGGAGCGGGCCGCGGTCCGCAAGGCGCCTTCCCAGGCGACTTCTGATTTCCAGGTGGTCTGTGCTTTGTCTGGGTCTCCCCGGATCGACTCAATCAGGGCGTCCACCGTGGGGAGGTCGACCTCGTTGAGATATGTGATGGTCATTTGGGGCGTTCCTTCCGTTGAATGCGGGTACGTCGAAAGCACCGCCGTGGGCGAAGTGGGGCTCTCGGGTGGGGGCGGTGATCTACGAGCGTCGAACGCTCGGGCATGCCACCCGAGAGCGTCGACAACACATGCACCGGACCGACCCGGGGGTTCGATCTGTTTCTTGTCGCATGGCTAGGCCTCCTATGTCATCGTCTCAACGCGCTCATGCGAGCGCCCGAGGCGGAGGACCGCCATAGGCATCTCATCGATCAGGCATTGGCACCGAACTAATCGGTTGCCGCGGTTTCACAGGGCCTGTCCCTCCACCGCTCTAGATGAGCGCTATCAAGTGGCGCAAGTAT
Source organism: Acidimicrobiia bacterium (assembly GCA_035282865.1). Classification (GTDB taxonomy): domain Bacteria; phylum Actinomycetota; class Acidimicrobiia; order Spongiisociales; family UBA4744; genus UBA4744. Next base: position 755 of record DATEVB010000122.1, on the reverse strand, counting down.
GGCCGCAGCCAACGATCGAGTCAAGACCAGAATGCGGAGGTGATAGTGCAAGATCAAATCGGTGAGGCCAGTCAGCTCGGTAGTGACCAGGCGCCGACGACGGCAAAGTTGCCGGCCGTGATCGAAGACTCGGCCTACCCAGAACCCCCATCCACGTTCCAGCGGCGCGTTGACCTTGTCCGTCAACGAGAGACGGGACTGAATGCGTCTGGTCGTCGATGGCGGCCGGCACCGGAAGTTACCGACCGGTTGGGTAGCCGGCCTCGTTCGATCAGGATCGCTCGTTTGGATCAGGGGCTGCGGCTTCTTGGGCGTGGAATAGGCGGTACAGCAGCCAAGCGACGCCAGCACCGACCGGCGGGGCAATGGGATAGACCCACAGATCAGGGGCGGACCCACCAATGATGCCGGGGCCCAGCGTGCGGGCAGGGTTCACCGACGCTCCCGTCAGGGGAACGGCTGCGAAATGAATCGCCATCAGCGTCAGCGGTATCGCGATCGGTACTTCCCTTGGCCATTTCTTCGTCGACTGGAGAATCACCATCACGAAGATCGCACTCAGCACGGCCTCGAGGAGAAACACGGAACCGGCACCAACATGTGGGGTTGTGTATGTCCACGCAATGTAAAACGCGGCGGCGGTGATGGGACCGATCCCGACCTCAACGACGAGCTGGGGGGCGGCTTGATCAACGACGGTGGTCAGGGCCTTTTCGTGGTTGGTGATCTCGTCGTCGAGGTGGGTGATCCACCGG
>DATEVB010000121.1:0-6489 GCA_035282865.1 Acidimicrobiia bacterium | reverse complement strand
GACGATCTGATCGCTGATCTCGACGACGCGCTGCGGGCTTCAGCAGGATTCGATTTCAGCAACGACATCCGACCCTGGATCGGCCGCACGGTCGGAGTGGGAGTTCTCGGCGGCAACTGGGATCCGATGGACTACACATCGACCCCCGATGTCCTGGTGGCAGTCGAAGTGAGAAGCGATGACGAAGCGCGGGAGTTCCTGGAGACCTTACAGGCGTCCGCCGCCGCCGAGGGCATCGTTCTCGCACCAACCACGTACCGCGATGTCGACCTCTTGGGATGGGCAGTTGAAGGCGCGGATGTGGCCATGGCCGTGTCTGACGGGACGCTGCTGGCCGGCACCACCGGGGCCGTGCAGCGTGGCATCGATGCTCAGAACGGAACCTCGTTGGCCGACAACCCGGGATTCACGGAAGCCACCGCATCCCTTCCGGGATCGCGCCTGTTCACCGGCTGGATCAATGCCGGCTTCTACCGTGTCGTCTATGAGGACCTGCTCACCACGGGTGGGGAAATGTCGCCGGATGCCGAGCTGGCTCAGGGCTTGTTGGACGGCTGGAAGGGAGCCTCCCTGGCGGTCACCGTCACCGAGGCGGGGGTTGCCTTCGATGCGGTCGTCTTGTTCGAGGAAGGGCGGGTCCCCGACTACTACGCGGAACTCCTCGGCACGGGATCCGTTCCACCGTTGCTGCCAACGGACACGCTGGCCTTCTTCGAGTACGGGAGTCCAGCCGGGCTCTGGTCATCTGTTGCGGCCTCGATCGTTGGCTTGCAGCCGGGATACGAGGAGGATCTCGATGCCTTCGCTGAGGAACTCGGCTTTCACCCCATCGACGACTTCGTGGCGTATCTGGACGGCGCCCTCGGCGTCGCCCTGCTGCGATCCGAAGATGGCCTCCTCGAGGCCGAAACCGGTTACCCGGTCGGCCTGGTCGGGTTGGTCGGCACTTCATCGCCGGGTCCGTTGCGCGCCTCCCTCACGATCCTGAATGAAATGCTGGCCGAAGAGGGCATCGTGGTTTCGACCACCAGCGTGGCCGGGAACGAGATCTACGTCTACGACGATGCCGGGGAAGAGGTGGTGGCCTTCGGAGTCACCGACCAGCGCTTCGTGATCGGCACAAGCAGCAACGACCTGGCCAGGATCGGCGCCGGTGGACCAAACCTGACGGTCAATCCAAACTATGCGGCCGCCGTGGACGCTCTGCCCGGCGAGGATTACGCGGTTTCGTTCTTCGCCGACGTGGCCGGGATGGTCGACGTGTTTGGAGCGGAGGGTGATGTGCGGGTCGCACTCCAGCCGTTCACGGCCGTCATCGCCGGCACCAACGTCGACGGAGGCGTGTACCGCGGCTCCTTGATGGTCTTGATCGACTACGAGGAGTGAGAACCCGAATTCGGCCTCCCGGAAACACCCGCCCTATTGGTGGGTCGACGACGCCGGAATCCTCTACTCGCAGGGAATTTCCGCCCGCGGCCAGCGCTCCACCCGCTGATCGTCGTAGACGAGGTAGAGGTAGTCGTCGACTTCCGACTCGGCGATCCAGACTTCTCGGATGCTGTGCCGGTACCCGCTGGCGACCGCATCAGAAGGAAGCTCCGCCCGATCGCTGAAGGTCAATGCACCGCTGCGACCTGCGAGAGCGCCCAGAGCGCCGGTCGGGTCCCTGGCGTAGGTCCGGCCGGCATATGCGATGAAAACGACGCCCTGTGTTCCGCACCGGTTGAACCCGTCGTATTCGAGAATGATCCCGGACGCAGCGAGATTGCCGCTGGGATCGGTCCAAGGGCCATGTGAGCTGGCGCAGGCGCTCAGCACCAACACCGTCAACCCGGCCAGGGCCACTCGTCTCAGAACCATGCATCCTCGGGAATCGCTGCTGCCACGATGGCCAGCGTTGCCAGGATGCCGAAGGCCGCCGTCCGGTAGGCGCCGGTCCCTCCCGACCTGGTCGCTCGACCGACCACCGCGTGCCCGACCCCGAGCGCAATGAGCATGCCGGCCGGATGGATCCAGGCACGGAAGACATCGAACTCCCAACCGCGGCCGGTGATCCACACCAGGATGCCGATCAGCACCTGGATATCCAGCATGATCAAAGCGAGGGTGAACGGCCGGGCGGTGCCCTTCTCGAGGGGAGCGGCGCCCGATCGACGGGAGAACCCATACGCCAGAGCAACGACGAGCCCCACCAGGACGAGCCAGCGCCAGATGGAATGGATGGTGACCAATGTGCCGGCCATGGAACGAGATCCTTTCTGAGTGTGGCGCGGATTGTCGAGCGTATCGCTGCTCAGGTCAAAGCGAGTGGACGTAATCCCGGCGTTTGGGCAAGATACCTACTCCAGAGGTCGATACCCGCCACCGCAAGACGCTGGCCGGACCGATCAACCCGCCGGAAAGGACCTGAAGCCCTTGAGCGATATTCGCGTGGCCATCGTAGGGGTCGGCAACTGCGCCAACTCGCTTGTGCAGGGGGTCGACTACTACGGGGAAGTCAGGCCCGATGACTCGATACCGGGGCTCATGAACGTGCAGATGGGCGACTACCACGTAGGCGATCTGCGCTTCGTTACCGCCTTCGATGTGGACGCGGCCAAGGTCGGGCTGGATGTCTCGAAGGCAATGTGGGCAAGCACGACCAACACCGTGCGGTTCGCGGAGGTGGGCGATCTCGGGACGGAGGTCCTGCGCGGACCAACGCTCGACGGTCTCGGGTCCTACTACCGGGACTCCATTGAAGAATCTATGACCGAACCAGTCGACGTAGTCGCCGCCTTGCGTGAGGCTCGGGTGGACGTGCTCGTCAACTACCTGCCGGTCGGTTCGGAACAGGCGACCCGCTTCTACGCCGAAGCCGCACTGGAAGCGGGAGTGGGTTTCGTCAATTGCATACCGGTGTTCGTCGCCTCCGACCGATCGTGGGCAACGAGATTCCATGCCGCGGGGATCCCCATCATCGGCGATGACATCAAGTCGCAGGTCGGAGCAACCATCGTCCATCGGGCGCTGGCCCGGCTGTTCGAAGAGCGGGGCGTGGATCTGGAACGAACGATGCAGCTCAACGTGGGCGGCAACATGGACTTCAAGAACATGCTGGAACGGGACCGCCTCGAATCAAAGAAGATCTCCAAGACGAAGGCGGTCACCTCACAGATTCCCTACGACCTGGGGGACGGCAACGTGCATATCGGACCATCCGATTTCGTCCCATGGTTGTCAGACCGCAAGTGGGCTTACATCCGGCTGGAGGGGAGATCCTTCGGTGGCGTCCCGCTCAATCTCGAGCTGAAGCTGGAGGTGTGGGATTCACCGAATTCGGCAGGGGTGGTCATCGACGCTATTCGGGCGGTGAAGATCGCCAGAGACCGGGGCATGAGCGGACCGCTGCCCGGGCCTTCCGCATACTTCATGAAGAGTCCTCCGGTGCAATACCTCGATGAGGAAGCACGTGACTTCGTGCTCGAGTTCATCGCCGACGGGGCGGCTGAAAACGGCCGCATCGTTGCCTATCTGGCCGGGGCTTAGGTCACAGGGAGAACGTCGAGAGTTGTGGCGCATGGCGTTCAGCGGCCTCCCGACTCGGCCGGCGCCAAGAGGGCCCGGGTCCGGTCCGAACCCTCAACCCGCCAGGTAGCGAGTCAGCCAGTAGGCCGCCGCCCCGATCAGGATGGTTCCTATCAAGGACCGGCGGGTCGCCACGGCGCCGACAACGCCACCGACAGCACCGCCGAGGGCCGGGCTCACGGCCAGGGAACCCTCCGGCGCGGCCAGTCCACTGGTGGCCAGCGCCACGAACAACGCCAGGGGAAACACTTCGAGAAACCGGCCCATCAGCCCGTCGGGTACCCGCCGCCGGCGGGCCAGGAACACCACCCGGCTGGCAAAGGTGACGGTCGCTACCAGCACGATCAACACCAGATCAGTCACCGACGGCCGTCCCGATGAGCGCGGCCGTTGTCGCTGCTCCGGTGATCTGCCATGCATCCGGAAGTACCACGGTGGCAAGCAGTGCGGCCGCCACCGCCAGGCCGGCTACCAGCCAGTCGCGACGATGGCGGATCAGCGGGGCCGCCAACCCGAGGAACAGAAGGGCGAAGAGTACGTCGATCCCCAGGGCGGCCGGTTCGATGGCTCTCCCCACGAAGGCCCCGAGAGCGGTTCCTGATACCCAGGCTGAGTAGAGCATCACGTCCGCGGCCGCCTTGTAGGTCACCAGATCGGGAACCCCGGTCTGAGAGGCACGCAAGGTCAGGCCGAAGGTCTCGTCGGTGAGAACCCAGGCGAGGCCCACCCTGGTTGGGAGGGAACGATCCCCAATGAGATCCGCCAGCTTCGCCGACATCGGTAAATGGCGAAGCGCCAAGCCGGTGGTAGCCACCAGCACCGGCCCCGGACCGGCCGCTATCAAACCGACCAGGGCGAACTGGGCTGCTCCGGATACGATGACGACCGAAGAGATGATCGCCAGCCAGGGTGCAAGACCAGCCTGAATCGCCAGCACTCCAAAGGCAACCCCGAACACTGCCACCGCCAGGAATACGGGAAGCCCATCTCGAAGGCCATGCCGGAACGAGGGAGTCGTACGCATCCCGAGATGGTAGAAGACCCGGCAGTTGGATCCCGCACAAACCTTCAAGGGTATGTGAGCGCCGGTCACAGCAGTGGTGCTGTTCTCGTCGCGTGATCGCCGGGTCCGCCCCTTCATGCCCGTAGGACGGGCATCCGATCACCGGGTTCCCAAAGGGGTCTCCTCCGCTGGACCGACGGGCGGGAGCGCCTCGAGTGCGGGTAACCGGAAAGCCACCCGGCCGCCCGGACCGGGTTCTATGGTGATCGACCCACCGTGTGCTTCCACCAGACCCTTGGCAATCGCCATCCCGAGGCCCGCTCCACCGTGTGACCGTGTACGAGCCGCGTCGCCCTTGGCGAAGCTCGCGAACACATCGAGGTCGTCGGGAAACCCGGGACCCTGATCGATGATCCTGACGGTGGCGTCCGGTCCACCGCTCCCGACCTCGACCCGCACGTGCGATGCATCGGGTGCATGCCGGATGGCATTGTCGAGGAGGTTCCGAATCAGCCTCCCCAGTTCGCGCTCGCCTGCCAAGACCATGATGTGATGGTCGGCATCAATGTCGATCTCCACTCCTCGCCGGCGCGCTACCGGTGCCATGGCCTCGACCGCTTCGTCGGCCAGATCGGCCAGGTCGACCGGTTCGGCGCGCACCTCCAGCTTCCCGGCCTCGATCTGAGCCAGGAGAAAGAGGTCCTCAACAAGACCGGACAGGAGGTCGAGGTCGGTGAGCATCGACCGTAGATACCGATCAGGATCGTCGGTGACGCCGTCCTGCAGGGCCTCGATGGCCGCTTGTATCGAGGTCAGGGGAGTGCGGAGATCATGGCCCACCGCGGCCAGAAAGGCCCGTCGGGCCGTCTCGACATGGTCGCGTTCGGCTGCCGCGGCCCGCAAGGCATCGATCATGCCGTCCATTGCCACGGCAACGGTTCCCACCTCGTCGGGACGATCCAGCCCGGCTCGCACCGACAGGTCTCCTTGGCCGACCCGCCGGGCGGTGCCGGCCAGTCGCCCGAGATCTTCGGCCAGGGGACGCGAAATCGTGGCGGCCAGCAGCGCCCCGAGCACCACCCCCAGCCCGACGGCGACGACCACCAATCGCAGATCGTGCGACGACAGGAACATCAACTGAGCCGAGACCGCAACCGCGACGGCCACTACAGCCACCGCGGCCATCGAAACCAACAGCACGGTATACCGCAGGGTGCGAAACCTGTTCGTAATCCTCGGCAACCACCAGCCCGCCAGACCGGTGGCCCCGGCAATGGCCCCGAAGATCACCAACAGGGCGGCGCGATCCTCAGCAGATGGTTGCATCGTCAACTCGGTGACGGCCAGCGCCGCCACCACCGCAGCAATGAGCACGAGGACGAACCTCATGGTTCGAACCGGTAGCCAACCCCCCACACGGTCAACAACCAGCGGGGGTCTCGTGGATCGAGCTCGAGCTTGGTTCGCAGGCGGCGCATGTGGACAGTCACGGTGGCGGGATCTTGCCACTCCGCCGAGGAGTCCCAGACCTGCTGGAGCAGCTGGCCGCGCGAGAACACCTGGCGTGGGTGCGAGGCCAGAAAGGCGAGCACATCGAACTCTTTGGGGGTCAGGTCAACAACCTTCTCGCCGACCCTGACCTCTCGAATCTTCGGGTCGATCGTCAGACCGTCGAACTCGAGCCGGGTTCCGGGCTCGCCAGGGTTGGATCGGCGCAGCACCGAACGGACCCGGGCGGAGAGCTCACGAGGCGAGAACGGCTTCACCACATAGTCGTCGGCACCCAGTTCGAGCCCCAGCACCCGGTCGGTCTCCTCGGCACGAGCGGTCAACAGGATGACCGGAACGGAGCTGGTCTTCCGAAGCTCCTGCAGCACGCTGAAGCCATCCTTCGAGGGCAACATCACATCGAGGATCAA
>DATEVB010000120.1:0-5669 GCA_035282865.1 Acidimicrobiia bacterium | reverse complement strand
GCGGACCTTCCCGATCCCGACCTCGTGATACGTACGAGTGGAGAGTCTCGCCTGTCGGGTTTTCTCCTCTGGCAGTCGGCCTATTCGGAGTTTGCCTTTGTCGACGTTTACTGGCCGGCCTTCCGGCGCGTCGACTTTCTTCGCGCCCTGCGTGATTTCACTCGTCGGAATCGCCGGTTCGGCAAGTAGACGCCTGGCCCGGCATGCGACTTGTTCAGTGTTCGTGTTCGTGCCCTTGCGTTGCGCCCGGACCGGGCGCATCAGGACCTCGTCAACAGCCTGGCTGGCCGTGGTTCCCGCAGCAATTCGAACGGTTCTTGAGTTTGATGGCGCTGTTCTTGGCTACCAGCGCCAGCTTCTCCAAGAAGGGCAGGTCCGATCTGCGCCAATTGTTGACCACATGTTGTGGATGAGGTTGATTGCTCATGGGATGAACCTAGTCCGGCGGTGCGTGCCAACATCTCAATGGGCGGCACCCCCCCGGAAATACGGGCCTTGAGGCATCGGGCGGTGAGGTCGGGGGAGTGGCTCTGCTCCTCGTCGACTCGGGCTCCGGCCGGTTGCGACCTGCCGTCCAATCTTCGACATACCGGAGCTTCCTCTAGGAACACCGGGAGGACCGCCGAGGCAGCGAGCCCGGGCTGCTTCCAGGGGCCTCGCCCGACTCACGGGCAGCCGGGTTGGCGCGGTCGATCAATTGGACGGGTTCGGCTGCATCCCCTCAACGAACCGCAACGAGTCGAGCAACGTCAAGAGGTGCTCCTCGCCCAGGAACGACCAGACGTTGTAGAGACAACCCTGACCGTCGACCAACAGGTAGCTCAGCACAGGAGCTCCGGAGCCCGATTGATCCAAGCCTTCCAGGCCGTAGCCCGCCCGGCTACCGTCGTCCCATGTGATTCGGTCGGGCCAGACGCCCACGTCGTCGGTGGCGCCGGTGAGATCCGGCCCGGCGACCCCGTAGGCACCCCGACCACAGTTGGCGCAGTAGGCCCCCGAGGTGTCGCGACCAGGTCCATCGGGAAGGTCCCAGGCGACCGCCCATCCGCCACTGAAGTCGGCGGACCGACTGGTTCCGTTGGCGCTCAGGGCCGTTGGATCCGCCGGGTACAGCACCGCGCACCACGTCTGGTTGTCCGCGGCTGCCCAGTCTTCGATGAGATGCTGTGGTAGGGCAGATTGGGGGAGGGGGAGGGCCGACCAGGGTGCTGGGCCGCCTGCGATTACCCCATCCTCTCCCGATGCCGCAGTCGTGGTGGTCGACCCCGGTTTGGTGGTGGTCGTAACGGTCGAATCGTCCACGGCGGTGGTGGGATCCTGGGTCACTGCCGGGTTGTCGGATCCGCCGAGCATGATGGTGGTGACGAGAGCCCCGACGAGCAGTACGAACGCCATCGAGGCCACGCCCCGTGCCGGGCCCGTGATGTGGAACCGGCGTGGTTTCCGTTCCGCCATGATGCTGTTTGCCATCCCGAGGGGAGTTCCGGGCAAAGTCTCAGGGTCGATGGGATTGGACTTCCGTACCCGATCGAAGGGATCGTTGGTGCTCATGATTGACCTCCGGATGTAGTAGCCAGAGCCTGTCCGAGACAGTGCTTGGCGCGGTGAAGACGGATGCTGGCTGCGTTGGCGGTACATCCGAGGACGACGGCGATCTCCGATGCGGAGAGATCCTCCCAGCAGTGGAGTCGGATGATCTCTTGATCGGAGAAACGAAGCATGGCCATCGCCTGATCCACGTCGGCGTGCTCACCGTACGAGCGGTCGATGGTGGATCTCTCGCTGAGAGACGCCATCTTGGCCGACAGGCGATCCCGGCGGTGGAGGCCCCGGTTGCTGTTGGCGAGCACCTTACGGGCGATACCGAACAGCCAGGGACGAACGGCAACCGGAGGCACCGAGGCCCACTTGCGCCAGGCGATGGTGAACGTCTCGGCGGCTACGTCCTCTGCGTCGGCGGCAAGCGAGCGCCGCGTGGCGTACGCCAGTATGTCCCGGTAGTGCTCGTCAAATGCCCGCTGGAATCCCGTGCCGTCCCGGGAGGCGGAGACAGTCCCCACCAAGCTCGACCCCCTTGTCATTACTCCGTTCATACTCTCGCATGTCCGGATGTCACCCGGATCTTTCAGGCCGGTAGTGAGGCCGAATACCCGATCCGTTCACCTGTACCGCGTGTGAGAGAGGTCATCAACTGAAGCGACCGCCCTTGGGGGAAGGCGGTCGCTATGGTCGGGCTAACACGGGAGGTGGGCTAACCACCCCCTTTATCGGATCGGGGTCGGAAGAACTTGAGGGATTTCTCGGAAAATCGGCAAGCTTTGTTCGAGCACCTTCGTGACCATTCCTTGCGCACCGACGGTCCGTTCGAGTTGCGGTCGGGGGAGGTCACCTCCTGGTACCTCGATGCCCGTCAGACGACCTTTGATGGAGCCGGTGCATTAGCAGTGGCCGGTGCCGTCCTCGAGGTGCTCGACCGTCGGGTCCAGGCCATAGGGGGGATGACCATGGGCGCCGACCCTATCGCGGTGGCGACCGCGGTGATCGCTACTCAGGGCGGAAGACTCTTGCGGTCGTTCTCGATCCGCAAAGACGCCAAGAGCCATGGGGTGGGAGGAAGGCTGGTTGGGCCGGTGAGGTCGGGAGACGTCGTCGCCCTGCTCGAGGACACCACCACCACCGGTGGAGCGTTGTTGGAAGCCATCGAAGTGGCGGTAGCCTCAGGTTTGCGAGTCGTGCAAGCGGTCGCTCTCGTAGATCGGAGCGGTGGCGTCGTGCAGGAGCGGGTGGCCCGGGCGGGAGTCCAATATCAGGCACTCTTTTCTCCAGAAGATCTTGGAGTTGGGGAATGACGCAGAAGGTGGAGTTCGAGAAGTCGGCGGTCAGGGTCTGGCTGCTCGCCGTCCTCGGCGTTCCGTTCACGCTCATCGGGGTTGATTTCTTCTTCGCCCGGAAGGTGATCGGTAGCTTTCGAAATCTGATCTACGGAACCGAGGAGCTACCCGCCTTTGAGCCGCGCGACACCATCGTTGCCGCCTTGTTCATCATCGGTGGCGCCACTCTGGTCCTGTGGGGACTCAAGGAGCTGGTGTTTCCGAAGAGGGTGTTCGTCGCGGATCAGGATGGTGTTTGTCTGGCCGTGACCGCGCCGTTCCGACCCGCCGTGCGGATTCCGTGGTCTGCGCTCACCGACGTCGAGTACGAGGTGGCCGACGACGAGGGCGATGCCCGTCCGGCGGTACGGATTGAAGTTGCCGATCGATCCGGGCTTCCCGATCATCCGTGGGGAGCTCGCTGGGTCGGTCCGGGTATATTGCTGATCGACGCGACCGGCTGGTCGCCGTCTGCCGCCCGCATCGTCGACGCGCTGTGGCGGCTGCGCCAATCATTTGAGGTCGATGCCGCCGGTACGGAGTAGGAAGAGGTGCCGGGATGCTGATCGGGGCTCACGTCGATAATGCGCATCCGCTGGAGGAAGCTGCGATGCGGGACGCGGACGTGGTGCAGATATTTGCGTCGAATCCGCAATCCTGGAAGAAGCCCCAACCGCGCCCGGACGCCGAGGAACTCAAGGCCGCATCCATTCAGATCTACGTGCACGCCCCCTATCTGATCAACATGGTGTCGCCGAATAACCGTGTGCGTATTCCCAGCCGGAAGATCCTGGCCCAGACCCTCGAGGCCGCCCAAGCGTTTGGCGCCGCGGCCGTCATCGTGCACGGTGGCCACGTGACCGACGAGGGATCGATCGAGGACGGTCCGAAACGCTGGCGGAAGGCACTCGAACCTCTCGAGACCGACATGCCGATCCTGATCGAGAACACGGCGGGCGGGGAGGCGGCCATGGCCAGGAGGGTCGACGACATTGCCCGTTTGTGGGATGAGATCGGCGACCTCAATCCCGGATTCTGTCTCGACACCTGCCACATGTGGGCTGCGGGGGAGGAACTCGACGGTCTCGTCGACCGGGTGATGGCGGCCACCGGCCGGATCGATCTGGTGCATTGCAACGACTCCCGCGATCCGTTCGATAGCCGCCGCGACCGTCACGCCAACCTCGGGAAGGGTGAGATTCCACCGGAGCTGCTCATTCAGGTCGTCCGGGCGGCGGGAGCAACGGTGATCGTGGAAACACCGGGCGGTGCCGAAGAGCAAACCGCCGACATCGCCTGGCTGCGATCCAACCTTTGAAGTCACCGGTTCCGGGGTGGGATTCCTCGGCGGTTGGGAACGATCTAGCGTTGGAGCTGGTCGAAAGGAGTCGGGTTGGCGCTGGTTGCCGGAATCGACTGCTCAACACAGTCAACGAAGGCTCTGGTCGTCGATGTCGACTCGGGCGAGGTGGTTGCCCTGGGGAGAGCGCCCCACGAGGTCACGGGGACGGGCGGGGCGCGGGAATCGGACCCCGAGGGTTGGTGGACCGCCCTACGCGATGCGCTTGGGGTGACGGGTCGGGGAAGTGACCTCGCGGCCATATCCGTTGCGGGTCAGCAGCACGGGATGGTGGTCCTCGACGACGGCGGAAGACCCCTCCGAGCAGCCAAGCTGTGGAATGACACTGAGTCGGCCCCGGATGCCGCCGTCCTGATCGACGCCTTTGGAGGCTCCGTCTGGTGGGCCAAGCGGGTCGGTCTCGTTCCGGTGGCTTCATTCACCGTCACCAAATGGGCCTGGCTGCGGCGGGTGGAACCTGAAGTGGCCGCGGCAACGGCTGCCATTCGCTTGCCCCACGACTTCCTGACCGAACGACTGTGTGGGCGTGGGACATCCGATCGGGGAGATGCGTCGGGAACGGGGTGGTGGTCGACGGAGACGGAGGGCTATCTGGATGAGGTTCTCGACCACCCTTCCCTTCGACTCGATCGGGCACTCCTCCCGGTGGTGCTCGGTCCGAGGGAGGCGGCCGGAAACGTGACCGGTGAAGCGGCCGGCTTTGTCGGCGTCCCAGCCGGCATTCCGGTCGGTCCCGGCACGGGGGACAATGCTGGTGCGGCGGTCGGTCTGGGACTGGAACCGGGGGTGCCGGTCATCAGCCTGGGGACCTCAGGAACCGCATTCATGGTTTCCGAATCCCGCATTGTGGATCCCTCAGGGACGGTGGCAGGCTTTGCGGATGCCACCGGTCGTTTCCTCCCGCTGGCGGCAACGCTCAACTGCACGCCGGCGGTAGAACGGGTGGCAACCTGGCTTGGTCTCGACCGCGACGAAGTTGCCGATCGTACCGACGTGGTGGTGTTGCCCTTTTTCGACGGGGAACGAACCCCGAATCTTCCTCACGCCGCCGCCTCCATCATCGGTCTGCGTCATTCCACCGTTCCGGGTGAGATCCTGCTCGGCACCTACCAGGGAGCGGTCCTCAGCCTGCTGGACGCCCTCGACGTGATCGACGGCCTCAGCTCTGGAATCGCGGTCGACGCTCCTTTGGTCCTGGTTGGTGGGGGAGTGAGAGGATCGACCTGGAGAAACGTCGTGCAGGGGCTGTCCGGGCGGCCAGTTCAGATTCCTGAGGCCGAGGAACTCGTCGCGCTCGGCGCGGCCGCCCAAGCGGCTTCGCTGCTCAGTGGAGAAGCCCCGGAAAGAGTGGCGAGACGATGGGACACCCGTCGGGGAACCCTGCTGTCCCCGATGTCGAGAGACGAAGAAACTCTGGACCGAATCCGGCGGGTGCGAGA
>DATEVB010000119.1:0-21331 GCA_035282865.1 Acidimicrobiia bacterium | reverse complement strand
CGGGCCGGCGTCAACTCGACCGGCCCCGGGGCTCGTTCAACCGGGTGGGGAATGGAACCCGGTTCATCGACGGGCCCCACCGGATCGGCCGGAGGGGCGGGGCCGGTGGGGGGTTCGGTCGGAGCGATGGTCGCCCGGAATGTTTCGTCCCGGCGAAGGCGCTTTCGTTCCTTGCGATTCGCCGTGAGGGCTTCGGCCTCTCTCAGCTTCTTGGCGCGGGCCTTACGTCGCATACCCTTCTTGGTCTCTTCGACCGGCACCAGATCGACGGTGGCGGCCGCGAAATGGCCGGGCCGGCGCGGTAAGAAGGTCACTTGCTCTTCCTCAATATCAAACGCGAACCAGCCACGCCCGATGGGAGCAACCTGGACACTGTCCTTCTCCCAGCGCCCCAGCTCACCGCTGCTGTGCCCGAGTATCAAGAACCGGTCGTCGAGTTCGACGATCACCTCGAGTTCGGGCGCGGCGTCACCATGCAGCCGGATGCGCCCGTCAAAGACGGTGTCTCTCCGTTCTCCCTGGGCTTGCGACACGGTCATCTACGTCGTATCGGCTCCTGGTTCACGATCTAAAGCACCCAAGAAATATCTCACTTGGAGATCGCGGACCACATTATCCACAGAGGTAACCTCCGGGACATAGCCCAGCGCCTGCGAGGAACCCCATGACCGCCACCGCCCATATCGGCCTCATTGGACTTGCGGTAATGGGCCAGAACCTGGTTCTCAACATGGACGATCACGGTTACACGGTGGCTGTGTTCAACCGGACGACCTCCAGGGTCGATGATTTCCTGTCGGGCCCGGCCCGGACCACCCGGGTCATCGGAACCGGCTCGCTCGAAGAGCTGGTTGCCGTGCTCGAGCGTCCCCGCAAGGTGATGCTCATGGTCCAGGCCGGCTCCGCGGTCGATGCGGTCATCGACCAGCTGCTGCCGATGCTCGACGTCGGCGACATCATCATCGACGGAGGTAACTCGCAGTTCACCGATACCGTCCGGCGCACCGCCCGGGTGGAAGCCGCCGGGCTGCTCTATGTGGGGACGGGAATCTCGGGCGGCGAGGAAGGCGCCCGATACGGGCCGTCGATCATGCCCGGCGGTAGCCGGGCCGCCTGGCCGCACTTGCGGGACATGTTTCAGGCCATTGCCGCCCGGGTCGGTGACGGCACCCCGTGCTGCGACTGGGTGGGCCCGGACGGGGCCGGACATTACGTGAAGATGGTCCACAACGGCATCGAATACGGGGATATGCAGGTGATAGCTGAGGCCTACCACTTCCTGAAGGACGGCGTCAACCTATCCCACGACGAGATGGCGAAGGTCTTCCGGCAGTGGGGTGAAGGCGTGCTGGACTCGTATCTGATTGACATCACCGCCGACATCCTCGCTTTTCGCGATGAGGAGGGATCTCCGCAAGTCGAGTCGATTCTCGATGCCGCCGGTCAGAAAGGGACCGGGAAGTGGACCGCCATGTCCGCCCTGGATTTGGGCATGCCGACCACCCTGGTCGCCGAAGCCGTATTTGCCCGGATCGTCTCGGCCTTGAAGGACGAGCGAATCGCCGCCTCCGGCAGGCTGGCAGGACCGCGCGGCGATGTCCTGGAAGGCCTCGCCCCCGCCACCCCGCCCGAGACCCGCCAGGAGATCGCCACCCACAAACGGGCGATCTGGATTGAGAAGCTGCAGCAGGCCGTCTACGCCTCGAAGATCATTTCCTACGCCCAGGGGTTCATGCTGCTGCGAGCCGCCGCCGACGAGTACGGATGGGATCTGGATTATGGGAGGGTTGCTTCGCTGTGGCGGGAGGGGTGCATCATCCGGGCTGCGTTCCTCGACGACATCGCGTCCGCCTTCACAAACGATCCGGGCTTGACCAACCTGATGCTCGATCAGTTCTTCATGCGAGCTCTAGCCGAGTCGGAGAAGGGGCTGCGAGCCGTGGTCCGTCAGGCGGTCCGGATCGGCATCCCGGTACCTGCCTACTCAACGGCGCTGGCCTTCTACGACTCCTACCGCTCAGGCCGGTTGCCCGCCAACTTGATCCAGGCCCAGCGCGACTACTTCGGCGCCCACACCTACGAGCGGACCGATCGCCCGCGGGGCGAGTTCTTCCACACCAACTGGACGGGGAAGGGTGGCGACACCACCGCCGGAACCTACCAGGCGTGACCTTCCCCGCCTCACCCCGCTGCTTTCGCCAACGTGATTAACACCGAACGGTGCTCAGACCCGAGACTTGGACCAACCTCCCGCTCGATCGTCGTCAGCTCAGCGCTGTGAAGGAGGTGGTCGATGGGTACTCCAAAGGGACCGAGGACGGCCGGCCATGATGCTTGCGGGCCAAAACCCTCCAACGAGTTGACCAAGTCGGAATCGGCCAGCGGTCGGTAGGCATGCGACCAGGGAGAAACATTGAGGTCGCCTACCACGATCACAGGTCGGTCCTGGCCGGCGGCCCATTCCACCACGCCGGCCAGTTGCTCGTCTCGGGAAGTGGCCTTCCGACCGGAGGTGGGTGACGGGGGGTGTACGACGAGGATACGGATCGGAACCTCCCCCATGGCCATGTCGAGTTCCCGGGCCCGGGGGGTGTTCGGACCTACCCGAACGCCACGAAGTTCCACCTCGAGCCCATGCCGGACCAGGACCGCATTACCGAAGCTGAAGGCAGTGCGTAGGCCCGGCGAGAGATCGTAGGAAAGCTCAGACCGGATAATTGCTTCTTCCCACTGTGGGCCGCCCTCGAAGATGAAGATGAGATCGGCGCCGCTCGTCTCGAAAAGCTCGATCACCTCATCGGTTCGTTCGTTGTGCGCGGTCACGTTGAAGATGAGGATGCGCAAGGTAGGAGAGTCGGGGGCAGGCGGGGCCGGTGATCCGAGGTAAAAGGGAAGGACCAATGCGGCGTTGACCAGAACCCCCGCCACCGCTACCCCGAACGGCCACCAGGAACGGGCCACCGCCAACAGACCGGCTGCAACCACCAACCCGACTGCGTAGTGGGGTCGAAAGTGTGATGCGAGGTCGAGCGGCCACCAAAGGCGGCCCAGGAACCCGAGGATGGTCGCAGCCAGGAATCCACTCCCAACAACCAAGCCGGCCCCCCGCAGGGAGCGCCTCCCGGCATCCTGATCGCCCTTGGAGCGCTGGTCGGTTTCCTCGATGGCCACACCGCGAGGTTAGATAGCTCGCCCCCGGATTGGATCTACCTGGAGCGACCTTCGGCCCGGCGGATACCGACGGTCGGCGTATCGACCGGGTGAGGCGGTCCGGACAGTGTTGAAAGGGCAGACCCGACGAGAAAGGGCGTGCCGTCGCTCCGAAACCTCGACCAGCGGTACGGCCGTCGTCGCACTCGATGGTGCGCTTCCTTCGAAGTGCCGGCGGACTTCGTCGGATTCCTGAGACCAAGCTGTGCGGCAAGGCTACGCGACGATGAAGGCGTTCGTCTCCCGCCGGCAACTGATGCTTCTTGCTGAGCGTAGGCTCGGAAACATTGCGACACGATGGTGGTCGTCGAGCCGGGACGGGTCATGTTCGCCAAGAACTCCGACCGCGACCCCAACGAGGCGCAGCTGCTGGAGTGGCAACCCCCCCGCGCCCACCCGGCAGATTCGACGGTGCAGTGCACCCGGATCAGCATCCCGCAGGTGCCCGAGACTCATGCGGTGTTGCTGAGCCGCCCGTTCTGGATGTGGGGCGCCGAGATGGGCGCCAACGAACACGGGGTGGTGATCGGCAATGAAGCCGTCTTCACCGACCAACCGTACGCCAGGACGGGGCTCACCGGCATGGATCTTCTCCGGCTGGCCCTGGAGCGGGCCGCCACGGCAGCCGAGGCAGTCCGCGTCATCACCTCTCTTCTCGAACAACACGGCCAGGGTGGGGGTTGCGGTCACGAGGACCGGAACTTCACCTACCACAACAGCTTTCTGATCGCCGACCCCCGCCAGGCATTCGTCCTGGAAACCGCCGGTGCATTGTGGGAACAGGAACGAGTCAGCGGTGGCGCCCGCAGTATTTCCAACGGGTTGACCATCTCCGGGTTCGCCGATGAGCATTCCGATTTCCTGAAGACCCGCGTTTCCAGGTGCCGAACCCGCCAGCCCCTCACACCCAGGCCGGGGCAGGGCGAGCGGCCGACCCCGGCGACCTGATGGCCATCCTGAGGGACCACGGCGGCGGCATCGAACCCGACTACTCCTTGCTGAACGGGGCCATGGCTGCTCCGTGCATGCACGGCGGCGGAGTTGCGACCGGATCACAGACCACCGCTTCGTGGGTAGCGGAGCTGTCACCCGGGTCGGCCCGCCATTGGGTAACGGCCACCGCCGCCCCGTGCACCTCGCTCTTCAAGCCGGTTCGGGTAGACCAACCACTCGACCTGGGACCCGACCCGACCGATGCTTACGATCCGCAGACCGTATGGTGGCGTCACGAGCGACTCCACCGCCGGGCGGTAATGCACCCGGCCGGTCTCTATCCCCTGTTCACTCCCCAGCGTGACGAGGTGGAGCGGACATGGCTGGCCGATCCACCCGACCCGTCTGACGCTTTCGACCAGGCCGATCGGCTGGTTCGCGCCTGGACCGGGGCCGTCCAGCGGCACACTCCCGATACCAGGCCCTGGTATGTGCGCCGCTATTGGCAGGCCCGGAACCAGCGCGCCGGTCTGGCGTAAACCGAAGACTCACCAGGTGATCGGCTTGGGTTGGAACTCTGCTTCTCGCTGCGCCAGACCCAGCTTCACGAACATCCAAGGGGCACCGATCACCCCCCAAAACCCCACCAGGGAATACCGGACCAGCCTCAAGATGATGGCGGGTTCCCGACCGTCGAACAACGCCCGGAGTCCCAGCCAGAGTCCGGCCAGGACGGCTATCCCCACCAGAAACCGGACCGCTCGTTGCAGCAGCGTACCCGCCACGTCGAATCCGACCAGGCGGCGTTCCAGCACCAGCCCGGCGCCGAGTCCGACCATCGTGCCGCCCCCGGTAACCATGTCCTCGGTCGGCCAGACGGCCATGGCCAGCGCCGGCACGGCCACAATCAAGATCAACTGGTGGATGGTCTCCTGCTCGAAGAACCACTGCTCGAGTCGAACCCCGTACCGCAACCACAGCCACAACACCAGGGCGCCCAGCACGTACCCGCCCAGCACATCGGTCGGGAAGTGCACGCCTAGATAGACCCGTGACACGGGAATCAGCACCATCAGCACCCCAGCTAAGACCCAGAACCATTTCTTCCGCACCACCGACCCGAGAACCCCCCACACCACCACCGCGCTCTGCGTGTGACCGCTCGGTATGCCAAACCCGTCCTCACCAACGATCTGCACGACCCGCGAGTCGTACTGGTAGGGCCGGGGTTGTACCGCCAGGTGTTTGGCCACCTGGTTGACTAGACCGGACAGTAGGAACACCACCATCAACCGCACCCCAACTGCCCGGTCGATGCTCCAATAGATCAGCGGGAGGGCGATGAGAAAGAACTCTTCGTCGCCGAGGAAAGTGAACGCCGCGAACACGGCATCGAGCTGTGGGCTGGCCTGCTGGAACCACAGGACGACTTCGATGCCCCAATCGAGCACTCGCTCCATGCTTCCTCCTCAGCCGGCACGATACCGGAAACCGTGCTCCACCAAGGCGTTACCATCGGCAGGTTGCGAAACCAAGGAGCCGAAGTGACCGAAAGCCGCTACCGCCTTCCCCGACACGTGGTCCCGCACCGCTACGACCTCACCATCGAACCCGACCTCGAGCGGGCGACCTTCACGGGCCGGGTAGACATTGCCATCACGATCGAGGAAGCAACCGACGAGATCGTCCTCAACGCCCTCGAACTGGAATTCGGCGAGATCGCACTCACCAACGCCCGGGGGCAGACCCGATCGGTCACGGTCACTTTCGAGAAGGAAGAGGAACGGGCCCGGCTGGTGCTGGCGGATGAGGCCGCCCCCGGCGATTGGAGTCTCTCCATCGCGTTTGAGGGCATCCTCAACGACAAGCTGCGCGGGTTCTACCGGAGCACCTTCATCGACAACGAAGGCAATGAACGGGCCATCGCCACCACCCAGTTCGAGGCTACCGACGC
This sequence comes from Acidimicrobiia bacterium, assembly GCA_035282865.1. Taxonomy (GTDB): domain Bacteria; phylum Actinomycetota; class Acidimicrobiia; order Spongiisociales; family UBA4744; genus UBA4744. The sequence goes on along the minus strand of DATEVB010000119.1, from coordinate 15,234 downwards.
CCGCCGCGCCTTCCCGTGCTGGGACGAACCCGATTTCAAGGCGGTGTTTGCCATCACGCTGGTGGTCGACGCCGATCTGCTCGCCGTCTCCAACAACCGCCAGATCGACCGACAGCCAGCCGGCAACGGCAAAGTTGCGGTCCGCTACGCCGACACGATGAAGATGTCGACCTATCTGGTCGCCTTTGTGGTCGGCCCGCTCGAAGCTACCGACCCCGTCGACGTGGACGGTATCCCGCTGCGGGTCGTGCACGCACCCGGCAAGGGCCACCTGACCGGGTTTGCCCTCGAAGCCGGCGCCCATTTCCTCCACTGGCTGGCCGACTACTACGCCATCCCCTACCCCGGCGACAAGATGGACTTCATTGCCATACCCGATTTCTCCTTCGGGGCGATGGAGAACCTCGGGGCGGTCACCTTCCGTGAGAACGCCGTTCTGGTCGATCCCCAGGTCGCCCGCCAGGTGGAATTGGAGCGAGTCAGCTCGGTGATCGCCCACGAGCTGGCCCACATGTGGTTCGGCGACCTGGTCACCATGAAATGGTGGAACGGCATCTGGTTGAACGAAGCGTTCGCCACCTTCATGGAGATGCTGGCCTCGGATTCTTTTCGACCTGAATGGAAGACGTGGTTGGAGTTCGCCCCCTCCCGGGGGTACGCCCTCGACACCGATGCTCTGGCCACGACCCGTCCCGTCGAGTTCGACGTGGACGCCCCGGATGAAGCGGACCAGATGTTCGATTCATTGACCTATCAGAAGGGATCGGCGCTGCTCCGGATGTTGCAGCAGTTCCTCGGCGAAGAGACCTTCCGGCGGGGAGTCGGGGACTATCTGCGAGCCCACGAGCACGGCAACACCGAGACGCACGATCTGTGGGCAGCGTTGGAGCAGGCGTCCGGTCAACCGGTCGGAGCGATGATGAACTCGTGGATCTTCCAGGGTGGCTTTCCCGAGGTCGAGATCTCCCATTCTCCGGATGGTGACGGTCTGCTGGTCGAGCAGCGACGGTTCGGTTATCTGCCCCAGGTGGCTGGCGGTGAATGGCACGTGCCGCTGGTAGTCCGCATCAGCGACGGTGCAACCGAGGAAACCACGACCGCCATCGTCGGAGCCACCCCCGAGGAGGTCCGGGCGCATGGTCCCGTCGAATGGGCGGTGGCCAACGCCGGTGGAAACGGCTTCTTCCGGGTCCGGTACACGCCCGAGTTGATGGACGGCCTGGTCGCACGTCTCGACCAGCTCGATCCCTTGGAGCGGTACACGCTGCTCGACGACTCTTGGGCTCAGGTGAAGGCGGGCCGGGTCGACTCGGGTACCTACCTGGACCTTGCCTCCCGCTATCAGGGCGAGACCGAAGCGGCCGTGTGGGGGCTGCTCGCCGGGACCCTCGACCGGTTGCACCGCATCGTGCGGCCCGAATTGCGGCCGGCATTCGAAGGATGGGTACGCGGCCTCATCGAGCCTGCCGCCGAACTGCTCGGTTGGGCGCCCGAGGAAGGGGAGGATGACCTCACCCGCAAGCTGCGCGGCACCCTGCTCCGGGCCCTCGGCACAACGGGCAAGCAGGGCCACGCCCGGGAGCAGGCCCGCCGGATCGTCGACCGGTTGCTCGAATCACCCGAGTCGGTCGATCCCGACGTGGCGGTGGCGGCCGTCTACATCACCGCCTCGGCTGGAACCGAAGCCGACTATCAACGGTTCTACGAAAGGTACCAGCACGCCACCGACCCCCAAGCCGAGGACAGGTTCATGTACTCCCTGGCGGAATTCCCTCTACCGGGTCTGGCCGAGGAGACGTTCACAATGACGCTCGACGGCCGTATCCGGACCTCGAACGGACCGATGGTGGTCGGCCGCCTGTTGGCCGGCGAAACCAACGGCGACCTGGCCTGGGAGCTCATCAAGATCAACTGGGACCGCCTTCTCGAGCTGTTCCCGCCGATGATCCTCAAACGGGCCGTCGAGACGATCTGGACCCGGCACAACAGGGCCGACGATGTGCGGGCTTTCCTGGCGACCCACGAGGTGCCCCACAGCGACAAAGCGATCGCCCAGGCCCTCGAGCGACTGGACGTCGCCGAGGGTCTGGCCAAGCGGGAGTCGAACCGGCTGAGCGCCTATCTGAACCGCAGTTGATTGCTGCCGGGAACACCGGCCCGCCTCTCGTGCCCTCCCCGGCATGAGGCGGGGGAGGCGGGTTGGCTCGTCACAGCCGAGCCGGCGGGGGTACTCCCAGCACCAGACCGGGAAAGGGGCCGAGCCAAGCGAGGTTGGAGGGGAAACTCGCAAAGCAGAGGGTCTGCCATCCGGCAGGGCGAACCGCCCCACTAATCTGCCGCGGATGGACGTCGCCCTCGCCGATCGGTTCTTCGCCCTCATGACCCTGGCCGCCCTGGCGGGAACCATCGTCATCGCCGCTCTCGGCCTCGGGGGCCGCTTCTCCGCTGCCCTGGCCGGCCGGAACAACCAACTGAAAGGCATCTTCGGTGACTGGGCCTACTGGCTCGTCTTCCTCATAGCGCTCGTGTCCATGCTGGGGAGTCTCTACTACTCCGAGATCGTAGGGTACCCGCCCTGTTCCCTCTGCTGGTACCAGCGCATCGTCATGTACCCGCTGGTGGTGATCATGGGCATCGCCGCCTGGAAGCGGGACACCAACATCCGCATCTACGTGCTGCCACTCATGGTGATCGGCGGCGTCCTGGCTATCTACCAGTACATCATCGGCTATATCCCCGACGCTGAGATCCTGGGCTGCTCTCTGGATGTTTCTTGCACGGAGCGCTACATCTGGGAATTCGGCTTCGTAGACTTCCCGTTCATGTCCTTGGTCGGATTTAGCTTCATGATTGCCCTTATGCTATGGGCCTCACCGGGCGAACCAACCGGGAGCTAAGAATGACGAGCCGCAAGAAACCGCAGCCAAAACGATCCAAAGTTCCGTTCTACGTGGGCGGCGGCATTCTGGTGCTGCTGCTGGTCGCCTTCATCACCACCGGCCTCACCGGCGACAATGCCAACGGCAGTTCCAACGTCCAGGAGTTCGCCGACGTCACCGTCGCCGGGAGCGCCCTCCCGGGCACTCCCGACCAGGGCACCGCCGACTCGGCCGTTGGCATGACCATGCCCGAGATTCGAGGAGAGGATTTCAACGGAAACCCCGTGGCCATCACCAACGACGGCCGGCCGAAGGCGATCATTCTCCTCGCTCATTGGTGACCGTACTGCCAGTCCGAGGTCTCGGACTACACCCAGTACCTAGAAACGAATCAGTTACCTGCCACCGTCGACGTCTACTCGGTGTCGACCAGTGTCGACAAGAGCCGGGACAATTACCCACCGTCGGCGTGGCTCGAACGGGAAGGCTGGACGTTCCCGACCGTCGTCGACGACACCGCCCAGTCCGCGGCCCGCGCTTTGGGTTTGCGATTCTTTCCCACGACGGTGTTCGTCAATTCCGACGGGATCGTGGTCTTGCGCGTTAGCGGGGCAATCCCCGTCGACAACTTGCTGTCGATCTTCTCGCAGCTGAGCTGACCCGCCCAGGGAAAGCTCCACAACCAACTAGCGTGGCGGCTCACACGCCACTGAGGGAATGCAGACATGTGCATTGGAGTAAAGTCGCACCTCCAGCATGCAGATATCAGGTGCGCAATTGGTCTGGGGAGACTTGGGTAGCGTTCCGATGCTTTCGCCGGCGTGACAACCTTCGGAGTGGGTTCGCAAACGAGGTAACAGTTTGCTCTTCAACTCGTTCACATACGCGATCTTCCTACCGGTCGTGTTCGTCCTCTATTGGACGGTGCTGCGCAAACGGCAGAACGCCCTATTACTGGTGGCGTCGTACATCTTCTACGGTGCGTGGGACTGGCGATTCCTCGGTCTGCTGATCCTGTCGACCACGGTCGACTTCTACGTCGGCCGAGCGCTCGCAACCCAAGAGGACAATGCCGCCCGCAAACGCCTCGTCGGTCTGAGCCTGCTGGCCAACCTCGGCATCCTGGGCTTCTTCAAGTACTTCAACTTCTTCGCCGACTCGTTCGCCGATGTCATGGGCAGATTCGGTTTGGCGCCCAGCACCCCCGCCCTGCAGATCATCCTCCCGGTGGGTATCTCGTTCTATACCTTCCAAACGCTGGCGTACACCATCGACGTCTACCGTCGCAAGAAGGAAGCCGAGCAGAGCCTGCTCGACTTCGCCGTCTACGTTGCCTTTTTCCCTCAGTTGGTGGCGGGCCCGATCGAGCGAGCCCAGCGCCTGCTTCCCCAGATAACCACTCCCCGCACCTCACTCACCTATGAGCAGGTCCGCAGCGGCTCGTTCTTGATCCTCCTCGGCCTGGTGCGCAAGGTGGTGATCGCGGACTCCCTGGCCCCGATCGTCAACGAGACGTTCCGCCAAGCCGACACGGCCGGGGCCGCCACACTCATGGTCGGCATCGTTGCGTTCGCTCTGCAGATCTACGGGGACTTCGCCGGCTACTCGGACATCGCCCGGGGCTCATCCCGCCTCCTGGGCATCGAGCTGATGGAGAACTTCAACCAGCCGTATCTGTCCCGCAACATCACTCATTTCTGGCGCAACTGGCACATCTCCCTCTCGACCTGGCTGCGCGACTATCTCTACATCCCGTTGGGCGGCAACCGCAAGGGCATTGCCAAGAAGTACCGCAACCTGATGCTGACCATGCTGCTGGGGGGCCTGTGGCACGGGGCGGCGTGGACGTTCGTTGTGTGGGGTGGCCTGCACGGTCTGTACCTGGTAGCCCACCGCTGGGTCCCCCACATCTCTGAGAAGGATCATTCCGACCCGTTCGAATGGCGCGACTTGCTCCCGGCGTTCATCACCTTCAACCTGGTCAACGTGACGTGGATCTTCTTCCGGGCCGAGTCGTTCTCTCAGGCCTTCGACTATCTGGAGGGTCTGGTGACCCTGCGATCTGGCCGGCTGGTCGTCCGTGAAGCGGTGATGCTGCTCTTGGCCCTCACCCTGTCCATGGGCCTCGATCTGATCCAGCGGAACATGCGCAGCCATACCGCTCTGCAGCGGCTTCCGGCACTGGTCCGTGGCTTCGCGTACGGTTCCATGATCCTGCTGGTGATCCTCTGGAGCGGCGGCGCGCCCGTTCCCTTCATCTACTTCCAGTTCTAGACCACAATGGCCATTATTGACGAGCAAACAACCATCGAACCCACTGGAGAGCCGGGGCGGCGCAGCCCGGCAGGCCTGGTGGTAATCGCCATCGTCGCAGTGCTGCTGCTCGGTGAAGTCGGCGCCCGTATCCTCGAGCCTCGCCTTCCCACCGTCGACTACTGGGGCTCGGAAGATCTCGACGAGAAGGCCGGAGCGATGGTGGACCTCCAAGGAACCGGCGCGGATGTGGTGTTCCTGGGGTCATCGGCGGTCAACAGGGGATTCGACTCGAGCCTCTTCGCCGATTTGACCGGCGCACCATCGTTCAACGCGGCCGTCGACGCATCGTCGCCCCGGTTGTTGGAGGCTTTCATCGAGGAAGTCGTCCGGCCGACTCTCGACCCGAAGGTATTGGTGATCGGATTGACCAGCCGGGAATTCAACGACAACGCCCTCACCCAACAGGAGCTGCTCGACCGATATCTCAATTCAACGGGAAGGGCGGAGTTCCTCGGTACCGCTTCCGTCAAGCAGCGCCTCGAAGGACTCGCCGACAAGCTCTCCGCCTTTGTCCGGCTCCGGCCCGTGCTGCGCCAACCCAACCAATTGATCGATGCAGTTCGCGGCACCAACCCCGACCCGCCCTACACGGTCGACAGGATCTGGGCACAACAAATGGCCTCCCGATCCCTGACCGATTACGAGATCGGCGATCTGGAGTTGGGCGCCCTCGGCCGGATAGTCGACGCATTGGAAGCCGCCGGCGTGATGGTAGTTCTGGTCGACATGCCGGTGGTCGAAGACGACTGGGCAAAGCTTCATCCCGACGGCGTCGCCAACATCAACGCCTTCCATCAAGCGCTGGCTGCTTTCGCCGCCGCACGCGACGTCGATCTGATGGACACGTGGGAGGAGACGTGGCCTGTTGAACAGTTCCGCGATCCGGTCCACCTCAACTCGGTGGGGCAGGCGCGGCTCACCCGCCTGATCGCCGACCGGCTCACCGGGTCCCTTTAGCCCGGGCGGTGAACGAGCCGATTGCGCTACGGTTGTCGCCCCTGACGCGCTCCCAAAGGATTTTCATGCGCATTGGCGTACCGCAGGGATCCTGACCGCCACCGGCAACAAACTGGTCCGTTGGGAAGGGGTCGCCCTGCTCGCGGTCTATGCAGCGTTTGTAATCACCAGTTTCTGATGCAGTGCCACTCGACCTGTGCGGCGTCCGGCCGGCCGGCGTGTCCGAGCCCGTTGAGGTGACACCGTCTAGCCGAGCCGGAGCAGGCCTTTGCGTTCCTTCCACTGGGCTGCCCGCGACTCGGCGAGGATGTCCTTGAACACCCGCTCGACGTAATCGGGGTCGAGCCCCTGCAGCACGGCTTCCTCACGGATGACTGCCAGCAGCTCCTCTTCCCTGTCGGGGATGTGGACCGGCATGCCCCGGGTCGCTTTCACCCGCCCGATGCTGAGCGACAACTGACGGCGTCGTGCGAACAGTCGGACGATTTCGCGGTCGACGATATCGACGGCCTGCCGCAGGCGGGAGATACCCAGGGCGTCCATCAGGGCACCGAAGCCGACCCCGTCGAGCTGCTGCAATCGATCGGAGAGCGCTTCGTCGGGAGAAGGATGCACTTCCACCGCCAGACCGTCCGCACCCACCCCCTGGGCGGCCAGGGCCAGAGGCATCACCAGGCTGCGATGGCCGGCGGCGTGGGAGGGGTCGACGATCACCGGAAGGTGTGACCGCTCCTTGACCACCGGGACTGCGCTGATGTCGAGGGTGTTCTGGGTGCTCTTCTCGAAGGTGCGGATCCCCCGTGCACACATGACGATCTGTTCGTTGCCTTCTGCCAGCAGGTACTCGGCGGACCAGAGCCACTCGTCGATGGTGGCCGACGGTCCCCGGTTGAGGAGCACCGGCTTGCCGGTGCGGCCGACGGAACGCAGCAACTCGAAGTTCTGCATGTTGGCAGGCCCGACCTCGAGCATGTCAACGTGGCCGGCGGCCACTTCGGCATCGGCGCTTTCGGCGACCTCGGTGATGGTGGGGAGGCCGACCGATTTGCCGGCCTTTTCCAGCAGAGCCAGGCCGGCCCGACCCATCCCGGAGAAGGCGTACGGCGAAGGGGACCGGACCGTACCGCCCCGAAACAGCGAGGCCCCCCGGTCGGCCACGATCTCGGCGGCCTCCATCACCTGCGCTTCCGATTCGACGCTGGCCGGTCCGGCGATGACGGGAAACGGATCGTGGCCGAAGCGCACCCCCCGGACGTCGACAATCGTGTTCGAGCCTTCCGGTCTTCGATGCGCTTTTCGCTCTGTCATGTGCTTTCTCCTGGGTGGTGGGCCAGGTCCGGGAATAAAAAGACCCGGAGCCCTGGCTCCGGGTTTCGGGATCGTGCTGGCGGTTCTGGTCTAGGTGCGCGTTCCTTCCACCCGGGCTGCGGGCCCGGTAAATGCGAAGTCGGCGTAATAGACGTGCTGCATGTAGACAGACAAGTTAGCCCGCATCCGGGTCGAAGACAAGCGACGAGGCCTCCGCCAACTCCAGAGCGGCAGCCGCCAGTCGCTCCACGCGGGTTCCGAAGTCGGCGAACCGCTCATCGGAGGTCTGGCCGGCCACGTACCGGGCGTAGATCTGTTCGACGATCACGGCGACCTTGAAGAAGGCGAACACCTCGTACCACCGGAGCCCGGACAGGTCGAACCCGGTTCCTGCCGCGTACCGCTCGACCAGACCGGCCCGAGTCAGGAACCCGCCGTGCAGCAGCGGGTTGTCCATGAAGATCCGGTAGGGCGGGTCGGTGGGTTGGGACCAGTAGGCCAGCGTCGTCCCGAGGTCCATCAGTGGGTCGCCCAGCGTCGCCATGTCCCAGTCGAACACCGCTACCACCTCGCCGTGCTCGTCGACCATGGCGTTGTCGAGCTTGTAGTCGTTGTGCAGCAGCGACGCCGCTTGCGGGAAGGGGACACCGCCTGCCAGCCAGACGGCCAGGCGGTCCATCGCCTCGACCGGGCGGGTCTTGGCGACCTCCCATCGCCCCGTCCAACCGCGCACTTGCCGTTCGGCGAAACCTTCCGGTTTCCCGAGGTCGCCCAGCCCGATCCCCTGATAGTCGACCCGGTGGAGATCTACCAGCGTGTCCACGAACCGTTCGCTGATCCGCTGCCGGATGTACGGTGTGTCGGATAGCCCGTCTGGCCAGCGATTCCGGATCACAAACCCCCGCCGCCGCTCCATCACGAAAAACGGCCGACCCATCACCGTCTCGTCGGCGCAAAGGTGGAAGGCGGCCGGAGCCTGGGGAAGCACCTTGTTGACCGCGTGCAGAACGGTGAACTCGCGCACCATGTCGTGGCTCTTGGGAGCTACCGGTCCGAGCGGGGGGCGGCGGACCACGAACTCGCGGTCCCTCACCCGGGCCAGATAGGTGAGGTTGGCGTGCCCGCCCGGGAATTGCTCGAACTCGATCGGCTCATCCCCGGCGAACTCGGCGACGTGTTCCCGCAGGTAGGAGGCGAGTTTTCGCTCATCGAACCGCTCTTCGGGACGGATCGGGGCGGTGTCGCGGACCGCGCTCATAGCGGCGAGTCTACGTTTTGGCGCCGATCTTGCTCACCATGGCGGCAAGTTAGGCGCACAAGACGAGTCAGCAATAGCGGTCGAGGAACGCCACTACGTCTGCCATGAAAGGCTCGAACGCCTCGAGCGCGGCGTGCTCGCCGCCCGGAACAATGAGAACCTGCCCGGAGGGAGCCTTCTCGAATAACCGGAAGGCATCCTTGACCGGGATCACTTTGTCGGCGTCACCATGCACGATCAGCACCGGACATGCGACCTCCTCAATCCGGTGCTGGGGGGCGAAGTCGTCGAAGCGGTGCCCGACAATCTGCTCGATCGGCCACAGCAGGGCTCCGGACACCGGGCCGGGCAGCCGGGTGAGGTGTAGCTGGTTGGTCATCATCTCCCGGGGGTGAGCGAACGCCGACATCGAAACGACGGCGGCGATCTGCGGATCACGCGAGGCGGCCAGGATGGCCGCTCCGGCTCCCACCGAGTGACCGGCCACGCCCAGCGAGGTGACATCGTCACGTTCCCGCAGCCAGGCGATCCCCACCTCCAGGTCTTCGGCGAAGCGGGGCAGGGATGAGAAGTCGTCGTGTTCGCTGAGACCGTGGTTGCGGGCGTCGAGGAACAGGGCGTGGTAGCCGGCCTCGTGAAGGTACGGAGCGAAGGGCAGCAGCAGCGATCCGTTGGCGCCCCACCCGTGTAGTACCACGATCGCCGGAGCAGGAGTATCAACCGCCGGGATGAACCAGGCGTGCAGGCTGGTTCCGTTGACGGACTCGAGCCAGATCTGTTCGCCCGACAACCCGAAATCGGCGGGTGTCCGGGAGGTGTCTCGTTGCGGTGGGGCAAAGGTCTTCTTGAGGAGGATCGGGGCGGCGTACATAGCTCCGGCCGCCAGGGCAACTCTTCCAATGAATCTGCGCATCGGCGCACATGGTAAGCCCGCCGGACCGAAATACGGCTGAATCGCTACCTCCGCCTTCCGTACTACGTTTCGCTGGGAAACAACCATGAGGAGCACCCCATGAACAAGGTCGTGGTGACCGGCGGCAGTGGCAAAGCCGGACGGGCCGTCGTCAACGAGTTGAACGAGCGCGGCTACCAGACCCTCAACGTCGACCAGACGATCCCGCCCGCCTCGTGGGGGTGGGCGCTGGCCGCCGACCTGACCGACCTGGGCCAGACCTACGAAGCCTTGAGAGGGGCCGATGCGGTGGTGCATCTGGCGGCGATCCCCGCTCCGGAGATGCGTCCCGAGCAGGAAACGTTCCGCAACAACATCCTCAGCACTTACAACGTGTTCTCGGCCGCAGCCGATCTCGGCCTCGAGAAGGTGGTGTGGGCTTCCAGCGAGACGGTGCTGGGGCTGCCCTTCGAAAAAGAGCTCCCGGACTACGCCCCGATCGACGAGCAGCAGACCCCCTACCCGGAATCGAGTTATGCCCTCTCCAAACTACTGGGCGAGCAGATGGCCGCCCAGTTCAATCGCCGGTTCGCGTTGCCCTTCGCCGGGCTGCGCATCTCCAACATCATGGAACCAGACGAGTACGCCAAGTTCCCCAACTTCTGGGACGACCCGACCATCCGCAAGTGGAACCTGTGGGGATACGTCGACGTCCGCGACGTCGCCCAGGCAACCCGGTTGGCGTTGCAGTTGGACGTGCCCGGGTCGGAGCAGTACATCGTCGCCGCCACCGACACGGTCATGAACCGGTCCAGCCAGGGCCTGATGGAAGAGGTATTCCCGACCGTCGAGATCCGCCGTGACCTGGGCGAGTTCGAGACACTGCTGTCGATCGATAAGGCCCGCCAGGTGTTGGGCTACGAACCCGACTACTCCTGGCGCGACCACCTCTAGCGGCAGTTGGGGTAAGGGGTTGAAAGCAGAACCCAGAACCCGAAACCTGCAGCCTGAAAACCCCTCACTACCATCCCGGCTCGTGCAACCCGCCATCATCATCGATCGCCTGGAGAAACGCTACGGGGGGCTGACCGCGATCGACGGGGTCTCGCTCGAGGTGGCCCGGGGCGAGACCTACGCCCTGCTCGGGCCTAACGGGGCCGGTAAGACCACCACCGTAGAGATCCTCGAAGGACTGCGCCGCCCGACGGGGGGTACCGTCTCGGTGCTGGGGCTCGACCCGACCACCGACTGCCAGGACCTCCAACCGCAGATCGGTGTGATGCTGCAGGAGGGGGGCGCCTATCCGGGTGCCCGCACCAAGGAGATCCTCACCCTGTTCGCCGCCTTCTTCGACGATCCCCACTCCCCCGACGAATTGCTCGACCTGGTGGGACTCACCGAGCAGTCCCGCACCCTGTACCGGCGCCTCTCCGGCGGCGAGAAACAACGCCTCTCTCTCGCTCTGGCGCTGGTCGGAAGACCCCACCTGGTGTTTCTCGACGAGCCGACCGCCGGTCTCGACCCGGGCGGTCGTCGTGCCACCTGGCAGACCATCGAACGCCTCAAAGGCGAGGGGGTAACGATCCTGCTGACCACCCACTTCATGGACGAGGCCGAGCACCTGGCCGACCGGGTGGGGATCATCCACCGGGGGCGTCTGGTGGCCGAAGGTCCACCCGCCGACCTGGTGCGGGGCACCGGCGGATTGTCGTTCCTGGCCGGCCCCGGGCTCCCCGTCGAGCAACTCCAAACCCGCCTCCAAACGCCGGTCCGTGAGGCAAGCCCGGGCCGCTACGTCGTGGACCTACAAGAACCGACCCCCATCCAGGTGGCCGCCCTCACCGCCTGGCTGGCCGAGCAAAACACCCTGCTCCGAGAGCTCCGCCTGGGCGCCTCCGGACTGGAGGAGATCTTCCTCGCCCTCACCGACGAGCAGCCGTCATGACCGTCCGTGCTCTGCGAGCTCAAACCAAGCTCGAGTTGCTACTCACCCTCCGCCGCGGTGAAGCCGTGTTGCTCACTCTGATCATCCCGGTCGGACTGCTGGTCTTCTTCGGGACCACCCAACTGTTTGCGGTCACCGTCGAGTTCATCACCCCGGGGTTGCTGGCTCTGGCGGTGCTCTCCTCGTCGCTGGTCAGCTTGTCGATCGCCACTGGGTACGAACGCAAGTACCTGGTGCTGAAACGGTTGGGCGCCACCCCGCTGCCCCGTTCGGTGCTGTTCGTGGCCAAGGCCATTTCGGTGCTGGCCTTGGAGATCCTCCAGGTCGGCCTGCTGCTGGGAGTGGCGGACTTGCTCTTCGGGTGGCGGGCCGATATCGACTGGTGGTTGCTGACCGGGGCACTGCTGCTCGGCACCGCCGCCTTCTCCGGCGTGGCGATGCTGATGGCCGGCACCCTGCGGGCCGAAGCAACCCTGGCCCTCGCCAACGGGCTCTACGTGACGTTCCTGCTGGTCGGCGATGTGATCTTCCCGCTCGAAAGTCTCCCCGACGCCATAGTGCGGATCGGCCAGGTGCTCCCCGCCGCCCCCCTGGCCGGCCTCTTCCGGGCGGCAGTCGGCCAATCCGCATTCGTGGCCGCCCACGCCGTGATCCTGATCGGCTGGGCCCTGCTGATCCCCCCGCTGGCGGTACGGTTCTTCACCTGGGAGGAGCGGTAGGGCTATCGAGGTGCGTGGGCGTTGCGCCAAGCGGTCGGCCCGGCATCGCATGCAGGTCCGAACCTAGCTACTGCCTGCGCTGGTCGCGTCGCCGCGGCTGGACCGACCATCACGGTCTGCCGGCGGTCTACCCCCTCCCCCCGGTTCAATTCACACGAACAGCTGGACGTCCGCATCAGCGGCGAAGTCGAGGAAGGCGGCGGCGCCGGCGATCTGACAGCCTTTGATGAGGTCGCCTTCTTCGACGCCCATGACGCCCATGGTGGTGGCACAGGCGAAGAAGGTGACATCGAGGCCCTGGGCCATCTCGATGAACTCGGGCAGGTCGGGCATCTTGGCGTCTCGCATCCACTTCTTCATCACCTTGGTGGCGGCGGCGGTAGCACCGGGCAGGGCCCCCAACAGGTTGGGAATCCGGATGGGCCCGGACGGGTTGGCCAGCGAGGCCATCTTCAGTTTGTCGAGCCGCTTCGTGTGGAGGATGTCGAGACCGTAGAACGTGAAGTAGATGCCCACCTCCCAGCCCAGGCTGGCTGCTGTCGTGGCCAGGATCAGCGGCGGGTAGGCCTGATCGAGGGTCCCCTTGGAGGCGACCAGCGCCAGCCGTTTGCGCCGGGGCGGCGCCTCGGCGATCGGCTCGATGGTCTCTATGGGTTGGGCCGTCATGACGAGGTTCCCTTCTCGATCCAGAACACCTGGGTCTCGCCCCGGTCGTCGGTCTTCAGCAGAGTGTCGCCCCGCTGGCGGGCCATGGCCGGGATGTCCGCCAGCGAGCCGGGATCGGTGCAGGTCAGCTCGAGCACCTGGCCGGGTTGCAGCCGCTTGAGCACCAGGGCCGCTTTGTAGACGGGGAGGGGGCAGAGCACCCCACTCGTGTCGAGGGATTCGGTCACGTTGATCTGAGTGGTCATGTTGTTTCCTTTCTCACAGCTGTGGTAACCCTTCTTCGCCGAGCAGCTCCGCGAAATAGCTGGTGTACTTGAGTCCCGAATCCGGCGAGACGCCCACCGCGACCTCGTCCGGGTCGAGGCCGTAGCCGGCGGCGGCGTGGACGATGGCCCCGGTGGACGGGCCGACCATCAGGCCTTCCTCCCGCCAGAGGCGCTTGGTCATGTCGTAGGCGGCCGGGTCGTCGACCCGCACCACATCGTCGATCACCGACCAGTCGAGGATCCCCGGTTGTTTGGCCTCCCCGAACGATTTGAGGCCGGGCAGCCGGTGACCCTGCTGCGGTTCGATGGCGACGATCTTGATGGTCGGGTCCTGCTCCTTGAGGTAGCGGCCCACCCCGGTGATCGTGCCGCACGTCCCGAACCCGGCAAAGAAAGCCCGCACCCTCCCTTCGGTTTGGCGCCAGATCTCCGGGCCGGTGGTCTCGTAGTGGGCCGCCACGTTGTCGGGGTTCTCGTACTGGTTGGGCATCACGTACCGGACGCCACCTTGGCCGGCGGCCAGGGACCGGGCCAGGGCGATCGCCCCGTCCTTGGGATGGTCGACCGGGCACAGGTCGTCGGGGGTCTCCCACACCTCGGCGCCCAGCATCCGCAACACCACCTTCTTCTCCTCCGGCACCCCCTCGGGGATGGTGACGGTGAGCTTGGTCCCGTTGAGGGCCGCCAGGGCGGCCAGGGCAATGGCGGTGTTGCCGGACGAGGCCTCGACCAGCTCCCGGTCGCCCAGTTCGCCCCGAGCCTGCAGACCGTCGAGCAGATAAACGGCCGTTCGGTCCTTGATCGACCCGAACGGGTTGAGCCACTCCAGCTTCAAGTAGAGGGTGGTGCCGGCCGCCACCCGGTTGACCCGCACCAGCGGGGTGGGATGGTCGGGGTCGGGGAGCAGCTCACGGATGTCGTTGTAGCGCTGTGCCTGCCGGTCGGTGGTGAGATGTGGTGGTGCTTCGACCCTGCTGATCATCGGTACTCCTCGACATAAGAACAACCCGCTCCCGGTATTGGTGCCGGTGCGGGTCCTGAATGACCTTGGATTGTCGGCGACTGCCTAGACGCGAACCTCCCCGCACGACACCGTCGTACAGCAGCAAGCGTAGGTGGTCAGGTAGGTCTTCATGTGGGGCGTGATTCTAGGTGGGTTGGGGAAGTTATCAAGGTCCAAATTGTCGGTAGCGCCCGGAGGGCGCTACCAATGGTTCCGCCCTGTGTGTGCAGTCTCCCCTACTGAGTGTCATGGAACACCACAAATCCTCCTTATCGCGCCGGATCGGCTGGATCGTGTTAGCGGTCGCCGCCTGGACTGCCCATGTGTGGATCACCCGGATCGTCAACCTCGGGAACGTCGACGCCGCCTCCGTCGTTGTGTGGGCCCGGATCGGGATATCGCTGGCCTTTGCGGCCGCCTTGCTGTGGATCGGCGCTTCGTGCCTGGTGCAACGGTTGACCACCCCCCGCCTGGCGGGGTACGTGCTGTTGGGTTTCGGAGTGTGGATGGCCGTTTCCTGGGTGCCGGAGGTGATCCAGCGGGTAGCGGCGGTCGACGAGACACTCGCCTTCCGGGTGGTGCACATCGGGCTGGCTTTCGTGTCGGTCGGGTTGGGGACGGTGGCCGCCTCGTTGGGCCGGAGGTTGGTGCGGGGGCTCATCCCCGACGCGGCCGCCCACGTTTCGGCTTAGGGAAACAACAACCCCCACCCAAGCGGCTCCGCCGCGGCGGTACTTTTCCCCCTCCGGGGGACTATCCCAAAGACCATACCCGGCCGCTTCTCCGTGGCGATACTCCCCACCTTCCAAGGGAGGAGTATCCCCTCCAGAGGAAGCCCAAGCGCCGGCAGTGCACTTCCAGTTCTAAGCGGTGGTGGCGTGTTTGCCGGCCGCCACTCGGGGCGGGCGGACCGTGGCGCCAATCACCAGTCCGGCCGACAGCAGCACCAGGTTCTTGACGACGAACTCACCTTCGGTCGTCAGCAGCAGCGGGTTGCCGTCCACGAACGCCACATCCGGTTGGAC
>DATEVB010000118.1:0-4223 GCA_035282865.1 Acidimicrobiia bacterium | reverse complement strand
GGAAACGACGCACCCTGATCGAGGTTTTTCACCTGGGTCGCGTTGCTGCGGTTCGGCGCCTGCAAAGACTCCCCTCCATCGTGACCGGAGAGGGTCTGCTGATCGGAGAAGAACGCGCCTAGGTCTCTTTAGGCTCAGGTGCTGAGTTCATCCCTGGTGCTGCAGTGCGGGTCGGGCGGCCGGCCACCCCTCCGTACACCGAATCACGTCAGGCGAACGCCTTTACGTACCGGTCGAGCTCGGCCAGGAACCCACGGCGCTCCTCGACGCGCAGAAAGGCGCCTTCGAATGAGTTCCGGGCCAGCACGACGAGATCATCGCGGCTGAGTCCCAGGGCGTCGGCCGCTGCCACGTAGTTTTCTGCGATATACCCACCGAAGTAGGCCGGGTCGTCCGAGTTGATGGTCACGACGAGACCTCGACGCAGCAGCCTCTTCAGATTGTGGTCGGCCAGTGACGGGAACACCCGAAGTTTGACGTTGGACAACGGGCACATGGTGAGCGGGATACGCTCTTCGGTCAGCCGGAACACCAGGTCGGGGTCCTCTTCGGCACGTACCCCGTGGTCAATTCGGCGGGCATGCAGGATGTCGAGCGCCTTCCAGATGTAGTCGGGCGGCCCTTCCTCACCTGCGTGAGCGACCACCAGCAATCCCGCACGTCGAGCCTGGGCGAATACGGATTCGAATTGATCGGGTGGGTTACCGACCTCCGAAGAATCGAGGCCGACGGCCAGTAACAGCTCCCGAAATTGCCGCGCCTCTTCGAGGGTCTCATGGGCGGCCTCGGCGCCCAGGTGGCGAAGGAAACACATGATCAAGCCACTCGAGACACCCAGTTGGGCACGACCCACCTCGAGCCCCCGGGTGATGCCGGTTATGACGGTCTCGAAAGGGATCCCGCGCGCAGTGTGGGTTTGCGGGTCGAAGAAGATCTCGGCCCGGCGAACGGCGTCCCGGGCGGCTCTCTCCAGATAGGCGCAGGTCAGATCAAAGAAATCCTCCTCGGTGCGCACCACCCCGGCGCCTTCGTAGTAGAGGTCGAGAAAAGACTGCAGGTCGGAGAACTCGTAGGCCGCTCTTACCCCCTCGACCGTGCTGAACCGGAGGGGTACCTGGTTGCGTCGGGCCATCTCGAACATCATCTCCGGTTCGAGCGTCCCTTCGATGTGCACATGAAGTTCGGCCTTGGGCAGCCCGCGTATGAACGCTTCCATCCCCACTTCCTCACGGCGGTGTTCCCCAACTCTATGGCGCGGCACGGAACTCCGCAGGGCATTGGTCCCTTGGAGTGGACCAAAGGGCCCGCCCGAAGCGGCCGGGCACTAGTTTTGCCTTCGGGAGCAAGAAACGGAGGCACACCGGTGGCGACCCTCCTGGCACGGAACGCGACGATGTTGGTGACCATGAACGACCGACGGGAGGAGATCCCCGGTGGTGGGCTCTTCGCCCGCGATGGATGGATCGAACAGGTTGGGCGGTCCGGGACGCTGCCCACCTCCGCCGACCAGATCCTCGATCTGAGCGGTCAGATCGTCGTGCCCGGCCTGGTCAACACCCACCACCACTTCTATCAGACCCTAACCAGGGTGATCGCCCAGAACGCTCCCCTTTTCGAGTGGCTGACCGCGCTGTATCCGATCTGGGCTCGCATGACGCCCGAAGACATCCGGGTTGCAACGAAAACGGCCCTCATCGAACTGGCCATGTCCGGTTGCACGACCTCTTCCGATCATCTCTACCTGTTTCCGAACGGCTCGAAACTCGAGGACGAAATCGAGCCGGCCCGGGAGCTGGGCATGCGATTCCACGCCGCGCACGGTTCGATGAGCCTGGGCCAAAGCGACGGGGGGTTGCCACCCGATTCCGTCGTTGAGACCGCCGACGCCATCCTGACCGAATCGGAGCGCCTCATCAACGCTCACCACGACCCGGAGCCGGGGGCGCTGACACGGATCGTTCTAGCTCCCTGCTCGCCCTTCTCGGTGACCCCGGAGGTGATGCGCGAAAGCGCGGCTCTGGCCCGCCGGCACGGCGTCCGTCTGCACACGCATCTTGCCGAAACCAAGGATGAGGAAGGATTCTGCATACGGGAGTTCGGCAGTCCACCCCTCCAGTACGCGGAGGACCTCGACTGGGTGGGGAAGGACGTGTGGTTCGCCCATGTCGTTCACCCGGGACGGGGTGGTGTCGCATGGATGGCCCGGTCGGGCAGTGGCGTGGCGCATTGTCCTTCCTCGAATATGCGGCTCGGCTCGGGTATCGCTCCCGTCTCCGACTACCTGGCGGCCGGAGTGGCGATCGGACTCGGTGTGGATGGATCGGCCAGCAACGACGGTGGACATCTACTCGGCGAAGCCCGCCAGGCGATGCTGCTGGCACGGGTCGCTGCCTCACCGGGTTTGCTCGATGGTGAGGCTCGGCCGCAGATGAGTGCCCGCACGGCGCTGGAGATGGCCACCCTGGGCGGCGCGGCGGTGCTCGGTCGCGACGACATAGGGTCGCTCCAGCCCGGCAAGGTGGCCGATTTCGCGGCCTTCGATCTCAACCGGATCGAGTTCGCAGGTGCCCAGCATGATCCGGTCGCCGCTCTGATGCTGTGCGCTCCCGTACCCGCCCGCCACACCTACGTGCATGGGTCGCCGGTCATTACCGATGGCAGGCCCGTCGCATTCGAACTCGAGGCCCTGCTCGAAGAGCACAACCAGGCCTCGCGCTCGCTCATTCAGGGCTAGCCGTGGCCGGACCCCCCGAGGGCAATGTCCTCTGGACGCACCGGCACCCTCGTCAGGGCTTTGCCGGTGGCCGCCCGGATGGCTGCCGCGACGGCCGGGACGGAACTGATGGCCGGCAGTTCGGCGAACCCTTTGGCACCGAACGGACCCCAGCTGCCGGGTTCCTCGATGAGGATCGACGTAACCGGCGGAGCGTCGAGGAAGGTCGGCAGCAGATAGTCGGTGAAGTTGGGGTTGCGCACGATCCCTCGATCGAAGATCAGTTCCTCCATGATCGCCAGTCCCACCCCCTGCATGATGCCGCCCTCTATCTGGCCGACCACCGATTGAGGATTGAGCGCAGTGCCAACGTCCTGGGCCGTTTCGATGCTGACAACCCGAACGAGACCCAGCTCGGGATCGACGTCGACGACGGCCCGGTGGGCGGCCACGCTGAAATCCGCATGGAGGTTGCCCTGACCGTTCTCGTCCGGCTGTTCTGTGTCGGGATGCCGGAAGCGAACCGTCTCCTCGACCGGTCCGGCCGCACACACTTCCGCCAAGGTGGCGACCAGGCTCCCTTCCCTCCACACACCCTGTGCGTTCAGATCGTCGCCTCCGAACCGCCCGAGCGCGGCCTGCCGGACGGTGGAAGCAGCCCGGAACACGGCGCCGCCTGCCATCTGGGTCTGCCGGGAAGCAGACGTCGAACCGGCCGAGCCGATCTTGGAAGTGTCGTCGAAGAGAACGGCGACCTGCTCGATGCCGAGCACCGACCGGGCGACTTGCTGGACAACGGTCACCATGCCCTGCCCGACCTCGATGGCGGCGGTATGCACCTCCACACCCAGGGGAGTGAGCACCACCCGGGCTTCGGCGAAATCGTCGAACGCCTCTGCAAACGCCAGGTTCTTGAGACCGACCGCGTACCCGACCCCGCGGACGACACGGCCGGGTGGCGTGGTGAGGCCGGTGCCGCCCGGGAGATGGAGTGGCTCATCGATGACGTTCGGATCGGGGTCCGGCAAGGCCATGATCGATCGGATGACCTCGGCAGTCGGCAACGGTTCGGTGATTCGTTGGCCGCTGGTAGGCAGTTGATCTCCCGGTCCCAGCGCGTTGCGGAGCCTCAGCTCCAGGGGGTCGATGCCGATCTCGGCCGCCAGCCTGTCCATCTGGGCTTCGTAGGCGAAACAAGTCTGTACGGCCCCGAACCCCCGCATAGCGCCCGACGGTGGGTTGTTCGTGCGGACCGCATAGCCGTCGATGACCACGTTCGGACACCGATAGGGACCGACCGAGAAGTACACGGAGTTGGCGATCACGGCGGGCGAGGTTTCCGTGTAGGCGCCTCCGTCCAACAACACTTTCGCCTCGACCCGGACCAGGTTTCCTTCGGCATCGGCCTCGTGCCGGTACCACATCCGGGCTGCGTGACGGTGCACGTGCCCGGCGAAGCTCTCCTCACGGTCGTACACCATGCGTACCGGTCGGCCGGTGTACAGCGCCA
>DATEVB010000117.1:0-5652 GCA_035282865.1 Acidimicrobiia bacterium | reverse complement strand
TGTTGCTGGCGTGGGTCTTCACCAGCTTTTTGCAGGGGATAGCCGGCTACGGGATTCCGGTTGCGGTGGTGGCTCCGCTCATGGTTGGTAACGGGTTCACCCCTCTGGTGGCGGTGGTGGCCACCTCGATCGGCCACTCCTGGTCGGTCACTTTCGGGTCGCTGGCCGCCTCCTATCTGGCGCTGGCCGGGGTCACCGGATTGGGGGGGACCCGGCTGGCCGTCGATGCCGCCTTGCTTCTCGGGGTTGCCTGCATCCTTTGTGGAGCCGGAGCGGTGTGGGCCTTCGGGGGCCGACGGGCCCTCGGGTCGGTGGTGGTGCCGCTGTTGCTGGCCGGGGTGGCGATGTCGGGGGTGCAGTTGGCGCTGGCGGCTGCTGGTGTGTACTCGCTGGCCGCCTTCGCGGCTGGTGCGGTGGGTCTGGTCGTGATCGCGGTGTGGGGGAGGGCCCGCCGGCGCAGGCCGGCGGCTGCACCGATGATGTTGGAGCAGTCTTCGCCATTGGTTGGTGCGGGGGCGTTCCTGCGGGCCTTCTCCGCCTATGCAGCCCTGATCGTCATCGTGCTCACCGTCAGCTTCGTTGCCCCCGTCGACCGCTTCCTGAACGGGGTGCGTATCGAGTTGGCCTTCCCGGAGACGGGTACCTCGCTGGGCTGGGTCAATCTTGCCACCGACTCGTACCGGACCCTGGCGCCCTTCGGTGATACGGGTCCGTTGCTCCTGTACGCCGCGATGGTCGGGTATGTCATCTATCGCCGTCTCGGGATGCTCCCGGAAGGCTCCTTGAGGAGAGCGGCTAAACGCACCGCTTCCAGTGCTGTGTCGTCGAGCATCGGGATCGTGACCATGGTCGGCATGGCTCTGGCCATGACCGACAGCGGCATGACCTTCGCTCTCGCTCAGGGAATGAAATCCCTAGCCGGGCCGCTCTTCCCGGTAGCGGCGCCGTTCATCGGGGTGCTGGGAGCCTTCATGACGGGTAGCAACACCAACTCCAACATCCTCTTCGGTGCACTTCAGCGCGACACTGCGGCCCTCCTCGGAATGTCCCCATCGGTGATCCTCGCCGCGCAGACAACCGGGGGAGCGCTCGGCTCGATGCTGGCTCCAGCAAAAATCGTGGTTGGCTGTTCCACCGTGGGACTGGGCGGTGAGGAGGGCCCGGTCCTGCGACAAGGTGTCCGTTACGGGGTCATCATCACCGCCGTCATCGGTCTGGTCACCCTACTGTGGGTGGCCCTGTCATGAAGCGACCACTATGGTTCCGGGGCGGGATCCTGATCGGGCTACTCGCCGTGCCACTCGTCCTCTACCAAGCCGACGGCCCGAACGCAACGGTTGCGCTCCTCGTCACCTTCGGTCTCTTAGCCGTGGCCACAGTGTGGAGCGAAAAATGACCCGCCACCGAACCGGGCACAGCTCGAATAGACAGGGGAGGGCCATCCGTCGGGGCCCCGGTAGTCTCGGAAACATAGAGAAAGGTGCATGGCATTGTCGACCTCGAAACCGATTCTCTTGGCAACGGGTATGACCGCCGGATCCAACGTGGTCCTCGAGGTCGGGGTGAAACTGGCAGTACACCTCGGAGCGCCGTTGGTGGTGCTTCACGTCGTGACTGAAGGGGTACTTGCGGAATCCCGCGATTCCCTGCCCAAGGAGCGCGCCTATGTCGATGTGATCGTCGGGGAACGGACTCAGGATTTGAGAGAGCAGATCGAGCGAATCTCAGACCAGAATCCTCCGGGATGCGCCTATCGTGTTCGGGTTGCTGCCGAAGGTGAACCCGGTGCTCAAATTCTGGAAACCCTGAGAAGGGAAGCTTTCGAGTACGCAGTCATCGGAGTTCGCAATCGATCCCGCGTCGGCAAGTTGATCCTTGGGAGTGTTACCCAGGACGTGCTGCTTGGTTCCCCCGTTCCAGTCGTCGCCGTGCCAATCTGAGTCCTATTCGGACTCCCGGACCGGTGTCCCGGCGAGACTTCACCCTTCATTGGCCGGGTTGTGATCGGACGATGGCAGGTTTGACCGTCCCGCCGGGAGTGAATACGGCGTCGGGGCCGGCGTACATACCGGCGGCGTCCGGGAAGAGTGCCTTGACGATCTTGAAGCGAGTGATGTCGGCCGTACCGTCGGTATGGGGGAAAACGGCTGCGTCCCGGAAGTGCTTCTCGACGCCGTCGCCCACCATCACACCGGATCCGGCGTGGAGTTCGAGCACACCGCGAGTCACATCCAGCACGACCTGGGAACAATGCAACTTAGCCATCAAAGCCAGCGCCTGCGCATCGTCGGTACCCGCATCGACCGCCCGGGCCGCCCGATAGACGAGCGAGCGAGCCGTCTCGACCTGAGTGACCAGATCGGCGAGGCGTGCTGCCACCACCTGGTGCTTGATGATCAGCTTGCCCCCCTGGAAGGTATCGTGGGCGAAACCGATCGCCTTCTCGCAGGCGGCTTGCATCACCCCGAGGGCGCGAGCGGCGTTCAACACCCGGCCTTGCAGCATGTAGGCGGCGTTCTTCCTGAGGGCAATGTCGCGCACCAGCAGGTGGCTTGCGGGCAGCCGGCAGTCCTGGAGGACGATCTCGGCGTTGACGTTGTAACGCTGGCCGATCTTCTCGTTGAATCGGCCGATGGAGAGTCCGGCCGTGCCGGCGGGGACCAGGAAGTTGCTCACTCCGTCCCGAACGCCGGCGGCCGGGTTGGTATTGGCGAATACGATGAAGGCGCTGGCAACCCCGGCGTTGGAGACGTAGTGCTTGACCCCGTTGAGCACCCATTCGTCGCCGTCTTGGATGGCCCGCGTTTGCATGCTCGCTTCGGGGGCGTCGTAAGGGAGGACCCGGTCGGATGCCCCACGGGGCTCGGTGAGGCAGTGCGCCCACAGAAAGGTGGGATCATCCCGGTAGGTGCTCATCCATGTGTCGAGTAGTTCCGGCTTTGCATGACGGGCGAACTCTTTGGTCACCTTCCAGTTCTGCCCGATGCACACGGTGAAACCGGGATCGCCCCGCCCCAACTCTTCGATCATCACCGCTTGCGTCAGGGTGTCGACTTCGATCCCTCCAAATTCGGGCGGGATGCCGAAGTCCCTGAGCCCGATCCGGTCGGCCTCGATCAGCAGTTCCCGCGGAGAGCGTTCGAGGGCAGGGGCGCCCCATTCCCGGTCGATGTTCGCCGTCACGAAGGGGATGACCTTCTCGTCAACGAACCTACGGCATACAGCCTGGAAGTCTCGTTGCTGCTCTGTCAGTTCGCCGTATCTCGATTCCAAGTGATCCCCAAACTTCGTCGCGCAACTATAGAGACCGGCCAAGCGGCCAGGGCGGCCAACTTCATCCGGTACCGAAGATCCGGGCGGCGTTCCCGGAGAGGATGGCCTCAACGTCGGGCTCGGACAGGCCGGCGGAACGGACGAACCCCACCGGGTCGAGGTCTCCCATCTCAAAGGGATAGTCGGTCCCGACCAGGATCCGCTCGGCGCCCAGCAGGTCCACGAGGAATCGGAGGGAAGCGGGTTCGTTGAGTACGGTGTCCACGTAGACGTTCCTACGCAGATAGTCGATTGGCTCCCTCGAGAGATGCTTCCCGACCAAACCCGGCTTCTGACGGTACCCCTGGGTCATCCTCCCGATCTGGAACGGCACGAACCCGCCACCGTGGACCACACACATCGTGAGAGCGGGGAAGCGTTCGAACACGCCGGAGAAGAGCACCCCGGCGAACGCGACGGTGGACTCTGCCGGGCGTCCCACGATGTTGTCCATGAAGTACCGGGCGAGGTCGACTCCGGGCAATGGGGCCATCGGGTGCAGGAGGACGAACGCTCCGAGCTCCTCGGCGGCCGCCCAGAACTCGTCGAGCCCTGCCAGATCAAGGGCCTGGCCATCGACCGTGGTGGCGATCTCCACCCCGACCATCCCGAGGTCGGACATAGCCCTGTGCAGCTCTTCGGCAGCAACGGACGGATCCTGGAGCGGAACGGAGCCCAGCGCCAGTAAGCGGTCCGGCGCCTGGGCCGCTTCCGCCGCGATCGCCTCGTTGAGTGCCCGCGACCAGCAGATCCCGCCGGCCCGGTCGAGCTGGTACCCGGTGAGGTCGATCCAGCTGGCCAGGATCTGGACATCTACCCCCGTGCGATCCATGGTCTCGATGCGCGCCGCCCGGTCCGTGAGGTCGATGCGAAGGGGCGCGGTCCGATAACGGCCGTCGAGCACGACTATCTTGCCGGAGTCCTTGCCGGAGTCGGTCGAACCCACCTCGATTCCCACTTCCGGGCCGTGACGTTCCATCCAGCGGATGGCATCGGCAGGGATGCAATGGGCGTGCACGTCGTAGACCATGGTGGATGGGCCTCCGTTTCGCAATCATTTGCCAGGTGACGTGGTGGGAGTGTAACTTCCGGGCGATGCCGTCGGTGATCCGATACCAAGATCTTCCCAAGATCCGTTCGACTAGGGACGGCAGGGATCGGGTCGACCTCGTGACCGAGGAATTGTTCGGTAACACCGACCTCAAGGCCGATCACATCACCTATCACCCCGGTGACACGGCCGCCGCTCACCACCACGTGGGCGCACGACATTTCTTCTTCGTGGATGCCGGCACGGGGATCTTCCACCTGGACGACCGTGCCTACGAGTTGCATAGTGGTGACGTCGCCCTGGCCGACGAGGGCGAGGTGCACTGGTTCGAGAACCGGAGCGACGACGTGTTCTCCTTCTACGAGCTGTGGGTTCCCCAGCCGCGAGAGACAGTGTGGGTTGTCGAGGACGACCGGTGAACTTGGGAACGGGTGACGTGAGTTCACGTCCGTCGAGCGCCACACCTCCTGCCGGCCCGTGATCATCGGCCGGTCCGGAAGCGAGTCGGGAGCTGCACGCCGTAGCGGGTGATCGCCCCCGGGCCGGTCAGAACATCTGGGCCGCCAGCCAATCCCCGATCAACGGGCGCACGATATGGTGCAGGTTGTTGCACACATGGACGCCGTCTTCGAATACCATCGTGGTGGTCGGGCCCCGCACCTCCGTCTCGACCCGGTAGGCGTGCTCGGGTTGGGAAGCCTTGTCCAGCCCACCGTACACCTGCAGTAAGGGGACCGTGATGCGCTCGGCCGCGCCGGCCATGGTGATCGAGTCCATCACGGCGGCCGGATCTTCGCCCATGTACTGGTGGAGGGCAACTTGCGAAACCCGGTCGATGCTCGCGTACCGGCCGGCCGGCGTATACCAGCTCGAAACGGATACCACCGCCTTGACCCGCTCGTCGAAGGCAGCGGCCCGGCATGCGAACAGCCCGCCGTAGGAGATTCCGCCGACCGCCAGCCGATCCCCGTCCAGGTCGTGGCGGTGGAGCAGGTGGTCGACCACCGCACGGATGGGGACCTCGAAGTCGGGTCTGATCTTGGCCACGGTCGAGACAAAGCCCTGGCCGGGACCGTCGAAAGCGGCTGCCGCCATACCCCGAGCAACGATGTGGCGGGCAAAGTCGTACAACTCCTCCTTGGTGGAGTCCCCACCCGGCACGAGGAGCACCAGTGGCGGGTTTTGCACCCCCGGCGGTTTGATGAGGTAGCCGGGCAAATGGAGGTTCTCAAACGGAACGGTGAAGAGCTCCATCGGCGGGTCTACCAGTGGTGCGGCACGTTCCCAGC
>DATEVB010000116.1:0-25602 GCA_035282865.1 Acidimicrobiia bacterium | reverse complement strand
AACGCGGCCACACCGACCGGCTCCTTGATGATCAAGCTCATCGCCTCCGGTCCCACCGGCGGGATCGACCCCATGATCTTGGTGGTCCACCCGGCGTAATACTCGAACATGAACGCCGACTCATCGATGTCTTCCAGAGCGTCGGCATACAGCTTGCCGTTGTCGCGGGTCTCCATCTCCGCCAACATCCCCCGATCGCGCCGCATGATCTCGGCGGCGCGAAAGAGGATCGTGGCGCGTTGGCGCGGGGATGAGTCTGGCCCCCAGGGGCCCTCGTCGAAGGCTCTCCGGGCCGCGGCTACCGCGCGATCGACATCGATCGGCGACCCGGCTGCGTATTCGGCGATCACTTCTCCGGTAGCGGGATTCCGAGTTTCGAGGATGCCGCCTTCTGCGGCGTCGGTCCACGTCCCGTCGATGTAGAGCTGGGCGATCATGCCTCCTCCTCGCCGGCTGTGGTTCTGACGCTAGCCATCTCCGGGCCGGCGGAGCGGATCAGCCGCGACAACCTCGGGGTGGGGCGCAGTGTCGCGTGGGCAACCCCCTCCTGTAGAGGCGACCCCCGGTCCGCTCCCTCCATCCCAAACCTTCCGGCGGAGGCCGCGGATCGCCGGCCGGTAGTCGGCTCGATCCTACGCGTCAGACCACCAATCGAGGTAAGACCCTATCTGCAAACTCGGGAACGCAATGGGTTAGCAACCCCTCGACGATGGTCGCCTGAACGGCCAGATGTTGGTCAAGTACGACCAGGTCGGCCACTCTCCCGACCTCGATCCGTCCCCGGCCGGACTCGCCGATCACATCGGCCGGGTTGGCCGAGGCGGCCGCCAGCGCCTCTTCGGGGGAGCAACCGGTGAACGCCACATAATTGCGGACCGCCTGGTCGAGGGTGAGGATGCTGCCGGCCAAACCCTTTTCGGCATTGCGAGCAGACCTCTCGTCGACGGTGATGACCAGATCATGCAGCGCATACTCCCCGAGACCGGCGCCCATCCCGGCCATGGCGTCGGTGATCAAGACGACACGGTCCGCCCGTTTGTTGCCACGGACCATTCGGACGGTGGCGGGATGCAGATGGATGCCATCCACGACGATGGCCACGGAGGCGCCGAGATCGTCCAGCAAGGCCCCCACCAGCCCCGGCTCACGTGGAGCAAGAGGTGGCATTCCGTTGAAGAGATGCGTGCCGTGCGTCACTCCGGACCGGAGAGCGATGACGCCCTCCTCGTATGTGGCCGCCGAGTGTCCGGCCGCTACCACCACCCCGCGATCGAGCAATGTTTGAATCACGGATTCCGCACCGGCCAGCTCCGGAGCGAGGGTTACCAAGCGAACCCCTTCCGCCCTCCCCCACCCATCCACAAGATCGATGAGCGGCGGCCTCAGATGGGTCGCCTCGTGGGTCCCGCGCCGATCCGGGGCAAGCATCGGCCCCTCGAAATGAAGCCCCAGCACCCGGGCACCGCGGTATCCGGGCGGTGGGCCTTCGGCCACCACCTGCAGAGCCTTGTTTCTTTGCGGAGCCGGGGACGTGATGATGGTCGGCAGGAAGGATGTGACGCCGGTGGCCGGCAATTGCGCACCGACTCCCCACATGGTTGTCGGATCCAGGGTGAAGTCGAGGCCGAAAGCCCCGTTGATCTGGAGGTCGATCATCCCCGGGGCGACCAGCAAGCCATCAGCATCGATGGTCAATTCCTCACGTCGGGGCATCCAACCCGAGATCAGACCGGCATCAAACGCCAGGTCGGCGGTGACTATGCCGTCAGGGGTCAGGACCCGTCCATTGCGGACCGCCACAGAGCTGCTCATTCCCGGTTCTGAATCTAGGGTCTGTCGACCGTCTCCGCGCTGGAGGTCGGCCTCCTCTCAGGCGGTGGCCCGGATGATGGCGCTGACCGCGCCGGGAGCGACATCGTGCGTGACCTCCAGCTCCACGTCGTGGAACCCGGCTCCCTCGAGACCGGCCACGAAATCGTCGGTGTGGAGAGCGCCGGCCAGGCATCCGGTCCAGGAGACCAGGTCCGACTGCTCCTCCTCCGTGAACCGCCGGGTGGCGACGATGTCGGTCACAGCAAACCGACCGCCCGGCTTGAGCACCCGATGTGCCTCGCGAAACACTCCAGGTTTGTCGACCGAGAGGTTGATCACGCAGTTGGAGATGATCACGTCGATTGAATGATCCGGCAACGGGATGGCCTCGATCTCTCCTTTCAAGAACTCGACGTTTTCGATCCGGGCTTCCGCCTGGCTGCGGCGGGCCAACTCCAACATCTCATCGGTCATGTCGAGCCCGTACACCTTGCCGGAAGGCCCAACCCGGCGCGCAGAGAGGAAGACATCGAGGCCACCACCCGAACCAAGGTCGAGAACCACCTCGCCGTCCTCGAGAGCGGCCACTGCAGTTGGGTTTCCGCATCCAAGCGAGGCCAACCGGGCCGCATCGGGAAGTCCTTCGGTCGCGAGAGTTGCGTACGGATCGGCATTGAGCCCGTCGCCGGCTGCCGGATCGGGCCCACAACACGAACCGGATTCACGAATTTGCAGGGCGGCGGTTGCGTAGCGCTTGCGGACCGCTTCTTTGATGTCTGCCATGGTTACTCCTATATATCGATGGTGATCTATGTATCGTACCGCACGGTATCCCACAGGTCAACCCCTCCGGACCCTATTTCGTCAACTCGCCGGAAGAAATATGAAATATGACAGTACCCCACTCAAGTTATACAATGTGATCACGCTAAGTTTCTGAGCGAACGAGCAACACAACGAGGTGAACAGATGGCAAAGGCAGTAGGCATCGACCTGGGAACCACCAACAGCGTCATCGCGGTGATGGAAGGCGGCGAGCCCACCATCATCCCCAACGCGGAAGGCCAGCGTACCACCCCGTCGGTGGTGGCGTTCAAAGACGATGAAGTCCTCGTTGGCGAAGTCGCCAAGCGACAGGCCATCACCAACCCGGACCGGACCATCCGATCGGTCAAGCGGTACATGGGAACCGACAAGAAGTACGACATCGACGGCAAGATGTACACGGCGCAGGAGATCTCGGCCCGCATCTTGATGAAGCTGAAACGGGATGCCGAGTCCTTCCTGGGCGACAAGGTGACCGAAGCGGTCATCACAGTTCCGGCCTACTTCAACGATGCGCAGCGACAGGCCACCAAAGAAGCCGGCCAGATCGCCGGACTCGAAGTACTTCGCATCATCAACGAGCCGACTGCCTCATCGCTGGCGTATGGGCTCGACAAGCAGCATGAACACACCATCCTCGTCTTCGACCTTGGTGGCGGCACCTTCGATGTCTCAGTACTCGAGATCGGTGAGGGTGTCTTCGAGGTGAAATCGACCAGCGGCAACACCAAGCTCGGTGGCGACGACTGGGACGATGCCGTCATGGATTGGCTGGTCGGCGAGTTCAAGAACGAGAGCGGCGTCGATCTCTCAAAAGATCGGATGGCGCTGCAGCGACTGAAGGAGGCCTCCGAGAAGGCCAAGATCGAGTTGTCGTCGGTCGCCGAAACCGAGATCAACCTTCCCTTCATCACCGCCACCTCGGAGGGACCGCTCCACCTCCAGAAGAAGCTGACCCGATCCGAGTTCCAGAAGCTCACCGACAACTTGCTCGAAAAATGCAAGGGACCGTTCCAGCAGGCGATCAAGGATGCCGGAATCAAGGTCTCCGACATCGACGATGTCGTTTTGGTCGGTGGCTCGACCCGCATGCCTGCCGTTCAGGACTTGATTCGTGAATTGACCGGAGGCAAGGAACCGCACAAAGGGGTCAACCCCGATGAGGTTGTGGCGGCCGGAGCGGTGCTCCAGGCCGGCGTCTTGAAAGGCGACGTCAAAGACATCCTGCTGCTCGACGTCACGCCGCTGACGCTCAGCATCGAGACAAAGGGCGGAATCTCCACCAAGATGATCGAACGGAACACAACGATCCCCACCCGGCGTTCGGAGACCTTCACGACGGCTGAGAACAACCAGCCCGAAGTTGAGATCCATGTGCTCCAGGGCGAACGACAGATGGCGCTCGACAACAAGAGCCTCGGCAAGTTCCGGCTGACCGGCATCCCGCCGGCTCCCATGGGTATGCCCCAGATCGAAGTGACCTTCGACATCGACGCAAACGGGATCGTCCACGTCACCGCCAAGGACCTCGGGACGAGCAAGGAGCAGGCGATGACCATCACCGGGGGCACCGCACTGGCCGCGGATGACATCGACAGCATGATCAAGGAGGCCGAGGCTCACGCCGAGGAGGACAGGATTCGTCGCGAGGCGGCAGAAACACGCAACCAGGCCGAACAGGTCGTCCACCAGACCGAGAAGCTCTTGACCGAGCAGGCCGATCAACTCAACGACGAGGAGAAGGCCGCCATCGAATCTGCGCTGGCAGACCTGCGAACCGAGACCGAGAAGAAGGATGCCCCGCCGGAAACCTTGCGGCCCAAGATGGATGCGGTCCTGCAGGCATCGCAAGCGTTGGCCCAGCGCCTCTACCAGCAGCAAGCCGCTCAGGGCGCCTCATCCGGCGCGGACGGTGACGATGACGATGAGGTCGTCGAGGCCGAGATCATCGATGAGGGTAACGAGGGTTGATGAAGCCCACATTTCCCGAGTTGGGAGCGATGAGCCATGAGTAACACAAGCGACGAGATGGCGCGGGCCGAAGAGATGGTGAACGCCGAGCAGGGTTCCGGTGAGATCGTCATCGACAAGGAACCGCGCCTCATCGACCCGCACGCGCTCGGACTGGAGCTTCCCGCCGACCCCGCGCTCACCGTCCAGCTCCTGCTTCATGAGCTGGAGGAGGCTCGCGAGGAGGCCGGATCGTACCTGGCGGACCTGCAGCGTGTAGCCGCCGATTTCGACAACTTCCGCAAGCGAATGCTGCGGGATCAGGCGGAGAACATCGAGCGCGCCTCCCAACGCGTGGTGATGGGCCTGCTGCCGACCCTTGACACGCTGGAGGCGGCCTTGACCACTGAAGTGGAGACGCCCGCGGAAAAGAAGCTCCTGGACGGAGTGCGGGGCACGCTCAATCTGCTGCTCGACATGTTGGCCAAGGAGGGGCTCGAGATCGTCCCGGCCGACGGTGCCGAATTCAACCCTGAGGTGCACGAAGCCGTGCTGGCTCCCGAGCCGGGGACCGGCCGGCTGATCGTCACCCAGGAAATGCGGCGCGGCTACACCCTCAAGGGCCGGTTGCTGCGCGCCGCCCTGGTAGCGGTAGACCATGAATAGGGACTGGGTCGAGAAGGACTTTTACAAGGTTCTCGGGGTTTCGAAGAGCTCGTCGGCCAACGAGATCAAGAAGGCCTATCGCAAGCTCGCCCGGCAATACCACCCGGACGCCAACCCGGGCGACGCGACCGCCGAGGGTAAGTTCAAGGACCTCTCCGAGGCGTACGCCACCCTTTCCGATCAGGAACAGCGCCAGGAATACGACCAGCTCCGGCAGATGGTCGGCTCGGGTGGCTTCCGCGGATTCGGCGCACCCGGCGGCGCAGGTGGCTTCGCTGCCGGAGGTCAGCGAGTTCGCATGGAGGACCTCACCGATTTGCTGGGGGGAATGGGCGGCGGGCTCGGGGACCTATTCGGATTCGGTGGCCGTACCCAGAGCGGCCCGCAGCGTGGCGCCGACCTGGCCACCGAACTCCACCTCTCGTTTGAGGAGGCCATCGCCGGGGTAACCACCTCGGTGGCCGTCCAGGGTGAGGCATCCTGCCGCACATGCCACGGCTCCGGGGCCGAGCCAGGCACCACGGTCCAGATGTGTCCGGTGTGTGGTGGCTCTGGAATGACCGCCCAGAGTCAGGGCCTCTTCTCGATGACCCAACCGTGCCGGAACTGCGCCGGATCGGGCCGCATCGTCCAGCAGCCGTGTCACACGTGCGGCGGTCGGGGCACCGAGATGCGCTCGCGCACACTCAATGTCAAGATCCCGGCCGGCGTCCGTGACGGGGCCACGATCCGGCTCAAGGGCAAGGGCTCACCGGGCCGCAACGGAGGGCCCGCCGGAGACCTGCTGGTCAAGACCCATGTCGCTTCTCATCCCGTCTTCAAACGCAAGGGCGACGACATCACGGTCAAAGTCCCGGTGACCTTCACCGAAGCCACCCTCGGCGCCCAGATCGATGTCCCGACGCTGGACGGTTCGGTACGCCTCAAGGTGCCGGCAGGAACGAGGAGCGGCAAGACGTTCCGCATGCGCGGCCGCGGCGTGAACCGGCCGCGGAGTCGCAACGGCGATCTGCTTGCCACCGTGGAAGTGGTGGTGCCGACCAAACTGTCGCCCGATGCAAAGAAGGCGCTGAAAGACTTCCACGATCAGTTCGAAGCCGGTGAGAATCCGCGTGCCCATCTGAAGGTGTGACCATGGCCCAGCGAAAGAGCAGTGGAGAGAGCCAGGCGCTTTTCGTGATCTCGGTCGCCGCGGAACTGGCCGGCGTTCACCCTCAGACGCTGCGGATCTATGAGCGGCGCGGATTGATCATGCCCTTCCGGACGCCGGGAGGAACCCGCCGTTACTCTCAAGAAGATCTCAACCGACTGGCGCTGATCCAGGAGTTGACCGAGCAGGGGCTCAACCTCGAGGGGGTCAAGAAGGTTCTCGAGCTTCGCGAACGGGTCGTGAAGCTGGAGCGGGAGCTGTCAGTTGTCAAGGACGAGCTATCCGCCGCCGAGGATCAGGTCGAGGCCGAGATCGCCAAGGTGCACCGCAGCTACCGCCGGGACATCATCCTCCGCAGACAACTCCACCCCGACGTCCGGCGGCGGATCAACGATCTGTTCGAGTGAACCGGGCAGGACCCGCCGCGGTGAACCGGGACCCGGATGACGGTTTTGCGCCGCAGAGCGCGCCATGGGTGGGTGCCTTCGAGGCCTTGAAGGGGAGGTTCTACCCCTTGACCACGCCCAGGGGTCGCAACCGCGCCACCTTGTCGGCGAGGCCGGCCCGAGCGCAGGCGTCGACGACCTCATCGACGTCCTTGTAGGCGTAGGGGGCTTCCTCCGAGAGGAGCTTGACCGAGCCGGGTCGCACGGAGATGCCGGCCGCCTCCAATCCCTGGCGAACTTCGTAGCCGGTTTCCCGTTGTTTGGCCTTCTTGCGGCTCATCAAACGTCCCGCACCATGGGCCGCGGTCGCAAAGGCGGGGTTCCCCTCCACACCCACCATCACCCACGAGGCCGTCCCCATGCTGCCCGGGATCAAGACCGGTTGACCGACCGGACGCAGATCCGGGGGGAGCACGGAGTATCCCGGCCCAAAGGCACGCGTTGCGCCCTTGCGATGCACGCACAACCGTCGCAACTTCCCGTCGATCTCATGGGTCTCGATCTTGGCCAGGTTGTGAGCGACGTCGTAGACAAGTTGCATGCCGGTTCGCTCAGGCGAGGTCCCGAACGCATCGGCAAACGCCTGCCGGGCTTCATGGGCCAGCACGTGGCGGTTGGCCCAGGCGAAGTTGGCCGAAGCGGCCATCGCCCCCAGGTATCGCTCCCCTTCCGCGGAATCGACCGGCACCGATGCCAGTTGCCGGTCCGGCATCTCAATGCCGTATTTCTGCATTGCCGCGCCCATCAGCTTGAGTTCATCGGTACACGTCTGGTGTCCGAGACCGCGGCTTCCGCAGTGGATCATCACGCACACCATCCCCTCGCTGAGACCGAAAGCGCGGGCGGCCTTCTCATCGAGAATCGAGTCCACCACCTGCACCTCGAGGAAATGATTGCCGGCCCCGAGCGATCCCAGCTGGCCGGCGCCACGTTGCAGAGCGCGAGCCCCGATGTACTCGGGTCGGGCACCTTGCGAGGTGCCGTGCTCCTCACAACGGTCGAGGTCGGAATCCCACCCGAAGCCTGCCGAGCGAACGGCCCGGGCGCCTTCCCGTAGCACGCTCCTCAGTAACCCCGCGTCGGCGATCGAGCCTTTCCCCAGGCCGCGAGGGATTCGGCGGTCGAGTTCGCTCATCACCTCGGTGCGGCGTTGATTGAAATCCTGCTCGGCGTAGCGGGAGGCCAGGAGGCGAACCCCACAGCAGATGTCAAAGCCAACCCCACCGGGCGACACCACCCCGCCGGCGTCCACGTCGGTGGCAGCGACCCCACCGATCGGAAACCCGTACCCCCAGTGGATGTCCGGCATGGCTATCGAGGCCTCAACGATTCCGGGCAGGTAGGCGACGTTCTCCACCTGGAGAACGGCTCGGTCCTCTTCAGCTTTGAGGATGAGCAGCTCGGAGGCGAAGATGCGTCCCGGGACGCGCATCCCATCGTGGCGGGGAATCTCCCACACACACTCAGCGGTGCGACGGAGCTTCATCACCTTCAACTGTAGGCGGGAAGCCTGCCGCGCGGGAATAGATTATCGCTTCAAGGAGTCCCGGATCTCCGTGAGCAGCACGATGTCCTCCGACCGTTCCGCCGGCGCCGCTTCTTCCTGCGCTTTCACCTTGTTGTACGCCCTCACAACCATGAACATGACGAAGCCCACGATGACGAAGTTGATCACCGCGCCGATGAACGCTCCGACACTTCCGGCCGGGATCCCGGTCGTCTCGTCGATCTTCCCGAACGTCAGCGAGGCGTCGAGACTCGACACGCTGAAGATCATCCCGATGAGCGGATTGACGATCCTACCCACGAAGGTAGATACCACAGATGCAAACGCGACACCCATGACAAAGCCGACGGCGATGTCAACCAGACTCCCCTTGCTGATGAATTCCTTGAATTCCTTGCGCACACGCTCTCCCTTCGCCGGCGGCCCGGTTTCCCGGGCACTGAACAATAACGACGGTCACGAGCCCGATTCCTTTGGGACACGATCCCACCGGGAACCCGGGGTTGGGTTTCCCGGTCGGTTGAAACCCGCATAGTCGGAATAGTTCCGCACATCCTCAGACGTCGAAGACAACCTGCGCCGACCACCCCCCGGGCGTCTCCTCGACCATTAGATCGCAGTAGGTGACCGCCTTGATGGGAGGCCCCGAGAGCTCTAACTCGGCCAGCGGAACCCCCTTTCCCCACCCCGTCAGGTGGCCTTGGTCCATAGTCTCGATCTCGAAAGAGCACAGGGCCAGGTCACGGGTTTCCGCCTCGAACAGAAGGGCGCTCAGCCAGTCGACCAGCAGCTCTCCAACGGTGGGCGCCGCGACCTCGATCTGGACTCGGTCCCCGCCCACCAGATCGCCGATCCCAAACATCAGATCGAACATGGCGAAGGCGGCGTTCTCGAACGCCTCCCGGAGGGTCGGCCCCCAAACAACGATCCCCGTGTCGGCAGTGTGGGAAAGCACCTCATAACGGGATGTCATGCCGCCATTGTGCCACCACAGGGATTGTCCTAAGTGCGCCTGCCCGCTGTTCCGATAACTACTCGTCATGGACAACACCAACGACCTGGCGGTTCTGCTCGCCTCTCAATACCCGCTTCTGCTGGTCGAGGCTCAGGAGGAACCCCGCCTGCTCGCTATCATCCGCCAGGCGGCGGACCGCCTCGATGTGCCGGTGTGGACCTGGTCGGCCACCCGCGGGCTCGCCAAGGACGGCCACCAGGCGCAGTATCAGACGGTCGACCCCCATGTGGCGCTGGAGTTCGTCGGTGAACTGTCAGATCCGGGCGTATTCGTCTTCGCCGACGTCTATCCTCACCTAGCCGACCCGTTGATTGTCCGCCGCATCAAAGAGGTCGCCCAAACGGCCCGGCGCGGTCAGACGCTGGTGCTCACCGGGCCACGCAACGAAGTACCTCCGGAAATCGAGGGCCTTGCTCACCAGTGGTCGCTCAAGCCACCCGACCGGGACGAACTTCACGCTCTCGTGATACGGACCCTCGAGACCTTCGCCGCCCGCTCGTTCCCGGTGGTCGTCAACGCGGCAGAGATCGAGCAGATGGTCGATGCCCTGCGCGGGCTCACCATCACCGAAGCCGAACGCCTGGTACAACGCGAGGCGTTACGCGACGGTCAGATCTCGTCGGCCGACATACCGGCGCTCCGCACCGCCAAAGCCGAACTGCTCAACTCGGACGGCATCCTCGAGCTGGTCGAAGCGGAGGTCGGCACTCTCGACACTGTCGGCGGGCTCAACGGGCTCAAGTCGTGGCTGCGGTTGCGCAGACAAGTCATGGTCTCCGATAACGCGCTGCCGGGCCTCGATCCACCCCGGGGTGTCCTGCTGACGGGAGTGCCCGGCTGCGGGAAGTCGCTGGTGGCCAAGACGCTCGCCCATACCTGGGGACTCCCGCTGGTCTTGCTAGATCCCTCCCGTCTCTACAGCAAATACATCGGCGAATCCGAGCAACGACTGATGGCGGCGCTCTCGACCGTAGAGGCGATGGCTCCCGCCGTCTTGTGGATCGACGAGATTGAGAAAGGTTTGGCCTCGTCCGGCGACGCCGACGGTGGGGTCGGCAAGCGCTTGCTAGGCACCTTCCTTCGCTGGATGCAGGAACGGCGGGGCGACGTCTTCATGGTCGCTACGGCTAACGACGTATCGGCACTGCCCCCGGAGTTGCTGCGGCGCGGCCGATTCGACGAGATCTTCTTCGTTGACCTTCCGGACACCGACGAGCGAGCCGAGATCATCTCGCTCCATCTCGCCAAGCGGGGGCGGGAGCCCGGCCGATTCGATCTCGCCCAACTCGTGGCGTCCTCCGAAGGATTCTCCGGAGCCGAGTTGGAGACCGTCGTGGTCGGCGCGCTCTATCGGGCTCTCGCAGAGGAAGATGACCTCACCACCGCCAGCCTGATGAAAGAGCTGGCAGCCACTGTGCCACTCTCCGTGTCCCGCCGGGAAGATGTGGCGATGCTGCGGGCGTGGGCCGATGGGCGAGCGGTGTTTGCCTAGAACTCCGGGAAATCGGACCCTGGACGGCTATTCTCCCGGCCATGAAAGAACGACCGGCGATCATCCGCATTTCCGAGTCTGTGGACGGGGACGATGCCCGGGTGATGATCACCCTCCAATGGGCCGAAACTGCTT
The DNA here is from genome assembly GCA_035282865.1 of Acidimicrobiia bacterium. Classification (GTDB taxonomy): domain Bacteria; phylum Actinomycetota; class Acidimicrobiia; order Spongiisociales; family UBA4744; genus UBA4744. The sequence goes on along the minus strand of DATEVB010000116.1, from coordinate 14,604 downwards.
TCTACGGAGAGGCAATCGGGTCCGCCGGAGCCGAGCACCGGGCGCGCCTGGTCGGCGAAGCAACCCTCGACGCGGTCGAGAAAGTCACCGAGGGCCGCATCCATCTCGATCTCGAGGCGGTGGCCACTCAGGATCTCGGTGTGGTGCAAGTCGCCCTCGCCCAAGTGAGTCTCACCGAGACCGGCGAGTCGCTCGTCGGCAGCGCCCTGGTGAGCGACCACGATCCGTCGGCCGCCACCGTGAAAGCCATTCTCGATGCCATCAACCGGAGACTCACCACCGTTCTTCTCTAGAAGTCTCTCGCCAAAGCTTCATTCCTTCTCGAGGTCTTGGCGTAATTGAACTCTGGCCCGCCGGCGTGTCTCCGCTTCCCGCTGCCGACGCCGTTCCTCGTCCGTCTCGGGCCGCACCGGGGGAACGGCCACCGGTCGACCGTGCTCGTCGAGCGCCACCATCGTGAGGTAGGCGGTTGTCGTGTGGTCCTGTTCGCCCGTCATCGGATCCTCCCGGTGGACGGTGACTTCGATCTCCATCGATGACGTCCATGCCTGGGTCAGACAGGCGGTCAGGCTCAGCACATCACCGATGTGAACCGGGGTGTGGAAGCTGAGCGAGTCGACCTGAGCGGTAACCACCCGCCGTTGGGCGTGCCGCATCGCAGCAACGCCGGCAGCCGAGTCCACCAATACCATGATTGAGCCACCATGCACGAAACCGGCCGTGTTGGCATCGGTGATCTGCATCACCTGGGCCATTCTGGTGAGTGACTCGGAGGGGGTCTTGGCAACTATCATGTTTCCTCGAATCTGATAACATTGGACTTAGATTTATTGGAATCAATTGACTGCGAAACGTGTTATCTCCATCGAGGCGAGACTACAGGAGCGAACCGCATGGCCGTCGACTTCGACAAGTTCACCCACCGATCTCAACAGGCGATGTTGCGCGCCCAGGAACTCGCCAAAGCTCACGCTCACCAGTACGTGGAGCCCGCTCATCTCCTGCTGGGGCTGTTCGATCAGACGGATGGCATCATCTATCCCCTTTTGGCCAAGCTGGATATCCAGCCGCCCCAGCTGCGACGCAAGATCGACGAGCAACTGGAGCGCTTCCCCAAGGTATACGGGGGCGAGGCAGCGATCTCCAAGGGCCTCCTGGAAATCTTCGAGGCTGCCGAGTCGCGCCGCACGGAGATGCGGGACGACTACCTATCCGTCGAGCACCTGCTCCTGGCATTGGCGGAGTCGAAAACACCGACCGGCGAAACGCTGCGCGCCGAAGGAGCAACCCGGCAAGCCATGCTGGAGTCATTGACGCAGATCCGCGGCAATCAACGCGTCACCAGCCAGGATCCCGAAGCCACCTTCAATGCCCTCGAACAGTACGGACGGGACCTGACCGAGATGGCTCGCCAGCAGAAGCTCGACCCGGTCATCGGCCGGGACGATGAGATTCGACGGGTTATCCAGGTGCTCTCGAGGCGGACCAAGAACAACCCCGTTCTGATCGGTGAGCCGGGTGTCGGCAAGACTGCCATCGTTGAAGGTCTCGCCCAACGCATCGGGAACGGCGACGTCCCCGAGGGTCTCAAGAACAAACGCATCGTGGCTCTCGACCTGAGCGCCATGGTGGCAGGCGCCAAATACCGGGGCGAGTTCGAAGAACGCTTGAAGGCGGTGCTCGGCGAAATCAAGGCATCGGACGGCCAGATCATCACCTTCATCGATGAGCTGCACACGATGGTCGGCGCAGGCGCGGCCGAAGGTGCCATGGACGCTTCCAACATGCTCAAGCCGATGTTGGCCCGCGGCGAGTTGCGGATGATCGGCGCCACCACCCTCGACGAGTACCGCAAGCGTGTCGAGAAAGACGCCGCCCTGGAACGACGGTTTCAACCGGTCCTGGTCGCGGCACCGAGCGTGGAAGACTCGGTCGGGATCCTACGCGGGCTCAAAGAACGGTATGAGGTCCACCACGGAGTCCGCATCAGAGACTCCGCCCTGGTGGCGGCAGCCGTTCTCTCCGACCGGTACATCACGGGGCGCTTCCTCCCCGACAAGGCGATCGACCTCATCGACGAGTCGGCCTCCCGGCTCCGCATTGAGATTGACTCGATGCCGGAGGAGATCGACGAGCTGGAGCGGCGCATCAAGCAGTTGGAGATCGAGCGAGCAGCTCTGCAGAAAGAGACCGATGAGGCCTCCCAGGAACGACTGGCCGTCCTCGAGCAGGAACTGGCCGACGTGCGGGAAGAATCACACGGCTTACAGGCGCACTGGAATCTCGAAAAAGACGAGATCGGCCGCATCCGGAGCATCAAGCAGCACACCGAGGAGGCCAAAGCCGAGGCCGAGCGTGCCGAGCGAAACGGCGACCTGGAGACCGCCGCCGAGATCAGGTACGGCACCATGCCCGATCTCGAGCGAAACCTGGTCGAGCGTCAGAAAGAGCTGGAGAAGCTGCAGGCACACCACAAGATGCTGAAGGAGGAGGTCGACGAGGAGGATGTCGCTGAGGTAGTCAGCCGCTGGACGGGGGTTCCGGTGGCGCGTTTGATGGAAGGCGAAATCGAAAAGCTGATCCGTCTCGAAGACCACCTGCACCGGCGGGTCATCGGACAAGACGCCGCGGTTACCGCCGTGGCCAACGCCATCCGCCGCAGCCGGGCCGGATTATCGGACCCACACCGACCCATCGGGTCGTTCATCTTCCTAGGCCCCACCGGCGTCGGAAAGACCGAGCTGGCCCGGGCACTGGCCTGGTTCATGTTCGACGACGAGCGGGCGATGGTCCGGGTCGACATGTCCGAGTACATGGAGAAACACAGCGTGGCGCGGCTGATCGGGGCTCCTCCCGGTTACGTCGGATACGACGAGGGCGGGCAACTCACCGAGGCTGTACGACGTCGCCCGTACTCGGTGATCCTCCTCGACGAGATCGAAAAGGCACACGCCGACGTTTTCAACGTGCTGCTCCAGGTCATGGACGACGGCCGTCTGACGGATGGTCAGGGACGCAGCGTCGACTTTTCCAACACCGTCCTGATCATGACTTCCAACCTGGGATCCCAGTACATCGAGCCGACCAGTTCCGACGATGAGGTACGCCAACAGGTCATGGGGGTGGTGCAGTCTCATTTCCGTCCCGAGTTCCTGAACCGGGTCGATGAGGTGATCGTGTTCCACCGCCTGACGAGAGACGACCTGCGCGCCATCGTCGACATCCAGCTCGAACACGTCCGGAGTCGCCTGGCCGCCCGCCGGCTCAGACTCGAGTTGACCGACGCCGCCAAGGACTGGCTGGCCGAGGAAGGGTACGACGCGGCCTACGGCGCCCGCCCGCTCAAGCGGCTCATCCAGACCGAGATCGCCGACAAGTTGGCGTTGCAGATCCTGGATGGGACGTTCCGGGAAGACGACACGGTGCAGGCGGATGCGGGTGGCGGCGGACTGGTGTTTGCGGTTGGCGGTTAGCAGCCGGTAGTCGGCAGTCATCCACCAGCAGCCAGGGTGGGTATTTCAGGTCGGAACCAGGGGCTGGAAGTCGGCGGCTGGAAGCGGCCTCAATTCCCGGCGCTGTGACGGTTTCATCTGCGATAATCAAACCCATGGATAACGAGATTTGGCGCTGGTTGTGGACAGGTCTGGCAGTGGTCTTGGCAGTTGGCGAGATCTTCACGGCAGGATTCTTCCTCCTGCCCTTCGCCGTCGGTGGCGCCACCGCCGCCATCCTGGCGTGGGTCGATGTACCGGTCGGCTGGCAATGGGTTGCATTCTTTGTCGTTTCGATAGGCACTCTCCTGTATTTGCGGCGGTTCATCCGCAAACAGGACATCGCCGACACCAAGAGCATCGGGGCGAACCGGTACCTGAACATGCAGGCGATCGTGCTCGAGCAGGTCGATCCGGTTTCGGGTGCCGGTCGAGTCCGGGTCGAGTCGGAAGAGTGGCGGGCCACCAGCGATGGAGACATCATCGAGCCGGGAACGCCGGTGACCATCACCGAAGTGCGCGGCACCCGCTTGGTGGTGCACGAGACCGCGCCGAAATCCTGATTTTGGCTAGCAGCGCGAAAGAGAGGGTCTGAATGGAACCATTTATCATCCTGTTCGTAATCCTGGCGATCGTCCTGATCGTGTTTGTCGGCGCGGGCCTTCGAATCGTTCGGCCGTTCGAGAAAGGGCTGATCGAGTTCCTGGGCCGATACCAGCGAACGGTTGATCCCGGGCTCCGTTGGGTCCTTCCCTTCGTCAAGCGCCTGCTCAAAGTCGATATGCGTGAGCAGGTGATCGACGTTCCTCCCCAGGAAGTCATCACCAAAGACAACGTGGTGGTCACCGTCGACGCGGTTATCTACTTCGAAGCCACCGACCCCGTGAAACTGAAATACAACATCAGCAACTTCGTGCTGGCGGTCACCAAACTGGCACAAACCAACCTTCGTAACGTCGTTGGTGATCTGCAGCTGGACGAAGCGCTCACCTCTCGTGAATTGATCAATGCCAAGCTGCGCGAGATCCTCGACGATGCCACCGACAAGTGGGGCACCAGGGTGGTGCGGGTCGAGATCCAGAGGATCGAGCCGCCGCCGGATGTAACGGACGCCATGCACCGGCAGATGAAAGCCGAGCGGGACCGCCGGGCGGTCGTCACCGAGGCCGAAGGTCAGAAGCGATCCGCCATTCTCCGCGCCGAAGGTGTCAAGGAGGCCCAGATCCTCGAGGCAGAGGGTCAGGCGGAGGCAATCAAGCGAGTGGCAGACGCCGAAAAGTACCAAAAGCTGACGGTGGCGGAAGGTGAAGGACAAGCTATCGAGCGTGTGTTCGGAGCCATCCATACCGGCGACCCGACTCCCGACCTCATCGCCATCCGCTACCTGGAAGCGTTGCAGGGCATCGCCGACGGCCAGGCCACCAAGGTGTTCCTGCCGATGGAGATGAGCGGGATCATGTCGAGCATCGGAGCGATCCGCGAGCTATTCACCCCCGAAGGAGCGACCGGCGAGAGCCGAGCCACGCAAACCGCGGTCCGGCGCCCGGTCCCACCACCGGAAAGGTAGGGAGCTCGAAGCAAGAGTTTCGAGGTTGGAAGGAGGACGTGGTGACTCCCTTCTCGAAGAGGATGACGGCTTTGTCACCGCGAACTTCCTGCGGCAATCGAAGATTGGCCTAGAGCTCTCCCCATTTGTCCTGGACTGCCAGATCGATCACCGTCCAGGCCATGGCCAGCGCCCCGTCGCGGATGGCCTGCTCCCCATCGGCGGTCACCGTGTGGGTGGCAAACTCGGGCTGATGATTGACGGCATCACCCGGACTAATGGACAGGAACGGATGGATCGAAGGCACCACCTGGCTCACGTTTCCCATGTCGGTCGAACCGGCCGCCCCCGGTTCCTCGCCGGCGCCCCGCTTCATGATCCGCCCGAGCGCCGCGGCATTGGCGGCAAACAGTCCGACCATGACCGGGTTGCTCACCATGTCCTCGAATGGATGACCGATCTGCTCCAGATTCCACGTGCAGCCGGTGGCCGTAGCGGCAGCTTCGAAACAGGCCATCACCCGGTCGTAGAGCTCCTCCATCCGCTCACGCGTTGCAGCCCGCACATACCAGGACGAGCGGGTGTAGCTGGGAATGATGTTGGCTGCATCCCCGCCGTGGGTGATGATCGCGTGGATCTTGTCGGTCGGGTAGAGCGCCTGACGCAGGGTCGAGACGTTGACATAAGCCTGGACGAAGGCGTCGAGAGCGTTGATGCCCAACTGGGGAGCAAGAGCGGCGTGAGAGTCCTTGCCGTGGAATTCCACGTCGATGTGGCGGACCCCCAGCACCTTGGGATCTACCACATCTCGATCGGCGGGGTGCACCATCATCGAAGCAACGGCTCCGGCGAAGGCACCGGCATTGATCAGGTCGACCTTGCCACCCATCTTCTCCTCGGCCGGAGTACCGAGCACCGTCACCCTGATTCCCAGCTCATCAGCCAGAGGACCGAGGGCCACGCCGGCGCCCAGGGCGGACGTGGCAATGATGTTGTGCCCGCAGGCGTGACCAACGGTGGGAAGCGCATCCATTTCAGCACAGATGATCACCTCCGGTCCCCCGGACCCGACGCGGGCGGCAAAGGCCGTTTCCAGGCCGTAGGCCGGGTACTCGACCGCAAACCCCCGCTCGGCCAGGAAACGCGCCAGACGCGCCGAGGTGTTGTGCTCTTCGAACCCGACCTCCGGGTTTTCGTACATCCACCGATTGATTACGGCCAGTTCGCTTTCCGCCTCTGCAAGAGCCTGTTCAGCACGGGCTTTCAGATCCATGATGTCCTCGTTCGAGTAGTCCTGGTGAGGCCAGACACCGTACCACCGCTGCAACGGATCCCATTGCGACCTCTAGACGCAACACTGAACGGGGAGAATCCCGGCCCTTCCGTATCTCTCAGGTACGCTGCGGCCCGTGTTGGCCGCTCGATCCCTGCTTGCCGTGGCGCTGATGATGATGGTGGCCGCCTGTAGCACGGCAGGCGATTCCCCCACTACTCCCACAACGGTCACCATCCCTATCGCCACCTCGACGACCAGCCCGATCACAACGGGGTCGACAGAACCGACCCCCGTGACGTGTGATCCTCCCTTCTTCTTTCCAACGGTCCTTCCTGAGCGAGTGATCGACGACCAACCCGACCTCTCTGCAATGCCCCTCGACCAGTTCACCCTGCAACCGGGCACGATCGTCACCGGCTGGACGGACGAGAGCGGCACTCCAGTGGTTGTGTTCGTGCGGGGAAGTCTGCCGCCCACTCGCTGGATCACCACGCCGGAGCCGGTCGAGGTACGGGGAACCGAAGGGGCCTTGGGAGATCTCGGCGAGGGGATCTGGGGAGTGGCCTGGTTCGAGGGGCCCGATCGATGCGACGAGTACTACCTGGTGCTCTATCCCCCGACCGGGCCGGAAGAGGCCAAGATGGTGGCGGAAAGCCTGACGGGAGGCGGCTAGCGCCCTACAAGATCTGGCTGAGGAACAGCTTGGTTCGGTCCTCGTCGGGGTTCTCGAAAATGTGCTGTGGCGTTCCTACCTCAACCACCTCACCGTCGGCCATGAACAGCACCCGGTGGGCCACCACCCGGGATGAAACGACCATAGCTATCGCGCCCGGTCCGAATCAACTGACAGAACGCTCGCTGTCGCTCGCCGGCCACCGGCAACCAGCGGGCGGCCACCAGAGCACTTCGAGGAGTCGGTCTTATTGCACGAGGTCCTACGTACGAGGTACGACTAGCCGCCCCGCACGATGAAGGCAACCCGCCCGGTGATCGATTCCGGGTCGAGTTCGACGTCCGCCTGGACATCCGAGGGGGACCCCGACGGTAGGAAGCGATCGGGGAGACCCAGCAACGACACCCTGCCGGCCAATCCGTGCCGCGACAACTCTTCGAGCACCGCGGCTCCGAAGCCGCCCGCCACCGCGTTGTCTTCCAGCGTGATCACGTGTGGATACTGGGCCGCCCATTCAGCCAAGCGCTCGTCGAGGGGTTTGACCCAGCGGGCGTTGACGATCCCACACGAGATTCCTTGCTGAGCGAGCATCCCCGCTGCCTTGACGGCCGGCTCGACCATGCTGCCGAGCGCCAACAGCAGAACATCCTCGCCATCCTGGATCACGTCGCCGACACCCACCTCGACTGGCGCTACCGGCAGGGCAGGCACCGAAGACGCCGCCCCCTTCGGGAACCGCACGGCGATCGGACCGCCGAAGTCCCAAGCGGTCTCGAGCATTCCGCACAGCTCGTCGGCGTCGGCGGGAGCACCAACCGTCAGGTTGGGAATCATCCGCAGGTAGGAGAGGTCGAAGGCGCCGTGGTGGGAGGCTCCATCGGGCCCGGTGATACCGGCCCGGTCGATCATGAAGACGACCGGCAGGTTGTGCATGGCCACGTCGGTCACGATCTGATCGAAAGCGCGCTGCAGGAAGCTCGAATAGATGGCAACAACCGGCCGCATCCCGGCCATCGCCAATCCGGCCGCCAGGGTAACGGCGTGTTGTTCGGCAATACCGGTATCGATGACCCGATCCGGAAACTCCTCCGCCATGGCAGACAGGCCGGTGGGTGAGATCATGGCGGCGCTGATGGCGACCAGATCCTCCCTACAACGCGCCGCGTGGAGAAGTGCCTGTCCGGCCACGTTAGTGAGTCTCAGCTCCGATTTGGCCGGGCGGCCAGACTCGATATCGAACGCGCCGACGCCGTGCAACTTGTCCTCTTCGTTGTTGAGCGCCGGTTCGTAACCACGGCCCTTCTCCGTCACGATGTGCACCACCGACGGCTCGTCGAACGATTTGGCGTGCTCGAGCGTTTCCTCGATCAGGTCGATATCGTGCCCGTCGACAACCCCCGAGTACTTGAGCCCCAGCGCATCGAAAACGGTGCCCGGTTCGATCAATTGCTTCACGGACTCCTTGAGGCGATGGGCCAGCTCGTCGGCTCCCTCGCCGATCGCCGGGATACTCCGCAGCAGTTTTCCGATCGTCCTCTTGGTCCACTCATAGCGCGGGTCGAACCGAAGGTGCCCGAGGGCGGCGATCCCGCCAACCGTCGGTGCGTAGGAACGGCCGTTGTCGTTGACGACGATGATCAGCTTGGGTGGTTGCAGCACCGCGATGTGGTTGAGAGCTTCGTAGGCCATGCCGCCGGTGAGAGCGCCGTCGCCGATCACCGCCACTGTGTAGCTGTGGTCTCCACTCCGCTGCTTGGCCAGCGCCATGCCCAGGGCGTAACTGAGCGAGGTCGAAGCGTGGCTGTTCTCGACGAAGTCGTGCTCGCTCTCAACCCGGCTGGGATAGCCGGTCATGCCCCTGTATTGACGAAGCGTCTCGAACTCATGCTGCCGGCCGGTGACCAGTTTGTGGACGTAGGCTTGATGACCGACGTCCCAGATGATGCGATCGGTGGGACTATCGAAAACCCGGTGCAGTGCGAGCGTCAACTCGACCACCCCGAGGTTGGGCGAGAGATGGCCGCCGGTTCGTGAGATCGCGTCGACCATGAACGACCGGATCTCGCTCGCCAGCTGCGTCAACTGGTCGTGGTCGAGTTCACGCAGATCGGCCGGGCCGGTCACACGAGCAAGCAGGTTGTCGGTTGTAGTCACAGATCAACCCTCGGATCGAATATGCGATGGCCCGCCGACCGGACAACCGCTCCTGGTGATCAACCAGATTAGTGATCGACGTGAATAGACCAACCCGCGACCGTTTGGGCAGGCCGTCATGGAACCGCCTAACATCGGCGGGGGGGAAACGGTCGGAGGGGCCGAACCCTCGACCAAATATGAGGAGGAAGGTCATGACGAGAAAGACCAACGCCGCGCTGGTGCTGGTGCTGGCGTTCGCATTGATTGCCGGCGCCTGTGGCGGCGGGGAGACTACCGAGTACGACCTGGTCGAAGAAGGAACGCTAACTGTCTGTTCGGACATCCCGTATCCCCCGTTCGAGGATGAAGTGGGCGGCGAGTACGTAGGCATCGATGTTGAGATCATGGCGGCCATCGCCGAAGAGTTGGGGTTGGAGATGGCGTTCGTCGGCACCGGCTTCGAGGCCATCACCACCGGCACCGCCATGGTGGCCGGCAACTGCGACATCGCGGCTTCCGCCATTACCATCAAAGCCGAACGGGAAGAGAACGTCGACTTCTCCGATCCGTATCTCGAAGTCGACCAATCGCTGCTGGTCCCGGTGGACTCCGGGTACTCAACGCTCGATGATTTCGTGGGCCTGCGGCTGGGCGTCCAATCAGGCACCACCGGCATGGACTACGCATTGGAGAACGCTCCCGAAGGGGTCGGCCAGATCGTCGATTTCCCAACTGGTGGAGACCTGTTCGTGGCACTCGCGGCAGGAACGATTGACGGGATACTCCAGGACAAGCCGGTCAATGAACTCCGCGCCGAGGCCGACCCCTCGGTCCAGATCGTTGAAACCTACGAAACGAACGAGTTGTACGGATTGGCCGTCCAGGAAGAAGGCAAGGAAGCCCTGCTCACCGACGTCAACGACGCCTTGGCCAAGTTCAAGGGAGATGGCACTCTCGACGCGATCTTCAACAAATGGTTCGGATAAACCAGACAGCCGGAGCATGTACGAGGGGGACCCTGGGGTCCCCCTCGCCTATATGAGGCAACGGCTATGAAAAAGACCACCAAGCAGCGACTTCGCCGGGGCATTCTCTACACGGCGTTCATTGTTGGGATCGTCCTGATCGCAGCGTTGGCGGATTGGTCCAAGATACAGAGCTCCTTTTTCAATCTCGAGATTGCCGCCGAGATGTGGCCCCGCGTGTTCACGGTCGCCGCCAAGAACACGATCGTCTACACGTTCACCGCTTTCGCCTTCGGGTTGGTGCTGGCACTGGTGCTGGCACTGATGAAGAGATCAGACGTGAAGCCTTACCGGTGGCTGGCAACCTCGTACATCGAGCTGTTTCGAGGTCTGCCGGCGCTGGTGACGATCATCTTCGTCGCCTTCGGGCTTCCCATCGCGCTGGGTGTAAACATTCCCGGCGGCCTTCTGGGCCAGGGCACCGTTGGGTTGGGTCTGGTGGCCGCTGCCTATATGGCCGAAACGCTCCGCGCCGGGATCGAAGCCGTGCCCCGCGGGCAAATGGAGGCCGCCCGGTCACTGGGAATGCCCAAGGGTGCGGCGATGCGGTCGATCGTACTTCCGCAAGCCTTCCGGATCATCATCCCCCCGCTCACCAACGAACTGGTTCTGTTGATCAAGGACACCTCTCTCTTCTTCGTTCTGGGCAGCACGCCCGTGAACAAAGAGCTCACCAAGTTCGGTCGTGACCTCATGACCCAGAAATTCAACGGCACACCGCTGATCGTCATCGCACTGGTGTACCTCATCATTACGCTTCCACTCACCAGGTTGGTAGCTCAGCTCGAGAAGCGAGCCGCCCGTGCGAGGTGAAACCATGAACCCGGGTGTATCTCCCATCCAGGTCCTGGAGCTGCATAAACACTTCGGCGATCTGGAAGTACTGAGAGGTATTGATTTCCGGGTGGACACCGGAGAGGTGGTTTGCGTGATCGGACCATCCGGGTCTGGCAAGTCGACGTTGCTTCGCTGCATCAACCTTCTCGAGGTTCCAACCGCAGGCAAGGTGCTGATCGAGGGCATCGACATGACCGACCCGGAAATCGATGTCGATGCGGTGCGTGCCCGAATCGGGATGGTGTTCCAGCAGTTCAATCTTTTTCCCCACCTGACCGTGCTGGGCAACCTCACCATCGCGCAGCGGAAGGTGCTGAAGCGGTCTGATCAAGAGGCTAATGAGGTGGCTCGCAAGGTGTTAGAGAGGGTCGGCTTGCTCGATAAGATCAATGAGTACCCGATTCGCCTGTCCGGTGGTCAAATGCAACGGGTGGCCATCGCCCGCTCGTTGTCAATGAACCCGTACATGATGCTGTTCGATGAACCTACGAGCGCCCTTGATCCCGAGTTGGTCGGGGAAGTACTGGATGTGATGCGCGGCCTGGCCGAAGAGGGCATGACCATGATGGTGGTCACCCACGAGATGGGTTTTGCCCGCCAGGTGGGCGACCGGGTTGTGTTCATGGACGAGGGCATAGTCGTCGAGGATGGCCCGCCCGACGATGTTTTACTCAACCCCCAGCATGGGCGAACCCAGCGGTTCCTCCAAGCCGTGCTTCACCAGTAGGAGAGGCCATGGACTGGATCGTCGGAGGGTTGGCGGCGACAACCAGGGACGTGCGGTCCCTCAGACCGACCGCCGCCGTCCGCTGCGCCAAAGTCCGGCTGTGCCGGGCGGCCGCCCAAAGGCCGCATGTCAGGCGTTGTCCCTGCTTGGGGGCGCCTCACTGGGGTCCTTCGCCGTATGGAGCGGACGGCACCGGTCTGATCTCCGCCAAACTTGTCGCATCTGTCAAGACCCTACGGAACCAAGGTTCCCTAGGACCTAGTGACAATCAGCGCACTGGCCAGCGTCTCGGCCAGCATCCCGAAGAGCGGTCGGCGCACCAGGATGTCGGGACCACGGCCGTGGCGGCGGAGGGCTGCCGCAGTCGCAGGACCAATGGCAGACGCAACGATTCCTGACAATTCACGCGCTTGCATCCAGCCATACACCGCCAATGAGGACTCGAACACGGCGGCCTCAACAGGATCGAGCGCCGGTGCTGTAGGAATCCACCCGTACACCGCAACAGCTACCAGATCTCCCGCCGCGTCTGCCAGCGACACGACGACGCGCGGATCGACCCCTTCGGCATGCGGATACGCAACTCGTTTGCCTGCCGCCTTGCGGCCCAGATAGGCAATGAAGTCCGACGGGTTGCCGTTTCCGACGTGGACCACCCGCCCGCCGCGCTCTTCCACCCGGGCCGCCCCCGCCGCCGTCAACATCGCAATCGGAGTGGCCGGGATCACACCGTCCGGCCAGAGCACATCGAGCGCCCGTGAAGACGTCAACACCACGAGGTCGGCCTCTTCCACTGCGGCGCGAGCGCGCGCCAGATCCACGTCATCGGCTTTCCGGATCCGCACACAGGGAAGGGCGACCGGACGAAGACCAACCACTACCAGTTCGGCGGCCATCCCCGCCGACGCTTCGACGCTGGCGGTCACTGCTACCCGGGGCACGGCACCTTCCACCCAACCAAGCGTACGCCTCCCGCAGGGCGAAGGCTCGCACACAGGTCTCTATGATGCGGCCAACGCCGGCGGTGGGAGAGGCCGGCCGACCTTGGTGCGATCTTGACCGAAGAAGCGACAACCAGGCGCCATATCCCCGTGAGAGTCCGCGTGGTGCTGGTGCTATTCCTTCTCTACCTATTCCTGGTGGGAGTCAAGGCGATCGAAAGTGGCATCCAGGGCTTTGGAGAGGAATTCACCGACTCGCTCTTCGAAGGTGTCTCCAATCCGTTGGCGGGTCTCCTGGTCGGCATTCTGGCGACGGTCCTCGTGCAATCCTCATCTGTTTCGACCTCGACCATCGTCGGCCTGGTCGGGGCGGGCACACTCACCGTGCCCTTGGCCGTTCCGATGATCATGGGGGCCAATATCGGGACGACGGTCACCAACACGCTCGCCTCGCTTGGCTACTTGCGCCGCAGCGCCGAATTTCGCCGGGCCTTCGCCGGGGCAACCATGCACGATCTCTTCAACCTGTTGACGGTTGCGGTTCTCCTGCCCCTCGAACTCGCCACCAGGTTCTTGTCGAAATCCGCCCAAGCATTGGCGGGTTTCCTGGGGAGGTCGGCGAATCTCGAATTCGAGAACCCGGACAGCCCTGTCAAGACGGCGGTCAAAGCGCCGGTGAAGGCCTTTGAGAACTTCATCGAGGGACTGGGCGCACACAACACCGTGCTCGGCTTCCTGCTGCTCATCGTGGGGCTTGCTCTGATTCTCCTCGCCCTGGCCTACATCAGCCGCAACATGAAATTGGTCGTGGCCGGGCGTATCGAACGATCAATGAACGCGGTACTCGCCAAAGGTGGCGGAGTGACGGCGATAGGGATCGGTCTCATCATGACGGTTGCGGTGCAATCCTCGAGCATCACCACCTCAGTGCTGGTTCCGATGATCGCCGCCGGCGTCCTCACGCTCACCAACGCCTACCCCATCACCCTGGGAGCCAACGTCGGAACGACGGTCACTGCTCTGCTCGCCTCCCTCGCCACCGAACGGCCGGAGGGCTTGGTGATCGCCTTGACGCACACGTTGTTCAATATCAGCGGCATCCTGCTGTTCTATCCCGTGCCCCAGCTCAGGAAGATCCCCCTATACCTGGCGGGGAAGCTGGCGGCAGCCGCAGAAGTCCGGAAGTCGCTGGTGTTCGTTTACGTAATTGGGGTCTTCGTATTGGTGCCGTTGGTTGGGATACTGATACTGCAATGAGATGGGAGTGAACCATGGTGCTTGACTTCTTTCGGGGAGGCGGAGACGCGCAACTCGAGCAGATAGAAGCGCAGATTCGCCAGATGCTCGTCGATGACCGACATACCTTCGACAACGCCATCAACGCGCTGATTGGGGGGACCGACCCGGCGCTGGTCGGCAAGGACATCCGCAAGACCGACAAGGGCGTCAACAAGGCCGAGCGTGCGGTGAGACGGGAATTGGTCGTGCACGTCAGCGTGCGCGGCACCTCGGCCGACATCCCCCTCGTTCTGGCCTCGATGAGTGTGGTCAAGGACGCCGAACGGATCGGCGATTACTCGAAGAACATCTGGGACATCGCCAACAGCGGGGTCGACCTGTCGGAGGCCGAAGATATCGACACGTTGATGCGATACCGGGATCTCATCTCGAAGCTCATCGGTGAAACGGCCCGGGTGTTCGGAGAAAAGGACCAGGTGGCGGCCCACACGATGCTGCAGGCCGGCGACCATCTGCAGGATGAGTACGACAAGTTGATCGACCAGCAACTCCACACCGACCAGCCGGCCCGGGAAGCGGTACCGCGTGCGTTGCTCTACCGGTACTTCAAGCGAATCACCGCCCACTTGATGAACATTCTCACGTCGCTCGTCATGCCGATCGACCGGCTCGACTACTACGACGAGACCAAAGCGGACCGCGAGTAAGCACTG
>DATEVB010000115.1:0-4809 GCA_035282865.1 Acidimicrobiia bacterium | reverse complement strand
CAGCCAGGTGGCGGTATTGGTACGTTCGGCGATTGCGGCTGCAACGCCTGCCACGACTCGTCCTGAGGCAGGTCGTTCTATCCGCGTGCGGGTCGCCTTCCCGTTTGAGGATTGGGTAGTACTAACCATGGCCCCATGCTGCCGCGACCGGAGCCCGGCGTCTATGAGGTGTCACCCTCCAAGAACCCTGAATTCTCGGGGTTGTCTCAGGGGTATTCCCTCACGAAGATGGCGGCCTCATAGGTAGGAGCTCACCCATTGCTCGCTGCGCATCCAGAGTTCGTTGATGAGGCTCTCGTCCTGGGCCAGCGCACTCGGCTCCTTGGCCCGTTCTTGTGCGTAGTACAAGCCGCTCTCTCCCGATAGGGCCGGATCGACCGCGCAGCGGAGTTGCGTTCGGGCCCCCTCCCCAGGGGTGAGCATCGACGCAGTCACGAGGGCCCTGATCGGCCCCGGCACGCGGCGGTAGATATCGGTAGCGACTGCACCCGGGTGGGCCGCATACGTCGTGAGTCCGGTCCCGTCGAGTCGCTGGGCCAGTACCGCATTGAAGAGGACGTTGGCCAGCTTTGAGACCGCATACTCGCCGATACCGGGCAACCGGCTCGGTCTGGTCACCTTCGCCCAGTCGATGCCTTTGGCCCGATAGTGCATGTCGCTGGACACGTGCACGATCCGCGCCGGAGCCGATTCCTGCATCCGTTCGAGCAGCAGGCGGGAGAGGAGGTAGTGACCCAGGTAGTTGACGCCAAATGTCATCTGGAAGCCGTCCTCGGTATACCCGGTCCGCCCGGCCTCGCCGGCGTTGTTGATCAGTAGGTGCAGGGGAAGGTGGCCGGCCCGGAAGACGTCGGCCGCTTCTCGAACGGACCGGAGCGACGCCAAGTCGAGCGCCAGGAAGTCAACCCGGCGGTGGCCGCCCTCCCGGCGGATGGCCTCGACCACAGGTAGGGTTCTTTCCGCCGACCGGGAAGCAAGAAACACGTGGGAACCGCGCCGGGCTAATTCGAGTGCGGTGACGCGACCGAGTCCGGTGTTGGAGCCGGTCACGATGCTCACCTTGCCGTCGATCGTCCACGGTGCGGTCATGGCGACCTCTGTTGAGGGGAGGGCAGACTAACTTCCCTTGGTTCTTGCGGTGCGAAGCCATTCGGGAATTTGACCTTTGACCCTGTCACCTCGACCCCGTTCGGGGCGATACTGGAACGATCCACCGGAAGGGGTTCAGATGGTCACCATCAAAGAAGCGGCCACAGACTTCTTGGCCCGCAAGCGCATCGCAGTAACGGGAGTGTCTCGCAACCCGCAGGGACACGGCAGCAACATCGTGTACCAGCGACTTCGGGAGCGGGGCTACGAAGTGTTCGCGGTCAACCCGAACGCAGATCAGGTCGAGGGGGATCCCTGCTACCACGATCTCGCTTCTATTCCTGGAGGAGTCGAAGCTGTCGTCATCGGTACTCGTCCGGAAACGGCCGAGGCAACGATGCACGAATGTGAGGAGCTCGGCATCAAGCACGTATGGATGCATCGCTCGTTCGGGCAAGGCAGTGTGTCCCCGGAAGCGGCCGCCTCCGGGCGCAGCCGGGGAATCGCCGTCATCGACGGAGGGTGTCCCCTCATGTTCTCGCCGACCGATGACTTCGGCCATAAGTGTATGCGGTACGTCTTGAGCTGGACAGGGAGCGTCCCCAGGAAGGTGTAAGCGGCGGACCTCGGCACGGCCGGGCTCTCGGTAGATTCAGGAGATGCAGAGAGTGGTCATCATCGGGGGAGGGTTCGGTGGGTTGTATGCCGCCAAGGCGCTCGGTTCGGCGCCGGTGGCCGTCACGCTGATCGATCGCCGCAACCATCACGTCTTCCAGCCGCTGCTCTATCAGGTGGCAACGGCCGGGCTCAGTGCCATCGATATCGGCGAGCCGATCCGGAGGATTCTTCGCAGGCAGGCCAACACATCGGTGCAGCTCGCCGAGGTGGTTTCGGTCGATCTCGAGGCCCGGCATGTGCTGCTGGCCGAGGGCGAACCAATTGAGTACGACTATCTGATCGTGGCGACCGGAGCCGGCGATTCGTACTTCGGTCATGATGACTGGGAGCCTCATGCGCCCGGGCTGAAGAGCATCGAAGATGCCCTCGAGATCCGCCGCCGGGTGTTGCTCGCCTTTGAACAAGCGGAGATGGTCAAAGATCCGGACTCGCGCCGTGCCCTGCTCACGTTGGCGGTAATCGGAGGCGGGCCGACCGGTGCGGAACTGGCCGGCGCCCTGGCCGAGCTATCCCGACACACGCTTTCGGACGAGTTCCGGCAGTTCGATGCCGGTGACGCCCGCGTTCTGCTCATCGAAGCTGGGGACCGGATCCTTCCGGGATACCCGCCGGCTCTATCGGCCAGGGCACAGCGGCAACTCGAGCGCCTCGGCGTCGAGATCCGGACGGGTGCGCCGGTCACCGAGGTCGACGCCGGCGGCATTCGCCTTGGAGACGAACGCATACCCTGCCGGACGATGCTCTGGGCGGCAGGAGTAGCTGCCTCGCCACTGGGAGCTTCGCTCGGAACGGAGTTGGACCAAGCAGGCCGGGTGATCGTCGAACCCGATCTGACGGTTCCCGGACATCCTGAAGTGTTCGTAGTTGGCGATCTTGCTCACGTCGTCCAGAACGGCCGGCCGTTGCCCGGAGTCGCACCGGCGGCGATTCAGATGGGAAGACACGCGGCCGATTCGATCACAAGAGCGGTCCGGGCCGAGCCGACTCAATCGTTTCGATACGTCGACCGTGGCACAATGGCCACCCTCGGCCGCAGCTCCGCCATTGCGGTGATCAAGGGAATCCGGTTGTGGGGCCTGCCGGCGTGGTTGGCCTGGTTGTTCATCCACATACTGTTTCTGATCGGCTTCCGGAATCGCGCGGTGGTCCTCTTTGAATGGGCCCGTTCCTACCTCACCTACAGCCGCAGTGCCCGCCTGATCCTTCATCCCCGCGATTCCGACTGAGCCGGGGCACCTCGCGATGTCACATTCCGCATGAACAACGCCACAACTATGCCGAAGGCGATGATGACCGCGGCTGCCAGGAAGGTGTCGGCCAGAGCGGAGGTGGTCAATTCCTCCTGGGCACGACGCAACGCCTCCTGATAGCCCGGATCACCGATGGGGGGCAGCACGATCAGCGTACGCAATTCCTCGTAGCGGTGGATTCCCCAGGCGGTGAGACCGGACAAACCAACGCTCAGCCCCATCAGCCGCAGCACCATCACCAAGCTGGCTGCCACGCCTCGCTCACCGGGAGGAGCGGCATCGATCACCGCCGCACTGATCGGTGCGAACACCAGCCCGAAGCCGGTGCCAAGCACCACCAGCTGCCAGGCCATCTGCAGATAGGGGGTTGCGGGAGTCCAGCCGCTGCCCATGAGCAGGAAGCCGGCCAGAACGGCCGTCAAGCCAACCAGAATCGGGGGTCGGTATGACCAACGTTCAGTCATCCGCCCGCCGGCGTAGGAGGCAGCCGCCATCGCCGCAGTCATGGCGCTGAGAACCCACCCGGCGATCACCGCGGCCCGCTCGATTTCCGATTCGACCACGTTGACGAACAACGGCACGTCGACCATGGCAATAACCAGAGTGGCTCCGACCAGGAAGTTGACGACGACCGCGGTGGTGAGGTTGCGCCCTTTGAAGAGACCGAGGGGTACCAAGGGATCGTCGGTTCTGGCCTGATGAGCGATGAAAGCAGTCATGGCCACGGCGGCCACCCCCAGGAGCCACCACATGGGACCCCGAGCAGCTCCGGTCAACTCCTCCAGACCGGTGACGCTCTGGATCTGGGCCGACTCGAGGAGGGCAACATTGAGGGCGACCAGGCCGACCGACAGGGTGCCCGCCCCAATCCAGTCGATGCGAGCGTAGGTAGGCTTGCCGACCTGATCGAGCACATACCAGGCGGCCACGATGCCGAGGATGGCCAGGGGGATGTTGAGATAGAACTGCCAGCGCCAGGAAAGGAACCTGACCAGCATGGCCCCGTAGAGAGGACCCCACACCCACCCGAGGGTGTCGATGGCGCCCAGGGTGCCGAGGGCGCGGGCCCGGCGGTTCTCGGCGAAGACGTCGGCAACTATGGCCAGCCCGATCGGCACCAGTGCCCCTCCGCCCATGGCGGTGAGCACCCGGCCCACGAGGAAGATGCCGTAGTTTGGTGCCAACGGCACGACGATCGAGCCGGTGAGGAACAAGCCCAGTGACGCGAGGTAGGTGCGTCGACGGCCCCAAACGTCGCTCAGCCTACCCATGAACGGCATCACGGCCACGTAGGCGATCAGGTAGGCGTTGACGATCCACGCCATCTGGTTGAGGCCGTTGGGCAGGACGATCCCCAGGTCGCCGATGATCGGGCGGAGCATGGTGGCCACCACGGTCAGATCATCAGCCGCGATGAATACTCCAAATCCAACGACTGCGAGGACAAGTTTGGGTGAAGCCCTCCGGCTCATCCTTCGAGATCCGGAGGGGTAATCGTGACCTCGGCTCCGTAGTCGAACAGCGTCAAGTCCCATTCGGTTAGGGATTGGCCGATCGGTGTCGAGAACGCAGCTCGGCGGACCTCACCCGAATCAAGCTCGATCCAGGCGTCGATGGTCACGTCCTCGGCGCGCACGAGTCCGGCAGTCACGACCTCGACTCGCGATCCGGAAGCAGTGAACCGGACGTGGCGAAGAGCCTCTTCCTCGACGATCTCATCGCCGACGTCCTCAACGGTGGGGATGCCCTCCAGCAGCATGGCCCGGAGACCTACCTCGGGATCGAACAGTGT
>DATEVB010000114.1:0-2741 GCA_035282865.1 Acidimicrobiia bacterium | reverse complement strand
ACGCCGCCTCTCTGGCGATACCGGCTCCGGTCTCTTTGGCGATGACCGGCACCGGACTCCACTCGACGACCGCCGCGAGGGCGTCGAGCAGCCCGACCATCTTGCGGTCACCCTCGGGCTGGATGAGCTCCTCAACGACGTTGAGGTGTACGGCCAGGAATTGGGCATCGAGCATCTCGACGATGGTCCGCACGTCGTCCCGGTCGAGTGCGGTCTCATCGCCCTGTCGCACGAGTTGACACACCCCGATGTTGGCGATGATCGTGGCGTCGGGGGCCGCTTCACGCAGCACTCTGAAGGTCGGCACCAGTGAGGGGTCGCGAAGGGCGGCTCGCTGACTCCCGGAGCCAACCGCGATGCCCAGTTCATCGGCGACAGTAGCCAACCGACGATTGATCTCCACTGCGGCCTTGTGGCCTCCGGTCATCGAGGAGATCACGAAGGGGGCGCGCAGAGCCCGACCGGCGAGCTCCCCTTGGGTATCGACGCGGTCGAGGTTGGTCTCCGGAAGTGTGGCGGGAATGAGGTGGACGTCCTCCCAACCCGGCGATCCCCGCCCTTGTGCATTGTCGGTAACGGCGAGTTCGAGGTGCTCTTGTTTGCGGTCGGAGATCATTGCATTCCCCCGCTCGCCCCCACCGGCGGCGTCAATACGTGTCCATTAGACTGCCGGATGCTCAGGAGGAGATCACCACGAAACGCATCATCGTCGGCATTTCCGGATCCAGCGGGGCGGTCTATGGGGCCCGGCTGCTCGAGGTGCTGGCGTCCATGGACGGCATTGAGACGCATCTGGTGATCTCCAAAGGAGCCGTCGCCACCCTCGAGTATGAGACCGACTACCTTCCGGATGCCCTCGCCGCGATGGCAGATGTGGTCCATGACGAGCGCTCCTTGGGGGCAACCATCGCTTCCGGGACCTTCAGAACAGACGGAATGGTTGTGGCCCCGTGTTCGATGAAAACCGTCAGCGCCATCGCCAACTCGTACAACGACAATCTGATCGTGCGAGCCGCCGACGTTTGCTTGAAGGAGCGCAGGCGTCTCGTGCTGGTAGTGCGGGAAACCCCACTCCATCTTGGGCATTTGCGCCTGTTGACTGCGGTCACTGAAGCCGGCGCGGTGGTCTTGCCGCCGGTGCCAGGTTTCTACACGTTGCCGAAGACGATCGGCCACATCGTCGATCACACCGTGACGAAAGTGCTCGATCAATTCGACATCGACGCTGGTCTCATCACCCGTTGGGCAGGCTCGAGGTAGACCGCTCGCGCCTCCTGCGTCAAAAGCACAAACGGGTCCGGGGGTTGGGCTGACCATGGCTGCCCATTCTTCCAGCATCGACCGGGTTCCGCGCAAGCGCAGACGAGATACCCGTGTCGATCGAGCCACCAACCCCCGCCAGGGTGCCTGAGGATCAGTCGTGGGGTGGGAGCGGGACGGCCTCTTTGTGGCCGAAGCCCTGGGCGTTATCGATCAGGGTCACTTCTTCGGGATCGAACCGGTATACCGCGGCCAGGTCGAGACGACGGACGAGTTTCGCCGGCCCTGACAGGAACTCCTGGAGAAACGGGTAGCGATCGGCCAGGACTTGAAAGCCCCGTGTGCTGGCGGCCTTCCCGCCTACCGTGCCAGCCGCGCCGCGACATTGCAGGCCCTCAATATCCCGGAAGTCGGCAAAATGACCGGCGACGGTAACGGATGCTCGTGAAGACTCAGCCAATGCGAGCGAGTGCCGCGATCGGGGGTCTGATACCCAATAGAGGGCGAACCCTTCGTTGGCGTACATGAGCGAGACGGCGTGTGGTTCGCCGCGATACACAGTCGCCAGCGTGAGGACGGTGTGCGTCCGTAGGATCCTCATCGCCGCCTCCGATACGGACTCCTCTTTCTGTCTTCGGCCCTCACCAACCACCTGATGGCCTCCTCCTGGTCCCGCCCATCGGAGATGTCAGGCCGGGCACACGACCGGCGTTATGCGGACGCCGCCCGCCGGGGCAGCAGCTACGGAACACGATGGACGGCCCTTCGCTCGAGCCCGCGTCATTGCGTCGCCCCAACCTATCGGAAACAACCCCGGAACACTAGGTTGATGACCGGGTACCACCGACTCCGGTCGAAACCGCTCGGGGCGCGTGCAGTACACTCCACGTCCGTGGAGATCGGCCTCATCCTGCCTACGAGTGGCCCCGGAGCGAACCCAGACGGGATCGACGGCGCCACCGAAGCCGCCATCGAGCTTGGATGGACCAGCGTCTGGGTCACCGATCACCTCATGGTCCCGCAGGGGCCCGAGGCGACCGAGTACGGGACGATTCTGGAAGCCATCGTATCGCTCACTTACATCGCCGCTCGCCACGACCGTCTTCGAATCGGTACATCGGTCATCATCGCCCCAATGCGCAATTCGGTGATTCTTGCCAAGCAGCTCGCCACCATCGACCTGCTCAGCGGGGGACGGTTGACGGTGGGCGTCGGAGTCGCCGACGCCCACGATCTTCAAGAATTCAAGAATCTGGGTCAGGAAGAGCGGTTTCGCGAGAGAGGTTCTCTCGTTGACGAAACGATTGCTCTCTGGCGACATCTGTGGTCGGGAAAAGGACCGCCGTTCCTCGGCGAACACCACGTGCTCGACGACTACGTGTTCTCCCCGCTGCCCCCACAGGGCAGAAACATCCCCATTTGGGTCGGAGGGCGCAGCCGGCGAGCGCTGCGCAGAACGGCCGAGCTGGCGGACGGCTACC
>DATEVB010000113.1:0-8032 GCA_035282865.1 Acidimicrobiia bacterium | reverse complement strand
GCGTAGCGAACCCCGTATCCCGCCACGCCACCGCTTTGCACGAGATGATTGAGAATCGCCGAGACGAAGCCGATTCCCGCCAACCGATTGCGGCGGATTGGGATATCAATCAACCGGCCGACCTCAGCGAAGCTGTAGCTGACGCAGGAGAAGGAAATGGCCGTCATGGCCAGCGCCGGCAGGAGAAGAACCCAGTTCGATTGGCCGATGACCTCCAGGATGACGTCCCAATCTGCGATGATCAGGAACCCACCGACGAGAACAGAAGCGGCAACCAGGAACAGCAAGAGGCGGCGCCGTGTGCTTTCTCGCTTTTGCATAGCCTGCTCATTCTGGCGGGTGCAGGGAGGAGGTTACGCATTCAAGGCAGGACTCGCTGATGCCCCGTGAGGTGACCATCCAGTGGCGGCCCGGGCAGGCCGTATCCGGTCGACTGGCCGGACCCGCCCAAACGCGGCTCCCTACCATGCTGCTGGCTCACGGTGCGGGCGCCGGCCAGGAGCATCCCGGGGTGGCGGGGTTACGCGACCGTCTGGCCGGGGCGGGGGTCGGGGTGCTCACGTTCAACTACCCCTACATCGAGGCTGGGAAACGGCGGCCCGATTCGCAGGCTACGCTACTGGATTGCCATCGAGCCGCGCTCGAGTGGCTCCGGGCGGAGGCCGGCAACGATGTGATCCTCGCCGGGCGGTCAATGGGTGGGCGGATGGGATCCTACCTGGCAGCCGGTGGCGAACCAGTCCGGGGCCTCGTTTTTTACGCTTATCCGTTGCACCCGGCCGGGAAGCCGGATCGGCTCCGCATCGACCACCTGGCCAACGTTACCGTTCCGATGTTGTTCTTCTCAGGAACCAGGGACGCTCTCGCCCGGGTCGATTTGATCAATGAGCACCTACGGCCCTTGCGGCGGGCCACTATCGAGCTGATAGATGACGCCGACCACTCGTTCCGGGTTCCCAAGCGCACCGATCGCACCCTTGACGAGGTCCTCGACTGGATGACGGCACGCACGGTCGATTGGATGGAATCAGTAGTTGGTGATGAGTAGTCGGGTGCCAACGGTACGACGTGCGAAGGATTGGCCACCTACGTCCCGCTTCCCACTTCCCACTTCCCACTTCTTCTCACTCTTCCGCTTCGAGCGCCTTGACCTTGTTGAGGCGTCGAACGTGGCGTTCCTCGCCGGTGAAGCGGGCCAGCAAGAAGGTCGTCGTCAACTCCTCGGCGAGCGCCTGTCCAACGACCCTGCTGCCCACAACGATGATGTTGGCATCGTCGTGTTCGACTGCCTGATGGGCCGTGTAGGTGTCATGAGCGAGCGCGGCGCGGACGCCCTTGATCTTGTTGGCGACGATCGCCGCCCCCGCCCCCGATCCGCACACGAGCACGCCGCGGTCGGCCCTGCCGTCGCGCACCGCTCGCCCGACCGCCGCTGCGTAGTCGGGATAATCAACCGGCGCCTCGGAGTGGGTCCCCATATCGAGAATGGCGTAACCCTGGGTCGCAAGCAGTTTCGCCAGGCCTTCTTTGAGCTTGAATCCAGCGTGGTCGGCTCCGATGGCGACTCGCACGTTCTCTCCTCGGTCTGGTCCGGTAGGCCGAAGCGTAGCCGCCGTGTCCCAAACCCGATCCGTGCCTCTTAGGGTGGGGAAACCGGCAATGAGCCGTGTCAAACGTACAATCCGCTCTATGGAGGAGATCGTCATCACCGGTGGCCAACCGCTCAAAGGGTCGGTTGCGGTGCTGGGCGCCAAGAACGCCGTCCTCAAACAGATGGTGGCAATGTTGTTGGCACCCGGGACGCACCTGTTGCACAACGTCCCCGGAATACTCGACGTTACCCTCATGGGGCGGGTGCTCGAGCACATGGGAGCAACCTGTTCGTTCAACGGCCATGTGCTCACCGTCGAGGTGCCGGACCAGTTGCGGCCGGAGGCGCCTCTCGATCTCGTCCGTCAGATGCGGGCCTCGATCGTCGTTCTGGGTCCATTGCTGGCGCGCGGGGGTGTAGCCAGGGTGGCGTTCCCCGGTGGTGACGACCTGGGAGCCCGGCCCATCGATATGCACATCGACGGGCTCCGGAAGCTGGGAGCGGAGTTCGAACTCGAGCATGGAATGCTCATTGCCAGAGCTCCCGCCGGCCTGGTGGGGACCGAAATCGGCCTCGAGTTCCCGAGTGTCGGGGCGACCGAGAATGTGTTGCTGGGAGCCGTCCTGGCGACCGGTGAGACGACGGTCCACAACGCCGCCCGCGAACCGGAGATCGAAGACCTGGCTGCGTTTCTGGTCAAGATGGGTGCCCGGATTCAGGGCGCCGGCACATCGATGATCACGGTGGAAGGCGCGGATACCCTCCATCCGACCTCCCATGATGTCCTACCCGACCGGCTCGAAGCAGGAACCTACGCAGTGGCGGCGGCCATAACCGGTGGCGAGATCCGCATCGAGCGCTGTGTCCCGGATCACCTTCGGATGGAATTGAGGAAGCTGACAGACGCCGGTTGCACCATCGAACGCGGTTACGACTGGTTCACGGTGGCGGGACCCGATCGACCCCTTCCGGTGGATTTCGCCACCCTTCCATTCCCGGGTTTCCACACGGACATGCAGCCGCAGATGGTGGCGCTGCTCAGCGTGGCTTCCGGCACGTCGGTCATCACCGAGAACATCTACGACGCCCGGTTCCGCTACGCCGGCGAGCTGATGCGGATGGGCGCGGACATCACCACTGAATGGCAGCATGCCGTGATCAGGGGGGTCGAGAAACTCTCGGGCTGTCCGGTCATCGCTCCCGATATTCGCGCCGGCGCCTCCCTGGTGCTGGCCGGCTTGCGGGCCGAGGGGCAGACGGTGGTGGGGGACATCCACCACATCGATCGTGGCTACGAGGACTTCGTCGGGCGGCTGCAATCGCTCGGAGGGCGTCTCGAACGCCGGCCGGCCGGTGCGGCGCAGTAAGGGCGTCGCCGCGCTGATCTGCGTTCTGCTGGTCGCCGGCAGTCCGGCATCTGCGCAAGAAGAAGAGACCGTTGGTCTCTACGAGACCATCCTGCTCAAACCTGCCCAAGGCACCGTGCTGTTCTGGGTTGATCGGCGGTACGCCGGACAATTGGAAGTGCATTCGGCGTCCGACGGGATGGTGGTTCTGGAGCGAGTTGCACCAGAGGACTACCTATTGGGCATCCAGGAAGTCCCGTTTTCCTGGCACGAGGAGGCGCTGAAGGCCCAGGTGGTCGCCGCGCGCACCTATCTGGCGTGGACCCTCTCCCGCGGTCGGGTGGGCTCGGGCGCAAGGTACGGTTTCGATATTTGCGCCACTCCGGCTTGTCAGGTGTACGGAGGCCTTGATCAGGTGCAGGAATCTGGTGGTGAGCGGTGGGCGGCTGCAGTTGCCGCTACGGCCGGCGAAGTCCTGCTTTTCAACGGAACTCCCGCTCAGGCGCTCTACTCGTCGACCACCGGCGGGAGGACGCGAGATGTCCGAGATGTGTTTGGGGGCAACGGCGTGCCTTATCTCAGAGCAGTCGATTCGCCCGGTGAACCTTCTCCGTTTGTCGATTGGTCGTTTGAGCTTCCAAGGTCGGTACTCGAGTCGGTACTGCGCGAGGCGGATGAGATCGACGGCCGGCTCCTCGGGGTCAGGGTGCGCACCACCGCCGACGGAGCCGGCGCCTGGATGGTCGAGTTCGACGCAGACGGGCGGACCCGGTCACTCGCCAGCTGGGAATTCCGGGGCGTGATGAACCGGTACGGTCCCCGGGTCGCCCCTGAGTTGCTTCCCGCCGAACGCCCCGACGGAAGACGCTATCCGCAGACGGTGCTGTCGCCTACGTACACCATCTCCAAAGAGTGGAGGTATCCAGAGGCGTTCCGCTCGGGATTCATCGTCGTTGAGGAGATCTACACGATCTCCGGGCACGGGTGGGGTCACCTGGTGGGAATGAGCCAGTATGGCGCCCTGGCTATGGCTGAAGCCGGCAACGGTTACGACGAGATCCTTGGTCACTATTACGGGGGTTTGCAGCCGCAAGCAGCCGGGGGGATGCTCCCCGGCGAGATCGTGGTCGGTTTGGGTTGGGGTGAAACGGAGGTGGTCATTTCCGCCGACGGACCCATCTCGGTAGTCGCCGACGGCGCCCCGATCGCCACCGATGCGCTGGGAACATGGCGGTTCTCGGTACGAGCGGATGACGTTGCCGTACATCCGCCGGAAGGCTTTGGCCTGCCGCCGGCCCTGCGAGACCTCGAGCCCGTCGTGGTTGCCCCGGCCGGTAGCTCTGTCGTGGTGACCGGCACGCTCGCCGCCGCGGCCGAAGTGCGGATGGTGGTCTTCCACGGCCCGGGGGTGATCGGTGAGACTCCCTGGACCTTACGGGAAGCCGGACGGTTTGCCCTGGTGTGGGATGGCACCGTCGACGGAAAGATTGCCGGACCGGCCCGGTACCGGGTGCTCGTCGAGGCCCGCTCTTCGGAAGGCGCTGCCGACACCTTCACCACCGTCGAGCTGGTGAGGAACCCGTAGGTCCGATCGGCACCCATGACTAGTTTTCGAGTGCCTCTACACTTTTGTGGGCTATGACAGACTTTACGACCGTAGAAGACACCACCGACGGCGCCGTCCTGCAGACCGAGTACCCACAGGTCGACCTGGCTGTGCTCGAATCCACCATCGAGTACATCCGTCCCGCCTTACAGGCGGACGGTGGCGATCTGATCCTGCTCGGTGTCGAAGGCGGGACGGTCAATCTGCAGATGGTTGGAGCGTGTGGCGGTTGTCCTCTGTCGACCATGACGCTCAAAGCAGGAATCGAACGAATCCTCACCGAGCGGGTACCCGGCGTCGAGGAAGTCAACGCCTTCTGAGCCGGCGCCATAGTGTGCGAGCCTGTCCTTCCGGGATCCGATCCGTCCCTCCGCTCGCACCGATCCTGAGTTGTAACTTGGGGCCCGACACTTGAGACTGGCTCCGATGACGACCCGCACCACTGCCGAATTGATTGAAGCGGCGCTGCAGCGTGACCCCAGGGCGGTGGCCCGGCTGATCAGCCTGGTCGAGGACCGCCACCCGAGCGCCCCTTCGATCCTGGCCACCCTGTTTCCCCGCACCGGTTCGGCATTTGTCGTCGGCCTGACCGGCGCCCCGGGGTCGGGGAAGAGCACCCTGACCGATCAGCTCATACGACGCGTCCGCTCGCTCGGGGATGAGGTCGGGATCCTGGCCGTTGACCCCTCGAGCCCCTTCACCGGCGGCGCCATTTTAGGTGACCGGATCCGCATGCAGGATCACGTCGGGGACCCGGGCGTGTACATCCGGTCCATGGGGAGCCGAGGCCACCTGGGTGGCGTTGCGGAGGCCACCCCCAAGGCCATCATGATCCTGGACGCCATCGGGCTTTCTCACGTGTTCGTCGAAACCGTCGGCGTGGGACAGGCAGAGGTCGAGATCGTCGAAAGCGCCGACACGACGATCGTGGTCGTCAATCCGGGATGGGGCGATAGCGTGCAAGCCAACAAGGCCGGACTCCTCGAAATCGGTGACATTCTCGTCGTCAACAAGGCTGATCGGGACGGTGTAGCCGACACCATGCGCGACCTGGAACAGATGCTCGATCTGGGAGGACAAAGAGCCTGGCGCCCCCCGGTGCTGGCCACCGTTGCCACGGTAGGGGAGGGGATCGGATCCGTTTGGCAGGCGGTTCAGGACCACCGTTCCTTCCTCGAATCGACCGGACGCCTCAACGAGGCGCGCTCGGCCCGGCTCCGCCAGGAGTTGCATCGGGCGGTGGTTGCGGAGCTGTTCCGCCGCGCCGAGGATGCAGCTGAGGACGACCGGTTCGCCACTCTCACCGCTGAGGTCGATGCTCGACGGTTGGACCCCTGGACGGCCGCCCGGCGGCTTCTCGATGGGGGCTGATCCGGGGGCGGAGTTGCCGGCGGGCCATGGCGAGCCCACCGGTAGTCTGAACGCAACGTCAACCCAAGGGAGTATGCCATGTCGCTGGTCGAGTATTCGGTGGACAGGAGTGTCGCGCGGATCGTCCTCAACCGACCGCCGGTCAATGCTCTGTCGGCCGAACTGTCTGAAGACCTGGCGGCCGCGTTCTTGGAGGCGTCTGATCCGGCTATTCGGGCGGTGGTGGTGACCGGAGAGCCACATTTCGCCGCCGGGGCGGACATCAAAGGCTTCCAGGCCGCCTACGAGAGCGGCCGCGACGACAGCCTGGCCACCGATCTCGGCAAAGCCGTCCGGCTCCTCGAAACGCTCGAGAAGCCCACCATTGCTGCCGTCCGCGGGTTTGCGTTGGGAGGCGGCCTCGAATTGGCGATGGGGGCCGACTTCCGTTACTTCGCCGACGACGCCCGGGTCGGACAACCGGAGATCCTGCTGGGTTTGATCCCGGGGGCGGGTGGCACGCAGCGACTCCCTCGCCTGGTCGGTTATCAGCGGGCCAAGGACATCATCTTCTCCGGCCGGCACCTGGGAGCCGAAGAAGCGCACGACATCGGCCTGGCCGACAGGGTGTTGCCCGCTGCCCAACTCCAGGAAGCTGCGATGGCCGATGCCGGGCGATGGGCGGCCGGGCCTACCCTGGCCTATGGGGCGGCCAAGCGAGCTCTGAACGACGCGTTGCGTTTATCGGCCGGCGAGGGGCTGACCGCGGAAATGGATGCTTTCTTGACGTGCTTCCGGACCGATGATGCCCGGGAAGGCGTTGCCGCCTTCATCGAGAAGCGGGAAGCCGGCTTCGTTGGTTCTTAGGAGCGTGGCTTCGGAGGACCCATCGAGCAGTTTGGCGACAATGCCGCAGGCGTAGCCACCGTTGGCGAAGTCGGGTGGTCCGCAGAACCTCGCCGGGATGATGACGTGTTCTTCACGCCCTTGGCGACTTTATCCGAGTGGCGCCGTTCAGATTGCTGGGGGTGGCGCCGATATATTTTCGTGGAATCGTGGAGAACCCTCTGGAGATACGTGGCCGGTGTGGCCGGCGGCGCCGTGATCGGGTATTTCCCTTTCGTGCAGCAGCGGCGGGTGCCGTTGCTGGGCGGGGTCGATCTCGGGTTTCACGAACTGGGGCACATGCTGACCTACGTGTTCCCCGATGTGATCACCGCTCTCATGGGTAGTGTCTTCCAGGTGGCGGTCCCGGTCGGTTTGGCGGCGTACTTCGGCTTGAGGCGCCGCGACCTCCTCGCCGCCAGCCTGTGTCTCGCCTGGGCGGGAGCCAGCGCCGCCGACGTCAGTGTCTATATCGCCGACGCACCTTTCGAACGGCTGCCGCTCATAGGAGGAGACCACGACTGG
Organism: Acidimicrobiia bacterium; assembly: GCA_035282865.1. Lineage (GTDB taxonomy): Bacteria > Actinomycetota > Acidimicrobiia > Spongiisociales > UBA4744 > UBA4744. The sequence continues at coordinate 729 of DATEVB010000113.1, read as the reverse complement.
GCCTACCTGTTGGGTCCTAGCGCCCTTGGCAACATGAACGGCGCGGCCGGGATCGCCAAGGCCGTGCAACTGGTGGGCGCCGCGCTCATCCTGGCCGGGATGGCCTTGTGCTTTCGCGGACCGTTCCAGCGTGGGTCACGTCTCGAGGGTCGCCCTTTGACCGCCAAGACTTGGCTGATACGAGAACCCCGCCGTTGGGTGGAACCCGAAACGCTGCCGGTCGGACCTCCACCTGAGGGCGGCGGCTAGCAATGGCAGCTTTCGAGGTGCCGTTTCAGCCGGTTCAAATTGCGTTTCCAGATGGCGGCAAGGACCGGTGACGCCACCTGGGCGGTCAACGGTCCTCCCAGATACCAAGAGAAGGTCAGCCGCTCCCGCCAGGTGAACCTGGTCGTTGTGGGATTGATCGCCTCGAGTTCAAAGGCTCCCTCGCCGGTTACAAGACCCGTGTGACGGACCCCGATCCGCCTGCGATCGACCCACTCCGTTACCTGCATGATGTCGGTGGTTCGGAGGGGCCCCACCCGGCTAGCCACTTCCATGCGGGTTCCAATTCCGGCGCGACTGTCGGTGAGAAACGTGATCGAATCGGCGTCGGCCATCCACTCGACGTGTGATTCGAGATCGGCAACCGCCGCCCACACTCTTCCCAGCGACGCCTCGATTGCCACAGAGACTTCGACCGTTGACACCAACGAGAGGATACCGGGACTGACTTCACCTGCGCCT
>DATEVB010000112.1:0-3108 GCA_035282865.1 Acidimicrobiia bacterium | reverse complement strand
AACGAGAACATCATTCTTGGCATTACGTCGTTCGGCATGAACGGCAACTGGAAAGGTGAGGACTGGGCCTACCGGGCAGACATCGACGACACCCAGGACTTCGTAGCCGGTTTTCTCGACTGACGTCTGGTGACCGGCGGGATCAGATGACGGTTCCGCCGGTCACTTCGTCCACCGATGTCGAGTCACTGCTCCCTCCGAGCGGAATATGTCACCGACCCGGTGAGCTTGTCCAAACCACTATGTTCAAGACCGGTGGGTGAGTCGGTGAGCGAACCGTCAAAACGAGAGGGAGCCGTCATGGTGGATGAGACTGATGTGGTGGTGCTCGGGTTGGGAACGAGCGGCGAGGATCTTGCTCTGCGCTTGCTCGACGCCGGACTCGAAGTCGTCGGTATCGAACCCCAGCTGGTCGGTGGGGAATGCCCGTATTGGGCATGTATCCCGTCCAAGGTGATGATCCGGGCCGCCAAACTCCTTCAGGAGGCCCGGCGGGTCGAAGGCGTGGCCGGCCATGTGGAAGTGACGCCCGATTGGGCGCCGGTGGCGGCGCGCATCAGGGCGGAAGTCACCGGCGACTGGGACGACTCGTTCGCCGTGGCCCGTTTTGAAGGCAAGGGCGGCCGATTCGTGCGCGGGTACGGCCGGCTCACCGGCCCCCGCACCGTGACGGTCGGAGAACAGAGTTTCACGGCCAGACGGGGCGTCGTCATCGCCACTGGGTCGAAACCGGCCATCCCGCCCATCCCCGGACTGGCCGATATCGACTATTGGGTCACCCACGACGCCATCCAGGTGGAGAAACTCCCGGAGTCGCTGATCGTCTTGGGTGGAGGCGCGGTGGGATGCGAACTGGGCCAGGTCTTCTCCCGGTTCGGGGTCGAGGTCACCATCGTCGAGGGCCTGGATCGTCTGCTGGCCGCCGAGGAACCCGAAGCTTCGGAGTTGCTGACCGCCGCCTTCGGGGCTGAAGGCATTTCGGTGCGGACCGGTGCCGCGATCGAGCGAGTGGAAACTCGGGGCGGGTCCGTGATCGCCACGCTGGCGGGAGGAACGGAAGTAGGCGCCGAGCGGCTACTGGTGGCCACGGGCCGTACCGTCGATCTGAGCGGCCTCGGGCTCGAAGCCGCCGGACTCGATGGGTCCGGCCGTTTCCTGGCGGTCGATGAACATCTCCGCGCCGCCGATGGTATCTGGGCGATGGGTGACGTCACCGGCCGGGGCATGTTCACCCACATGGCCCTTTACGAGGGATCGATCGTGGCGGCCGGCATTTTGGGTGAGAACCCGCCGCCCGCCGACTTCGGATCGCTTCCCCGGGTCACGTTCACCGATCCCGAGATCGGGGCGGTGGGCTTGAGCGAGGCCGCCGCCCGAGCAGCCGGCCTCGACGTTGCGGTCACCGTGAAGCAGGTCCCGGCCACGGCGCGGGGCTGGATACACGGTCCCGGCAACGACGGGCTCTACAAACTGGTCGCCGACCGGAAGACCGGTCTGCTGGTAGGGGCCACATCGGCAGGACCGCATGGCGGTGAAGTCCTCGGCATGCTCAGCACCGTCATCCAGGCCAAGGTGCCGATCTTCGATCTCCAACACATGATCTACGCCTATCCCACCTTCTACGGAGGAGTCAGCGAAGCGATCGGAGCCTACGGGCGAGGGATTGGACAGGTCTTCGACCCGGGCTACGCGTTCGATGGGTTTGACTTCGATTCCTGACGGTCTGGTTTGTGGGCCCGGAAGTTGACCCCGCAAGTGCCAAAAGCGGCCACGGCCTGGCTGGGCCGAAGGGCGCCCTCAAAGATGTTCTTGCGCCAGGTCAACTCGAAACCTTCGAATCCGGCGGCCACGACCGTGGCCTCGAGCTCTGCTTCCAGCAGAGCCCCGGCTATTCAGTTGGTCCATAAGTCGATATCACGTTTAGCGGCTTCGGGGATGGCCCGGTCCACCGAGATATCGGCGATCTGAATACGACCGCCGGGACGGAGCACCCGGAAGATCTCGGCGAAGACCCGCTCCTTGTTGGGGGAGAGGTTGACGACTCCGTTGGAGATGACCAGATCGGCCCATCCGTCCGTCACCGGCAACGACTCGGCGAACCCGGGCCGGTATTCGAGCTGGTCGAGTCCGAGACCGGCCGCCCCTTCCTCAGCTTTGGCGAGCATGGCGGGGGTCATCTCCACGCCGATCACATGGCCGGCTGCTCCGACCGCCCGGGCGGCGATCATCGAATCGAGACCCGCTCCCGAGCCGATATCGACCACGTATTCCCCGTCGATCGGCATGCCCATCGAAAAGGGATTGCCGGTGCCGGCAAAAGAGGCGACGACCGGCTCTGGCAAGCCTTCGACCCAGCTGTCTTCGTAGCCCATCATGGCCAGCGCGGCCCGGCCGGTATTGAAGTGATAGCCCCGATCCGGTTGGGCGGCGACGTCGGTGTATTCGCGAGAAATCTCATCCCGCAGAATCCGAACGGCGGCGTTGTCGTTGGAGAATCCGGCCCGGATGGCCTTGGCGTCGTACTCAGCGTCGATTTCCGGCACATACAGGTAGGTCTTGAAGGTGCCCGTGTCGTACTGCTCGCTGGATTCCCGGACCTGGGCGCCGCGGGGAAGAGGGAGATCCCGATAGGCGCTTTCGGTCATCAGCACGTACTGATCTTCCCGCACCGTGTTCTTGGCCAGCCGGTGGACCGTGATCACATCAACTCCCGAAAGGGTCGGGTACTCCCCGACATGGGTGAGGAGGGCCTCGCCGGAGTGGGCGATGATCTTGATGTGCAGGTTGCCGACCCGGGCACAGGCATCGCACTTGCAGACGCTGTAGGCACCGATCTCGAGGAGTTGCTCTCGGAATACGCGAAAGAGCGTCAGCAACCGCTCGACCAGGTTCGCGCTGCGGCGCGCCCACACTTCCGGGTCGCCGCTCTTCACTGCGTACAAGAACAGGGCATCGCCTTCGATCGCAGAGATCCGGAGGGGGACGTCCACCTGGCTGATGAGACTCTCCAGCAATGCACCGATGATCATCTGGCTGTGCCGCAGCTCCTTGTCGTGCGACACCATGAACGTGGTGTAACCGCTGATATCGACCAGCACCAACAACACC
>DATEVB010000111.1:0-7457 GCA_035282865.1 Acidimicrobiia bacterium | reverse complement strand
GGACCCGGCGACCCTGGCCCGCCAATGGGCAATTCCGGGCACGCCCGGGCTCGAGCATCGCCTGGGTGGGCTTGAGAAACACGAGGTGATCGGCAACATCTCCTACGACCCGAACAACCACCAGCTCATGACCGAGCTGCGCGAGTGGAAGATCCGCAATATCGCCAACGATATACCCCCTCTCGAGGTCGACCACGATGAAGGTGCCGAGTTGTTGGTACTCGGTTGGGGCTCAACGTTCGGTGCCATCCGGGCGGCGGCCAAGCGGGTGCGCAAAGACGGGCTATCCGTGGCTACCGCCCATCTCCGGTATCTGAACCCGTTCTCCGCCAACCTGGGCGATGTGCTCAGTCAGTATCGCTACATCCTGATTCCGGAAGTCAACCTCGGTCAGTTGCGGAAACTGATCCGTGCCGAGTTCCTCGTCCCAGCCATGGGCTTCAACAAGGTCAGAGGATTGCCTTTCCGGGTATCCGAAATCGAGAACAAGATCCGGGAGATAGTCGCATCATGACGGACACGATCACCACCAACTACACGAGGGCAGATTTTCAGACCGATCAGGAGGTGCGTTGGTGCCCCGGCTGCGGTGACTACACGATCCTCGCCGCAGTGCAGGCCTTCATGGCCGACCTGGGTATGCCGAAGGAAAAGATCGTCTTTGTGTCCGGAATCGGTTGTTCGTCCCGGTTCCCGTATTACATGAACACCTACGGGATACATTCAATCCACGGCCGCGCCCCGGCGATTGCCTCTGGCATTGCCGTGGCCCGTCCCGACCTGTCCGTATGGGTCGTTACCGGCGACGGCGACGCGCTGTCGATCGGAGGCAACCACCTGATCCACACGCTTCGCCGCAACGTCAACCTCAAAATCCTGCTCTTCAACAACCAGATCTACGGCTTGACGAAGGGCCAGTACTCGCCCACCAGTGAGAAGGGCAAGCGGACCAAGTCCAGTCCGGCCGGGTCCCCGGACGTCCCCTTCAACCCGGTCAGCCTGGCCTTGGGAGCTGAAGCCAGCTTCGTGGCACGAACGATCGACATGGACCGGAACCTCACCATGGACATCCTGCAGAAGGCCTCTGAGCACGAAGGCACCTCGTTCATCGAGATCTACCAGAACTGCAACGTGTTCAACGACAAGGCGTTCATCGAACTCACCGGTAAGGAAACGCGACTCGAAAACCGAATCAACCTCGAACACGGCCAACCGGTGATATTCGGACCACAGGGTGAGCATGCCGTCGTCATCGTCGACGGGGCCGCCAAGGTCGTCGCGACCGATAGCGTGGCACCCGGCGACATCGTCGTGCACGATGTGCACACTCCCAACCCGAGCGCGGCCTTTGCCCTGAGCCGCCTGTCGCACGGGCCATATGGACCGACACCGGTGGGCATCTTCCGGGACGCGGTCCGCTCCAGCTACGAGCAGGACGTCAGGCAGCAGCTGGTCGACGCTCACGAGAAGAAGGGTCCCGGCGACCTCTCCAAGCTGATCCGTTCGCTCGGAACCTGGAAGGTCGAATAATCCCGGTTTTGGCGCCTAACTTGCCGAAATAGCGAGCAAGATAGGCGCCAAACGGGGTGTCACTGTCAAGCGACATGATGTCGCCATGGAATCACCTCAGCGTCTCATGGCAGAAATCGCCGCAGAGCAGTACGGCGTCATCCAAAGAGCCCAGGCTTTGCGGGCTGGCTTGACGAAGGCTCAGATCGAACATCAATTCCGTGCAGGGGCTTGGACTCGAGTTCTCGAGGGTGTCTATCGCAGTACCGCCCTTCCCGAGACGTGGGAAAGCCAGCTCGTCGCCGCGTGTCTCACGGGTGGTCAACTGGTTGCGGCATCTCACCGATCGGCCGCGGAACTCTTTGACCTACCCGGACGCAGTCGCTCAATCGTCGAAGTCACGGGTCGGCGTTGGGGTCGCAGTCACAGAGATGGGCTCGTCGTTCACGAGAGCCTGGCTCTGGAGGAGCCGGACATCACATCGGTCCGAGGTATCCCAAGCACCACGGTCGAGAGAACTCTCCTGGATCTGGGGGCAGTGCGCGGCTACCTCACAGTTCAGATGGCCTTCGATCGAGCCATCAAGGAAGGCAAGACCTCCTGGACGAAAACGAACGAGACGCTGGAGCGTCTAGCCCGATCAGGCCGGCCGGGTGTGACGAAATTGCGAGCTGCGCTGCACGCGAGGGCACACACGCGGATCCCCGAAAGCGAACAGGAAACTGCCCTCCTGGCTCTTCTCGCTTCGAACGGCCTACCCGAACCTCAGCCTCAGTTCTCCATTGTCGATTCATCGGGGGCGTTCTTGGCCCGCGTAGACGCCGCGTACCCGGAACACCGAATAGTCATTGAGTACGACAGCGATCTCCACCATTCCGATGTCGTTGCTCTGGCCCGAGATAACGCTCGACGAAACCGCCTCGTAGGTGCGGGATGGAAGGTAATAGCAGCCCGTCACGCGGACATTCGTTCCGGCGGGCATGAGTTCTGCCAGATCGTCGCCGCCTCGCTCCAAGACGGTTCATGCGCCTAAGTTCCCGAAATAGCGAGCAAGATAGGCGCCAAAACCACCTCTCCCACCAATATCGTTGCTCTAGGCCATTGCCACCAGCTCGAGCAGCGACTCGTCGAAGTAGTCGACCGCCCCATCGGGCATCATCATCACCCGGTCCGGCTGGAGATCCTCCACAAAGTCTGTGTCGTGGCTGACCAGGACGATCGTGCCCTGGTACAGGCGCAGCGCTTCGACCAGCGCCTCTTTAGCCTGGGGGTCGAGGTTGTTCGTCGGCTCGTCCAGCAGCAGCACATTGGGCCGGGAGACCACCAGCTGGCACAGAGCCAGCTTGGTCTTCTCCCCGCCGGAGAGCGTGCCTGCATCCTGGTCGACCTTGTCTCCCAACAAGAAATGGCCGAGCAGTGTCCGCAGGGTCGGGTCGGGTTGATCCGAAACCTCCCGCATGTGGTCGAAAACGGAGGCACCCGGCTTGATCTGCTCGTGCTCCTGGGCGTAGTACCCCAGCGATGCGTTGTAGCCGACTTCCACCTCACCCATATCGGGCGTCTCGACCCCGGCGAGGATGCGCAAGAGGGTGGTCTTCCCGGCGCCGTTGAGGCCCATGATCAGCAACCGTTCGCCCCGGTCGAGATCGAAATCGACGTCGACAAACACCACGTTGTCGCCGTACGACTTGGCCAACCCCCCGGCCATCAGGGGAGTTCGCCCCGATGGTTCCGGCTGCGGGAACCGGACGGCGACGTTCTTGCCGCGGCCTCGCACTTCGACGAGATCGCGTTTGATACGGTCCGCCCGGGTCTGCATGGTCTTCGCTTTCCGGGCCATTTTCTCCGTGGTCCCTTTGAAACGAGCCACGGTGGTCTCGAGCTGGGCGATCTTCTGGTCCTGTTGCTTGCGGGCTCGTTGCCGCTGTTCGCGACGTCGTTCCCGCTCTACGAGGAAGTGTGAGTAGTTGCCCCGATAGGCCTCGATCTCGCTGTGGTCGAGCGACAACACTGAGGTGATTGCCTCGTCGAGGAGGGGAAGATCGTGACTCACCACCAGAAGCGCACCCCGGTAGTCGGCCAGGTACGCCATCAGCCAGGCCTTGGCGTCGAGGTCGAGGTGGTTGGTCGGTTCGTCGAGCAACATCACCTCCGTCTCCGCAAAGAGAATCCGGGCCAGTTCCACTCGGCGCCGCTGCCCACCCGACATCGTGGCGACCGGTTGTGACAACTCGTCGTTGCCGAGCCCCAGCGCGGCGGCCGTTCGCTTGGCCTCGGCCTCGGCGGCGTAGCCGCCTCGCGATTCGAACTCCTCCTGTAACCGGGCATGGTTGCGGATCGCCCGGTCTCGCCGTTCGCCCTCGAGGCGTTCCATCTTGCGCCGTGCATCCTCGATGCGTCGCTGCACGGCACCAATCTCCCGAGCGGCGAGCACCCGCTCCAAGGCGGTGGCATCTGGATGATCGAGATCCGGGAGAACGGCTTCCTGGGAGAAATACCCGAGGTTGCCGCTCCGCAAGATGGACCCGGCAGCCGGCGACCGGTACCCCACCAGCGTGCGCATCAAGGTGGTCTTCCCCGTACCGTTACGTCCCACCAGACCGACCTTGTCACCCGGTTGCAGGCTGAAGGAAGCCCCCTCCAGCAAGACGCGGGGGCCTACCTCGATGCGAACGTCACGAACAATGAGCATGAGCGAGGAAAGGCTAGCCAGCCAGACGCTCAACGAGGGTGCGATTTACCGGTGCCTCGCCCACGCAACCTAGGCTTGAGCAGGTGAAATCGATGGGGATGCTGATGGTGATTGCCGGGATCCTGCTGTCCGCCTGCCTGCAGCAGGAGTCCCCACTCACCACGGTGACCACTGCCGAGTCTTCTCCAGAACGGAGGTTTCTCATGGAGTCCCTGCAGGGGTTACCCCGTGCCGGCGATGAGCTCGAACCCGGGCAGTCATACCGGTATGAGTTCTACATCCATTGTGGGATGCGGTACTTGCGGCCGGTGCCGGATAACAGAAACTGGGAGACCACCAACCCACCATTCGAAACCGGTCGGTATCCGGATTCGTGGCGCCCGGCATTCTCCAACCCCCGTGAATCGATCAGCCCGACCCTGCTCGGCACCGTCGAGTTGGTGACGGACGACGTGCTCGAGTTCCGGGTTCCGGGTTTCGACGTCCTCGTGGTCTATACCCCGACGACCGCCCAGATCCCGGAGTGTGCCTAGCCGACACCCCCGAGGTAGTGGAACCACAGAATCCGGGCGGCCACCGCCCGCCAGGGCCTCCACGGCTCGGCCAGATCGGTCATCTCCTCGGCTGAGGGTCGGGTCGGCAAGCTTTTGAGCTCCCGTACGGCGGTTTGCAGGGCGATGTCCCCGGCCGGCCAGACGTCCGGGCGCAGAAGTGCCATCAGCAAGTAGGTATCGGCAGTCCACGGTCCGACGCCCTGCAATGCGGTGAGTGCTTGCCGGGCGGCATGGTCTTCGAGCCGCGCAATCGTCTCCAGATCTATCGAGCCGGTGACGAGCGCCTGAGCCAACAGCCGGCCGTAACGTGCCTTCTGGCGGCTGAAGCCGACCTGGCGGAGGGTGGGGTCATCCAAAGCGAGGAAAGCGTCGGGGGTGAGCAAACCGACAACCTCCAGCAGCCGGGCATAGGCGGCTTCTGCAGAAGCCAGCGATACCTGCTGTTCGAGGATGATCTCCAGCAGCGTCGCAAAACCCGGCTCTCGGGCCCAAAGCGGGGGTGGACCGTAGCGGTGGACGGTATCGGCCAGATCGGGATCCCGTTCCGCGAGGATGGCGGCTCCTTCCGCCAACGTGGTTTCGTTGAGAATCATCCGTCCGTGCACCACCAGACCGTCACCATGGTCCGCTCTCGACTCCCCACGTACAGGCGGCCGTCGTCCTCACCTGTTTCCGGGGCCAGCAGCTCCCGTAGCTCGTCCCAACGATGGCGGGGCAGCACCAAACGCTTCCCATAGTGATCGAGGATCTCGTCCCAACTCTCGAACCACACCTGACCGGGACGGGTCCACACCTCGGCCACCGGGTGGATTGAGCAAACCTGTTCGACCACTTCCACGAAGTCCCGGAAGCTCGGCCCCTCTGGACGCGGAAGGCCGTGGAGCGCCCGGTAGTAGGGGGCCAATCCGGACCAGGGATGATCGGGAGTCAGTTCCACTACAACACCTGCCCGCCCGTGACGGGCAAGTGTCGACACGAACGGCTCGATGTCCTGGACGTCGTAGACGACATGGGCACACATCGCCACGTCATGGACGGCGACGGCGCTGGCAACCACCGGCCAGACGCCCTCGACCAGCTTGCCGGCGACGCCCAACTCGGCGGCACGTTGCCGATACTGCTCGGCAAGCTCCGGGTTCTTTTCGACGGCGGTGAGCAGGTGGCCATCCGCGGCGTGCATGAGTGATGCTCGGCCGGTGCCGGCCCCGACGTCTAGGAGGGTGCCGTTGGCGGGCAGGAGGGAGCGGATTACGTCGCTCGTTGGCGTCTCAGAGCCCTGCTCACGGGCGATCTGGGCCCGCCGCTTCCACAGGTCAGGGGACCATCCGTACGGCGAATCCGGGACGGCGTCGAGCAGCTCTTGCGGAAGGGCCCATTCCTCGAGCAAGCGCCGCCAGCGGGCGGTTGCCGATTCGGTCATCGGAGACCGGCAAAGAGATCGTCCTCACGGTCGGGAGCATCGACCCGGCTCACGATCCGCATGAAGCTCTCCCGACCGAACACCTCGGGTCGGGCTTCCTCGGGCACCCGGAAGAGCCACCAGTCTTCAGGAATCTGGCTCCGATGGGCACCCCAGGCCTCGAACTTGCGATCGACATAATCCCGCACGTCGACCCAGGCGGTAATGTCTTCGTCGGGGATACCGGCCGCCGGGCGACGGTGGAACTCCGCCCCGGTGATCTCACCGGCTTCGAAGAGAGCCTGCCGGATGGCCAGAGTTCGCGACCGGGGAAACGTAACCCAGTACAGCTTGCAGGGTGTCCACAGACCTTCTCCCTCGGCAGGCGGGAAACGGCCCACATCGTCGGCGCCGAAGAACGCGGCGGTTCCCACCCGGTTGACCTGGATGTGATCAGGGTGGCCGTACCCGCCAAAAGGGTCGTAGGCGATCACCACCTCCGGCTGGTAGTGGCGAATCAGATGCACCAGACGAGCGGTGGCCTCCATGAAACCGGCATTCCAGAACGCATCCGGGTGCCCGTTGTCGTCGGTGCCCATCATGCCGGAATCCCGGTATCCGAGGAACTCGTGGTGGGTGACCCCCAGCACCTGGGCCGCTTTGGCCATCTCCTCGGAGCGAATCGCCGCAAGACGAGGCTTGAGGTCCTCAGGATGGTCGTAGTTGTGAATCTCACCGACGGCCCCGTCGGTAGCGGTGACCACGACCACCTGTTCCCCTGCTTCCGCATAGCGCGCCAGAGTCCCTCCGGTCGAGGTGGTCTCGTCGTCGGGGTGAGCGTGGAAAGCGAGTAAGCCGGGCATGAGCAAACAACCCTAGCTACCAGCCACCAGCCACGAGTTCGCAACCGCTCAGCACCCCATACAGCATGCCAGGTTCGAACTCCTGCACCAGACGTTCAAGGATCACCAACCGTTTGGAATGTGCCGGGATCTGGGTGAGCCGTGTGCCTTCGAAGAACCTGCGCAGGACAGTAGCTTCTTCCGCGTCCCAAGGAGCTTCGGTTACAAACGGGGCCGCTCCTTTCATCGCAGGGATCTGTGAACCCAGCCGCTACAACGTTCCCACCTCGAGGCGATGGTCCTCGTCCAGCAAGCCGGCCGCTTTCAGCCTCATGATCGCCGACAGCACCGATCTCGCCTCGACCCCCAACCCGTCGGCGAGGGATCCGACGTCGACCCGACCGGGGTTGCCGCGCCCAGGAGGGCCAGGCGCACAGGGTCGAGCACGATGCGCAGATACT
>DATEVB010000110.1:0-23269 GCA_035282865.1 Acidimicrobiia bacterium | reverse complement strand
GGTTGATGGCGCCGCCGACCGGGAGGCTCATGTCGCAGCCTTCCTGGAACTGGGACTCCGCCGTCTGGCGGGCCAGCCCCATGTCGGTGAAGCTACCGGTGAACTGACCGTCCTTGGCATCGACATCCCAGCCGATGACCTCGACATCGGTTCCCTTGACCTCGTTGTAATGAGCGGCGCCGCGCGTGAATCCGTCCATGAAGATGGACACCGTCGGGAAGTTCCCGCCACCGTAGGTGCACAGCGTTCCCGTCTGTGACATGCCGGCCGCCAGGTAGCCGGCCGCAAATGCAGCCTGGTCGGTCTGATAGACGAGTTCCCGCACGTTCGGCAAGGCCAGCGGCGCAAAGTTCGCGTCGGTTAGTACGTTGTCGACCATCGTCCAGATGATGTCCGGGTTGGCCGCCGCGTTGATGGCCGTCACCTCACCGAGGGCGAAGCCCACCGTCACGATGTGCTCGCAACCCTGCGACAGGAACTGGTCGATATTCGGCTGCCAGTCGGAGGCGTCCGAGGACTCCAGGTAGGTCGAGTCTGCCGTTGCATACCCGGCTGCCATCGCATCCTGGACACCCTGCCAGGCGCTGGCGTTGAAGCTACGGTCGTCAACACCGGCCAGGTCGGTGACCAGGCAGGTCTTGACTGCATTCGCCGACGCCCCAGCCGTCGTCGTGGTTTCTCCTGCCGTCGTCGTCGTTTCTCCGGCCGTCGTCGTCGTTTCTCCGGCCGTTGTCGTGGTCTCGCCGTCGCCGCACGCCGCGGCCAGCAGGGCAAATACCGCCAGCAGGGCGACGAACGCGACCAAATTCTTCTTTCTCATGGTTGGATGGCCTCCTAGTGGAAACTCCCACGGGAATGCTCTATCCCGCTATGTGAAGTGTAGTAGTACCGGCCGGGCCATCCCAGCTGAAACCCAAGGCCGATGGTCACAATCTCGTGATGGATAATGGGATATGCACGGTGTCGATATCAGGAGTGTCGCTCCGCCACCCGGTTGGGGAGTCCACGTTGATGCCGGAGCCGTCGAACGGCTGGCTTTATCTTGGCGATCCGAGGCTTTCCCCCTGCCGGCCTGGGACTACCCGGGACTCCCGGCCGATCGCACCCCGCGGCACTGGTTCGATTTCTGCGGCCTGGCAGTCTCGGTGCTCGCCTGCCTCTGGCCCCCGGAGGGCGAGGAGATGTGGTCAACCGAGCATCACGGTCAAAGGCTCACCGACGCACCCGGTGTGTTTGCCTGTTTCGTCCGGGCCATGGCTAGTGGTGAACGTGGCCCGACCACGGCCTTGTTCGTTGACTGGAACGATGATGACGCAGAGTGTTTCTTCGCCGGTTCGGGCATCTTGCAGCTGATCCCGGCCAGACGTCGAGTCCTCCAGCAGGTCAGCGCAATCCTCGCCGAGCGGTGGGAAGGCCACTTCATCAACCTCGTTGAGGACGCTGCGTTCTCCGCGCCGGGGACCGTCGAGCGACTGGTGTCCACCTTCCCCTCATATCGGGACGAGTGGGAGTCGGATCAGGGGTTGTTGGCCTTCGACAAGCTGGCTCATTTGAGTGCTGCCATGATGGCTTGCGGGAGCGGGATCGAATTCACCGGGCTCGATACGTTCCCGCTCTACCCCGACTACATGCTCCCTATGGTGCTTCGCCACTTCGGGATACTCCACTACCAGCCCGAGCTGGCCGATGCGGTCGACGCTCGACACCTGATCCCGCCCGGCAGCGGTGAGGAGCTGGCCATTCGCTGGGCAACCGTGTACGCCGGCCAACAGCTCACCGAGGCGCTGCACCGGCACGGCAACTCGGTCGTGACCCCTGCCCTCGACTACTTTCTATGGCACCAGGCGGTGCTGGGGCCCCGGGCGGGTGCCATGGGCGAGCACCACCGGACCCTCACGATGGCCTACTGATAATCAGCTGTCCCCAATACCGTCTCGGGTTAGCGGGAACCGACCCCCCTCCGCCGAGCCGCTCGCCGCCTCCCCCAGTACGACGAGCTTTGCTCGTCACGGGGGAGGGATACGAGGAACGAAAAACAAGAAACCGAGAGCAGGCGCTGCGAAGCGAGCTTCGCTCGCTCTACTCGCTTCCGGCCATCTCGACCGGGGACTGGTCGGGCGCCTCTACTACTTCGAAGACCAACTCTCCGGTCTCTCCGTCGAGATCGACCACAATGGTGATGCCGGCCTTGAAGTCGCCCAGAAGGACCCGCTCCGACAACGGATCTTCCAGCATGCGCTGGATAGCCCTGCGCAGCGGGCGGGCGCCCAGTTCCGGGTCGTACCCCTTTTCGGCCAGATGAACCTTGGCGGCATCGGACAGGGCGAGGAACAGGCTTTGCGACTTCAGCTGATCATGGACCCGCTGCAGCATCAAGTCGACGATCTCCTTGACCTCATCGAGGGTGAGTTCATGGAAGACGATGACCTCGTCGATACGGTTGAGAAACTCCGGTCGGAAATGCTTCTTGAGCTGATCGGTCACCTTGGTCTTCATGTGCTCGTAGGTCACCTCTTCACCCTCGGCCACGAACCCGATCGCCTTCTTTCGAAGCTCGGCCGTTCCGAGATTGGACGTCATGATGATGACCGTGTTCTTGAAGTCGACAACTCGACCTTGCGCGTCGGTGAGGCGCCCATCCTCGAGGATCTGCAGCAGGGTGTTGAAGACGTCCGGGTGGGCTTTCTCGATCTCATCGAACAGCACCACCGAGAAGGGCTTACGCCGTACGGCCTCCGTCAACTGCCCACCTTCGTCGTAACCGACGTACCCGGGCGGTGAACCGACCAAGCGGCTGACGGTGTGCTTCTCCATATACTCGGACATGTCGAGCTGGATCAAGGCGGCCTCGTCACCGAAGAGGAACTCGGCAAGGGTCTTGGCGGTCTCCGTTTTACCGACTCCCGACGGTCCGAGGAAGATAAACGATCCCGAGGGACGCTTGGGGTCCTTCAACCCGGCCCGGGTGCGGCGGATGGCCTTGGAGACGGCGACGATGGCATCGTGCTGGCCGATGATGCGCTTGTGGAGCTCATCTTCCATGTTCACGAGGCGGGCAGTCTCTTCCTCGGTCAAGCGGTGCACCGGGATGCCCGTCCACAGCGCCAAGACCTCGGCGATCTCTTCTTCGTCGATGACCCAGTCATTCGATATCCCGGCAGCCTTCAGCTCGCGCTCTCGTTCGGCACGATCGGCTATGAGGGAGCGTTCCTGGTCGCGGAGCTGAGCGGCCCGTTCGAACTGCTGAGCCTGGACAGCCTCGGTCTTCTGTGAACGGATTGTGATCAGCTTGCCGTCGAGCTCTTTAAGTTCGGGTGTAGCTCCGGTGCGGTTGATGCGCATCCGGCTTCCCGCCTCGTCGATCAGGTCGATGGCCTTATCGGGGAGGTGCCGGTCGGAGATGTACCGGTCGGCCAGGTTGGCAGCGCTGACCAAGGCTCCCTGGGTGAACCGGACGTTGTGGTGAGCTTCGTACCGATCCTTCAGACCATCCAGAATCTGGATCGTGTCTGCCACCGTCGGCTCATCGACCCGGACCGGCTGGAACCGTCGCTCCAGGGCCGAGTCCTTTTCGAGGTACTTCCGGTACTCCTCCAGGGTGGTGGCACCGATGGTCTGCAACTCACCGCGAGCCAACATCGGTTTGAGGATGCTGGCCGCGTCGATAGCGCCCTCAGCCGCCCCGGCCCCGACCAGCGTGTGAATCTCATCGATGAAAAGGAGAATGTCACCGCGCGTGCGAATCTCCTTGAGCACCTTCTTGAGCCGCTCCTCGAAGTCGCCGCGGTACCGTGATCCGGCCACCAACGCCCCCAGATCAAGGGTGTAGACCTGCTTACCGTCGAGCGTCTCGGGGACGTCTCCGGCCACGATCCGCTGGGCGAGTCCCTCGACAATTGCGGTCTTCCCGACCCCGGGCTCGCCGATCAACACCGGGTTGTTCTTGGTCCGGCGGGACAGGATCTGCATGACCCTCTCGATCTCGCGGTGCCGGCCGATCACCGGGTCCAGTTTGCGGTCACGGGCCATCTGGGTGAGATTCCGACCGAACTGGTCAAGCACCGTCGACCCGGACGGGCCACTCTCGCGGCCACCTGTGGCGGCGGTCTGCTCCTCGGACGGCGCTCCCGAGAGGAGCTGGATGACCGTCTGCCGGACCTTGGGGAGATCGGCGCCCAGCTTCTGGAGGACCTGGGCGGCTACGCCTTCGCCCTCGCGAATGAGGCCGAGCAAAATGTGTTCGGTGCCGATGTAGTTGTGACCTAATTGCAGCGCTTCCCGCAAACTCAATTCGAGGACTTTCTTGGCGCGGGGCGTGAAGGGAATATGGCCGCTGGGTGATTGCTGTCCCTGGCCGATGATCTCGACAACCTGGGTGCGAACCGAATCGAGGCTGATGGCGAGCGACTCCAGGCCCTTGGCGGCAACCCCTTCACCCTCGTGGATCAGCCCGAGAAGGATGTGTTCGGTTCCTATGTAGTTGTGATTGAGAAGGCGCGCTTCTTCCTGGGCGAGAACCACAACTCTGCGTGCTCGATCTGTGAACCGTTCAAACACGGCACCAGCCTCCTAAGCCAATATCCGCACCACCGGTCTGAAAGGGGTACGCCCCGGCAGTATAGCGATGGGCATTTCCTAGCCTCGCACCTCTCTCCATTCCGTCGGCTTGTTCGACGTTGACTTGAGCCTTTCTGTATGGGTTCTTCTTATCACACTACGCCGGCGTGGGCAGGTCCCGACCGCCCACGCCCGCGACCTCACTACCATGCAGCACCGCGATCAGCGGAGATCCGTATGGACACCCCTGAACTGACCGATTTGATACCGATCCCTCAGGTCTGGGAGCGTCTCGATCGCGTCGAGAAACGCCTGATCGAGGCTTCACGAGCCGACGATGCTTTTCTCACTGAGATCGCCCAGCACGGGCTCCTCGCCGGCGGAAAACGCTTCCGGCCGCTACTGGCCCAGCTAACTGCCGAGTTCGGCCCGCACCAGGATCACCGGGCCATCGATGCAGGAGTCTCAGTCGAGCTCATCCACCTGGGAAGCCTGTACCACGACGACGTCATCGACGAAGCGACCACCCGGCGGGGGGCCGAGTCCGTCAACAGCAATTGGAGCAACACGATCGCCATCCTCGCCGGCGACTTCTTGATGGCGAGGGCTTCCGAGGTGGCGGCCTCGACCCTGGGGCAGGAAGCAGTGCGGCTGCTGGCGCGCACCTATGCCGAGTTGGTCGAGGGTCAGACTCTGGAACTGCAAGTGGACCACGACCTGTCCCACGGACCGCCTGAGTACTACCGGATAATCGGGGGGAAGACCGCCAGCCTGATCCGCACGTCGGCCCGGCTGGGCGCAATGGCCTCCGACGCCGAACCCGAGATCATCGAAGCCGTCAGCACCTGGGCCTGGGAACTGGGCATGGTTTTCCAGATCACCGATGACGCCCTCGATCTGGTGGCCACCGACGGCTATCTCGGGAAGCCGGCCGGGTCCGACATCGGTGAAGGCAAATTCACCCTTCCGGTCTTGATGGGGCTGGCCGGACCGGAAGGCGCTCGTATCTCCGAGCTGTTATCGGCACGCCCCTATCCGGAAGAAGCGGTAGCCGAGGTGATCGACCTGGTCCGATCCGGCGGGTACGTTGACCGGGCGTTGGAAGAAGCGGCCGCCCGGGCGGCGGCCGCCCAGTCGGCGGTCACGACGCTCCCCGATGGAGAGGCCAAGGATGTGCTCGGCCGGCTGGGTTCGTATCTCTTGGGTCGCGTCACCGCCGCGCGAACTTGATCTGCGAGCTTCGCCTCAGTCTGGAGGGAGATAGACACGCCCGCCTCACTCCGGGCGCATGGTCGGGAACAACAGCACCTCACGAATGGTCGCCTGATCGGTGAGCAACATGACCAAACGGTCCACACCGATCCCCAGCCCACCGGTAGGCGGCAGCCCGTACTCGAGCGCCCTCAGGTAGTCCGCGTCGATGGGGTGGGCTTCTTCGTCTCCCTGTGCCTTGGCCTTGGCCTGCTGCTCGAATCGCAGGCGCTGGTCGACCGGATCGTTCAGCTCACTGAAGGCGTTGACGAGTTCCATGTTGCCTGCGAACAATTCGAACCGTTCGGTGAGGTTGGGGTCTTGGCGGTGGATCCGGGCGAGCGGTGAGGTTTCCTTGGGATGGTCGATCACGAAGACCGGTTCCCAAAGATGGGGTTCGACCAGGTTTTCATACAGCTCGGCGATCATCTTGCCGGGCCCCCACCCGGGTTGCGGAGCGGCCCCGTGCCGTCGCAGCAGATCGGCCAGTCGATCGGAGGTCCAGTCGAACCCCACCGGTTCGCCCACCGCCTCCGAGACGAGGTCGAGCAGAGGTCGACGCGAATAGGGCGGTGTGAGATCGACCGAACGACCCTGATACTCGACGACGGTCCCGCCCGTGGCGGCATTCGCAACCGCCGGGATGATCTCCTCCATCAGGTCCATGATGTCGTGGTAATCGGCCAGGGCTTGGTAGGCCTCGAGAGTGGTGAATTCGGGATTGTGGGTGGCGTCGATGCCCTCGTTGCGAAAGACGCGGCTCAGCTCGAACACTCGCTCGAACCCGCCCACCACCAGCCGCTTGAGGTGGAGTTCGGTAGCGATCCGGAGGTACATGTCGATGTCCAGCGCGTTGTGGTGGGTGACGAACGGCCGGGCCAGCGCACCTCCGGCCAGGCTTTGCAGCACCGGAGTCTCGACTTCGAGGAAGCCGCGGGATTCGAATTGTCTCCGCAACTCGGACAAGACACCGGCCCGGACCGTAGCTACCCGACGCGCATCCTCATTGACGATCAGATCGAGGTAACGCTGGCGGTAGCGGCGTCCTTTGTCTTGGAGCCCGTGCCACTTCTCGGGTAGGGGCCGCAAGGCTTTGGACAGCATCTCGAAACCGGAGAGCCTGACACTCAATTCTCCACGGCGGGTGGTCATCACTTCACCCCGGCACCCGATCCAGTCGCCCGAGTCAACGGTCTCGAAAGACTCGAACGCGTCGTCGCCGAGCGTCTTACGATCGACGAACAACTGGATCGTGCCCCATGCGTCCTGGAGCACCGCGAAGATGAGCTTCCCGAGCCGCCGCAGGTTGAGCACTCTGCCCGCCACGGCCACATCCTGGCCGGTCTCCTGTCCCGCCGCGAGATCCCCGAACTCTGCGTGGAGGTCCACGGACCGTGCCGTGCGTTCGAAACGCACCGGATAAGGCTCTTCTCCGCGCGCCCGCATCGCTTCGACCTTCTCGAGACGGAGAGCGGTCAAGGGGTGGGCGTGGAGGGGATCGGTATCGGGAGCCTCCATGTCGGCCTGGGGTTCGAGATGGTCGTCGTTCATTGGCCGGCAAACCTTAGTGCTGAGTCTCGCCATCACGGTCTTCGCAATGCCGGCAGGTGTCTCCCCGCGGCCCGCCAAGCGAGCCGGCGGGGAGAGTACGCCGGACCCGAAGCGTCCGGCGAGAGGGCGTCGGTTCCAACCACCTCGGGCCATCTAGGGCGTCTGCCCGCTTGACAGATTTCAGGACGTGATCGTGATTGCGTGATGCAGTACTCAGCCCCCCTGATTGATCGCGAAGAGCATCCGCAGGCCGTCCAAGGTCAGGTTCTCGTCGACGGTGGTAACGGTCCTGCAATGCGGGGCGATCGTCGATGCCAGTCCACCGGTGGCCACCGTCGATACCTCGCTCTGTAGCTCGGCACGAATCCGATCGACGATACCGTCGACATACCCGGCATGACCGTAGAGCAACCCTGCCTGAATTGCCTCGACGGTGCCCTTGCCGATGACCGACCGGGGTGGCGTCAGTTCGACGCGACGCAGTGCGGCGGTGGCGGACACCAGTGCGTCCATCGACACTTCGAGCCCCGGACCGATCACACCGCCCAGGTACTCCCCTTTGTCGCTGACGATGTCGAAGTTGGTCGAGGTCCCGAAGTCGACCACGATGACCGGCGTCCCGTAGCGGGCGCGGGCGGCCACTGCATTGGCAACTCGATCCGCTCCGACCTCCCGGGGATTATCGATCAGGATCGGCATACCGGTCTTGATGCCGGGACCAACCACCAGGGCCCCGTCCACCACGAAGTTGCGGATGGCGGCAGACAACGCCGAGGTGGCCTCCGGCACCACGCTCGAGATGACCGCCCCCTCGAAACGCTCCGGATCGACACCGTCTTGTTCGAAGAGGCCGTGCAGCAGAAGCCGGTACTCGTCGGCGGTTCGCTCGCGTATGGTCGATAGCCGCCAGTGGAGAGCGAGTTGCTCGCCTCTATACAATCCGATCGTGGTTTGGGTGTTCCCCAGGTCAATGGTCAACAGCATGTCCGTCTCCATAGAGAATGCTCGGGCCGGTAAGTCGAATCCCCCGATCGACCGACATCGCTCCACCGGGTTCGACCATGAGCGGAAGATTATCGATCAACCTGGTAGAGCCCACCCGGGCGGCGACTGCCAGGAAGGCGTCCCGGTCCACTTCGAGGATCCGGGCAGCCGTATTGGCATCGGCCAGGGTTACATAGTCGATCTCGGTGCCGGTCAGCCTCTCGCGAGCTATGCCTTCCAGGGCGCCGGCATCGCGCACGCCGGCTTCAAATGCGTCGGCGGCCGCCATCAGTCCCTGCGAAAGGCCCCGGGCCCGGATGCGCTCGTCGCCGGTGAGGAACACGTTGCGGCTCGAGAGGGCGAGCCCGTCCGACTCTCGAACCGTCTGACCGCCGATGATCTCGACGGGGAACGACAAATCGAATGCCATGCGGCGAACGATGGCGAGCTGCTGGGCGTCCTTGCGACCGAAGTAGGCGCGATGGGGTTGCAGTCCGGCGAGGAGCTTGGCAACCACCGTCGCCACACCTTCGAAGTGGCCGGGCCGGAGCGCCCCTTCCATCTCGGCTTCTAGCAGCGGTACGGCCACCCGCGTGAGGGCCGGAACCGGGTACATCACCTCGAGCGGCGGGGCGAACAGCAGATCAGCACCCGCTTCCGCTACCAGGCGGCGGTCCCGTACCAGATCCCTGGGATACCGATCGAGGTCATGCTGCTCGTTGAACTGCAGGGGATTCACGAACAGGCTGACGACCACTGTGTCTGTTTCGTTGCGCGCCGCCGCCAGGTGCGAGAGGTGGCCCTCGTGCAAGTAACCCATAGTGGGTACCAGGCCGGTGATACCCGACGAGGCTTTCCGCACCTCTTCGAACGTTTCCACGATTCTCACAAGATCCCCTCGAAGGTAGCCGACGTGCCGGCCACCCGGGCCGTGGCTCGCGCAAAGGCTCGATAGTCGTCTTCCATCTCCGGGGCCCACCGCGCCACCGCGGCCAGCTGGCCGCGCACCGTCCCGACGTCGCTCCGGGCGATCGGTCCCGTCAGCGCGGCAAGTGGTCCCAACCGGAAAGCGTTGTCGGTAACGGCCTCAACGAGTGGGCGAGCGGCTGCGAAAGGGACTCCGGCCCGCCCGAACAACTCCTCTGCCAGGGCCAATGCGGCGATCACGTAATTGGACGAAGCCACCGCCGCAGCGTGGTAGAGGTCGCGATGCGCGTCGGCGAGCGGAAAAGGGTGCGTCCCCATGGAACGGGCCAGATCCACGAGGAACCCTCGAAGTCCGGCGTCATCGGCCGTGACGGCCATCCAGGCCCCGGGAAGCGCCGCCGCCCCGTCGATAGGATTCGGCAGGGTCTGCAGAGGATGCAGAGAGCCGATCAGGGGGCCTGCAGCCGACAACGCCTGGAGCGCAGCCACCGGTTTCAGCCCCGAGAGATGGACGGCATAACGAACTGCTCCGGCATGAGGGGCGAGACGGGCGGCCACTTCCTCGATGGCGTCGTCGCGAACGGCTACCACTAGGAGGTCTGCGGACGGGAGATCCTCATCCCAGTCCAGAATCTGCGTCTCGAGTTGTCGTGCGGCCGTAGATGCAGCCCCCCGGCGACGCGCCAACACGCCCGCCGCACGATGACCGGCGCGCTGGAGTGCGACGCCGAGCGCCAGTCCGGCCCGCCCAGGCCCCACGAGAATCAACGTGGCCACGTCTTCCCCATCAGTTCCGGTCCGCGGTCGAGGTACCGGACCGCTCGAAAGGCTACCCGCAAACCATAGGCCGGGTTCATCTGGTGACTCTTGGCCCGGCAATAGGCAGTTGGAGTGGTCAGCAAAAAACATCAAGCAACTACAATCGCCGGACCGCCAAACACGACCTCGAGAACCGCGCCCGGCCGCCGAGCTACGCAACGGCACCGCTCAGCGGACTCTCCTAAACTATCCAGGGGATCATCCGGGCGCGGGTCCGAGCGCGGTAGTCGGCGTAACCCGGGTACTTGACGAGCAGGCGGCGCTCTTCGAAGCCTGCCTTCAACCAGAAGAAGATGCCGCCTCCGATCGCCACCAGCAACCCGACCAAACTGAGTTGGTACAGCGCCAGCCCCGCCATGCCGAGCGTGATGCCCCCATACACCGGATGGCGGGTGTAGCGGTACACACCCGCGTGGACCAGGCCGGCGTGCTCGAGTGGCTCTGGGTACGGCGTCAAGCTGACCCCAAGATGCAACAACCCGAGTGTCGCCTGGACGGCGCCGACAACGACCAACCCGACGCCCGGCCAGCGCAACCATCGGCCGACCTCGATCGTATCGTCGAAGAGCAGCACGGAGATGGCCATAACCGCCCCCACCACCGCTTGTGCGACAACCCACCAACCGCCGCGCGCGGTGAACGTCGGGACCGGCCGCGCCCTCACCTGCTCCGTTGCCGTGCTGGGAGACCGGTTCGTGGGGCGCCGGGGAAGACCCTCTGCGATGGTACCTACCCCGTCGTCGGAGAGGTCGGGCCGGCCCTCCTGCTCCGGCCACCAGGTTCCGAGCGAGACCACCTCCTGATCGGCCACGCCGGGGAGGAGATCGGCAATCGGGCGGCCCTCGGGCATCTTTGCCTCCGGCCATGCCTCCACGAGGGGTTCGAGCACGAAACGCCGTTCCGCCAAGCGGGGATGGGGAACCACCATCTCCCCTTCCTCGGCTCGTTGATTGCCGTAGAGGATGAGATCCAGATCCAACCCTCGGGGTCCCCATCGGACTGCTCGGATCCTCCCGGCCTCGGCTTCGATGCGATGCAACTCGTCCAGGAGCCGGCGGGGCTCGAGATGGGTATCGATCACAACTACCGCGTTGAAGAACGGGGCTTGCTCCGGACCGCCGATCGGGGCCGTCTCGTAGAGCGACGAGACCGAAACCACCGTTCCCAGGTCGGCTAGAGCCTCCGCACCAGAGCGGAGGTACGCCTTGCGGTCACCCAGGTTGGAGCCGAGCGCGATTGCCGTCCGGGTCATCGACTGCGCCTCATTTCGATCACCACGTCATCGAACGGGACGGGGATAGGCGCAGCCGGCTTGTGTACTCGAACCTCGACGCTCGCCACCCGCTCATCTTCCAGAACGAGATCGGCCACCCGCCCGGCAACGCGTTCGATGAGATTCCATCGTTCGCTCGAGACCCGGTCGTGAATCGCCGCCGCCAAGGTCCCGTAGTCGATGGTGTCGGCCAGATCGTCCGACGAAGCGGCGGTTGCCAGGTCGGCGTGAATGGTCACGTCAATCGCGAATTCCTGACCGGCCGACTGCTCTTCAGCAAGTACTCCGTGGTGAGCAAAGACCCGCAGCCCGCGCAAGCGGATGGTATCCACGTTCATTCCTCACTGCCGGGGGCCTTCACGACGGTACCGGTATGAGCCTCCGCCCCTCGGGACCAAGCGGACGTTTGAGTATCTCCTGGATGAGGGCGGCGGCCAGAATCGGTTCGTCGACCAGTTTCGAGTAGACGAGGTAGCCGGCCAGTACGCCGGCGACCGTGTCGTCGACGAGGTCGCGATGGACCAGCACCACCGTATTCGGGTCTTGGAGGGCCTGGTCGAGTGCGCGGAACACCCGCCGAACATCCGCCGGCTCATACTCTCCGGTGAGTGGCTCCCCCCGGACGTCGAACCCTGAGTCCCGGTAATTGGCGAGATTCTGCGTACTGCCGAGCAGAGAGAAGATGGTGGTGATACCCGCTTCCTCCTTCAGCCAGAGAATCTCCTCCTCCCGCCGAACCCGTCGATGTTGGATCCCGTACCCCCCGATTCGCTCGGAAACGGCCAGCCGACCCTGGATGACCCAGACGAACTCTCTCGGTTTGAGACCGGTCAAGGCCCTTCCTCCACATCGATCGAGCGGACAATGGCGTCGGCAATCAATACCGCCTGGCGGGCCATTTCCACGTTGTGCACACGCACGACCGCCGCCCCCCGGGTGGCTGCAATCGCCACCGTAGCCGCCGTTGCCACGTCGCGCTCTGCCGGGTCGGGTTCGTCGACAATTGTCCCCAGGAATGACTTTCTGGATGTCCCTACCAACACCGGATACCCGGTCGAAACGAGAAGGTCGAGACGGGACAGAAGCTGGAGGTTGTGGCGGAGCGACTTCCCGAATCCGATACCCGGATCGATACAGATACGCGGCCGCTCCACCCCGGCCATCTCGGCCATCGCCGCCCGCTCCATGAGAAAGTCGCGGACCTCGACGGTCACATCGCCATAGGTCGGGTTGTCTTGCATCGTTCGCGGTGTCCCTTGTATGTGCATCAGCACTACCCCGCAGCGGGCTTCGGCAACCAGCGCGGCCATATCGGGGTGACCGAAGGCGGTGATGTCGTTGACGACCAGAGCTCCTTCAGCCAGGGCCGCCGCCGCCACTTCTGGCTTCGAGGTATCCACGGACACCGGCACACCTGCCCCGACTAGACCGGCGATAACCGGGGCGATCCTTCGGATCTCTTCGGCTACCGGGACCGCCTCGGCACCTGGACGGCTGGACTCCCCACCAACGTCCACGAGATCGGCCCCATCGATATACAGGCGTCGCCCGTGGGCGATGGCCCGGTCGGAGCCCAGGAACCGGCCGCCGTCCGAGAACGAATCGGGGGTGACGTTCACAACCCCCATGATCAGTGTGCGATCCGCGGTCGATAGCACACGGTCGCGTATGGCCCAGTCGACCAAGCTCAACGACCCCCGAAGAGCAGCGCCATCGCCTCGGAACGGGTGGCGGGATCCTCGGCGAAGGAACCACGAACGGCCGAGGTGACGGTGATCGATCCCGGCTTCTTGACGCCACGCATGCTCATGCACATGTGCTCCGCCTCGACCACCACCATCACGCCGTAGGGGTTCAATGCCTCCATGAGCGTGTCGGCAACCTGAGAGGTGAGGCGCTCCTGCATCTGGGGACGACGGGCGTAGGTGTCGACCAGCCGCGCCAGTTTGGAGAGGCCGGTCACGGTGCCCCGCGGTATGTATGCCACATGGGCTCGGCCGTGGAAGGGGATCAGGTGATGCTCACACATTGAGTAGAAAGGAATGTCCTTCACCATGACGATCTCGTGGTGTTCCTCGTCCTCGAAGATGGTCTCAACGACCTCGTTGGCATCCTCCCGGAGACCACCGAACACCTCGGCGTACATGCGGGCAACCCGCCCGGGTGTGCCGGCCAGTCCTTCCCGATCGGGATCCTCGCCGATGGCTTCGAGAATGGTTCGGACCGCCCCGGCGATCGCTTCGAGGTCGGGTGGGTCTGCATGCTCGCTGGCGGTCAAGGACGCCCCTCTTGGATCAGGAACTCGATTCCCGAACTGCGGCCACGCCTTCCGGAACGACGGCATCGGGGGTTGCGCCGTTGTGGCCGTTGGGAATCTGAATGCGCATAGCCCCGCTCTCGGTGTGCTCCCACTTGGGAACATCGGCGAAGACTGCGGACACCTCGGCGGCATCGATGGTCTCGCGTTCCATCAAGACGGTAGCCATGCGGTCGAGGGCGTCGCGATGCGTCGACAAGATCTGCCGGGCTTCTTCATGTGCCTGGCTGATGAGCTTTCGCACCTCGGCGTCGATGAAGGACGCAACCTCATCGGAATAATCTTGCTGGCGGCCGTAGTCGCGGCCGAGAAACACCTCTCCGTTGGCATGCCCGTACTGCATCGGGCCCAACCGATCGCTCATGCCGTATTCCATCACCATCTTGCGGGCGATCGCAGTCGCCTTCTCGATGTCGTTGGCGGCACCGGTGGTGGGATCGACGAAGATGAGCTCTTCGGCAGTTCGCCCACCGAGCAGCATCGCCAGCTGATCAACCAGCTCACTGCGCCTCATCAGATACTTGTCCTCCGTCGGCAAGGCCTGCGTGTGCCCGAGAGATCGGCCGCGCGGGATGATCGTCACCTTGTGGATGGGGTCGGCCATGGGGAGGGCCCACCCAACGAGAGCATGACCGGTCTCGTGATAGGCGATCACCAGCTTCTCTTCCTCGGAAATCAACCGGCTCTTGCGTTCAGGTCCGGCAATGACCCTCTCGATGGACTCCTCGAGCTCATCCATCGAGATCTCCTTCTTAGCGCGCCGGGCCGCCAACAACGCAGCCTCGTTGATCAGGTTGGCCAGATCGGCTCCGGTGAACCCGGGGGTTTGCCGGGCCAGCACCTCCAGATCAACGTCTTTGGTGAGGGGCTTGCCGCGAGCATGCACCGCCAGGATGGCTTTGCGGCCCGCAAGGTCGGCGCGGTCGACAACGATCTGCCGATCGAAGCGGCCCGGCCGAAGCAGGGCCGGGTCCAGGATGTCGGGCCGGTTGGTGCCGGCAATCACGATGACGCCGCTGTTGACGTCGAATCCGTCCAGCTCCACCAGCAATTGGTTCAGAGTCTGTTCACGTTCGTCATGGCCACCGCCCAAACCGGCTCCCCGGTGACGGCCGACTGCGTCGATCTCATCGATGAACACGATGGCCGGCGCCTGGGCCTTGGCCTGTTCGAACAGATCCCGCACACGACTGGCCCCGACTCCAACGAACATCTCGACGAAATCGGACCCCGAGATCGAGAAGAACGGAACGCCCGCCTCACCGGCCACTGCCCGCGCCAGCAGGGTCTTCCCCGTTCCCGGCGGACCAAACAACAGCACACCTTTCGGGATCTTGGCTCCCAGCGCCCGGAACTTGTCCGGGTTCTGCAAGAACTCCTTGAGCTCCTCCAGTTCCTCGATGGCCTCGTCCAGTCCGGCCACATCCTGGAAGGTCACCTTGGGCATGTCCTTCGTGACCTGCTTGGCACGAGATTTCCCGAACTGCATCACGCGGTTTCCGCTGCCCTGCATCTGCATGAAGATGAAGACCATGAACCCGATCAGGAACAACCACGGGAGGAAACTCAACAGGATCTCCAAGATGCCCGCCGGCTCGCCATCGATTTGGACGTCGACGCCTTTCGCCCGCAAGACAGCCGAAAGTTCGTCTTCCTCTTCGGGTGGGTAGTCGATGCGGTAGTCGGGAGTGTCGTCAACTTCGCCGACGAACTCACCCGTGAGGACGTTTGATTTGGTCAACAGGACGGCGGTGGCGACTTCACCGTCCTCGAGACGATCCCAGAATTCGCTGTAGGAGATCTCTTCCGGCTGTTCGATGCCACCCATCCATTGCTGCAACAGGATCAGCATCACGAGCACGATGAGCCCGTACGTCAAGATGGAGCGGAAGGTTCGGGTCAAGAGACTCCTCGTCGAGTTATAAGTATGGCCCGGGCATCACCGTATCACCGTCTGTGACCAGCGCAACCCGGCGGGTCTTCACCATGGTATGCAGATCGCGGAGGTAAGCCACGGCCGTTGGAGGCACCGTTGACGGCGTTACCGCGAATCCTCGTCCATGACGCCCACATAGGGCAGGTTCCGGAACTTTCCCGCGTAGTCGAGCCCGTAGCCGATCACAAACTCGGGGCCGATGGTGAAACCTGTGTATTTGATATCGAGCGGGGTTCGCTCGATACCTTCTTTGACCAGCAGGGCGGCCACCTCCAGCGACTCCGGGCGCCGCACTCGCAGACTCTTGAGGAGGTAGTTGAGCGTCAGCCCGGAATCGATGATGTCCTCGACAATGAGCACATGACGTCCGGCGATTTCCTGATCGAGGTCTTTGAGGATCCGCACGACCCCGGATGTCTGGGTGGCCGCGCCATACGACGACACGGCCATGAAGTCGAACTCGACCGGCAGCTCGATATGACGCGCCAGGTCGGCCATGACGATGAACGCCCCCTTCAAGACACCTACCATCAGGAGATCTTTGCCTTGATAGTCGGAGGAGATGGTGCCCCCCATCTCCTCCAGCTTGGCGGCGATCTCTTCGGCAGAGATCAGTACCTTCCCGACTTTCACGAGCTTTCCTCCACTGTGGCGCGAACCCAAAGGTAGCGCCTGGTTGCCCTACCCACCCAACCGGCATCGGCCCTCCGCACCCCCGGAACCCAGATCACATCACCGTTCGTCGCCACGACCGGCCACCTCGATCGTTGAGCGGGCGTGATGCGCGCTTCAGCCAGGACGTCGGTGAGGGGTTTGGTGCCTCCGACGATGGCGACGTGGTCACCGGGCTCCATCGTGCGCACCGTGACCGACGCCGGCATGGTGTCGGCGTCGAACACTTCCGCGAATGGGGACAGGGGGAACACGAGTGG
The DNA here is from genome assembly GCA_035282865.1 of Acidimicrobiia bacterium. Classification (GTDB taxonomy): domain Bacteria; phylum Actinomycetota; class Acidimicrobiia; order Spongiisociales; family UBA4744; genus UBA4744. Next base: position 6,722 of record DATEVB010000110.1, on the reverse strand, counting down.
TGGAGTCACTTCCAACCACGCCTCGAAGTTCCACGACCCGGCCCGAACGATCCCGGGGAACGGCCACGGTGTCGGTGACGGACTCGTCGGAAGGTCCGGCCGTTCGAGGGTGACCCAGACGCCGTTCCGCTCCAGCCGCACCGAACCGGCCAGTTCGACAGGACGACCGCCCTTGGCAACCGACAGGATCGCCGCCACGTCGGCCGACGAACCGGGATAGCCATGGTGGATCTCCCGCAGTGCCCGGCGAGCAGCCCGAGCCGCCACTGGATTCGGCACCGTAGCCAGCAGCGGTGCCGGCAAGCGTACCGTCGAGCCGCTGGTCTCAATCGGAATGGCCCGGGCCGTTTCGTCGAGGAACCGCTCGTCTTCATCGACGGCGGAGGCCAGCCGGACCAGCGCGGCCCGGACGGAAGGGTTGATGCGGGTTTCGAGGTAAGGGATGACATCACGACGCAGCGCATTACGACGCAGCGCAGTGTCCAGGTTGGTCGGATCGTCTGCCCAGGGCAGCCCGAGCAACGCCGCCAGTTCCCGCGTTGCGGCCCGGGCAACGTCCAGCAGGGGTCGGACGATCCGCCCCCTGCGTCTTGGAATGCCCGACAATCCCGCCGCGCCGGCACCCCGCAGGAGATTGCCGAGGACCGTCTCTGCCTGGTCATCCATCGTGTGCCCGGTGAGCAGCCACTCGTCCGAGGCAAGCTCATCCTCTAAGGCTTCATACCGAGCGAGCCGGGCCTGCCCCTCCGGGGACGGGCCGGGTTCAACTTGCGTTTCGACCACCGAGATGCCAAGACCGAGGTGCCCGGCCACCTGCTGCGCGGCCCGACGCAGGGCGGCTGATGCCGGCCATCCATGGTCGACGTGCACCGCCCGCACCCCTCCCCTGAGCCGATTAGCAGCCCAGGCACATACGGCGCTGTCGGCACCTCCGCTCAAGGCAACGACCAGGCGCCCATCCGGCAGGTGTTCCTCAACGCTGGCGAGAACGTCTCCGCTCAGGCCGGTCAGGCGACGCGAGCCAGCCATCGTTCCGGATGCTCGATCTCGTCCAACGTCGGCAGATGCTCGGGGCTTTGCCAGGCCCGGTCCAGCGCGCTCCACCCGGCCCGCTTCTCGACCCCCAGCACGAACCGCCCACCGAGCTCGTATTGGCGCATCTTCATTTCGAGACCGGTCAGGCGGTACAAAGCCGCCGTACGGGGATCTTTGCGACGTTGCTTCAAGGTGTCCGACATCCGCTGCTGGGTAACCAGCACGCGACCACCGATTCGGTCCATCACCACATGACCGTGTCCCTCCAGGAACGACATCAACGCCTGGACCCGGTCCAGCAACGCTCGCTGGTCATCGGTGGCAAAAAGGCCCAGCAGCCCCGTATCGCCAACCAGAGGGCGACCTTCGGCGGCGGCGGCTCGAGCTTCCGCAACGAGACGCCCGAAACGTCCCGGCTCGGGTTGAGCGGTGGCCACCAGTTCCTGAACCATCCCGAGGAAGTAGCCCTGCATCCAGGGGATCCCCACGAACTGCAACCGGTGCGTGCACTCATGCAACGCCAACCAGAAGCGGAACTCGAGGGGACGGAACTGGTGGGTCCGCTCCAGACTCAAGACGTTCTCACCGACCAGGTACACCGTGTCGCCGTCGTCGTCCTCGTCGGCCGGCAACACCAGTTCGTACTGACCCAACACTCGTCGGGCCATGAAACCCAGCAGCGCCCCCATCTCCGCCGCCACGAGTCGTTCGGACGTGAGGGCGGCGGCCTTTCCGACCAGACCAGACTTCTGGAAGCGCTCTGTCAGGCGATCGTCTGCGGGCTCCAGCATCTTCGAGAAGAACCGGATGTTCCGCTCCGCCCACTCGGCGCGGGACACTACCGCCACCCGCGGCACACCGGGACCCGTCAGGCCGGTCTCCTCCATCACCAACCGACCCGCTCGAGCCACGAACTCTGGAGCCTGGCTGCGAAGGAGACCTTCGTGGTAGGTACCCCCGAGCGGATAACGGCCGGCCACTCTCCTGGCTATTCCGGCCGCTAACGACCAGGGAATCCGGCCGCTCACTGGATGAGCCGGTACCTGGTTCGCACCACTTTGAGGAAGTAGGCCACGATGCTCCCCACGACCACCAGCAGAGCGATCACCAACGAAGTCGGGACCAGATATCGGAACGTCCACGCCGGCTGCACCTCGGCCGGCGCCTCGGGAACGATCTCGACGGCAGGCTCGGGCACATCGACCACCGCACCCTGTTCGACCGTCGTGTTGGTGGTTTCCGTAGGTGTCTCCACTTGAGCCAGCCCGGCCGGGGCAAGGATCAAGACCAGCAACCCGATGACGAGGAGAGCCAGAGATCGGCGGTGAAGATGAGACATGACCGTTACAGCCTAACCCGCCGCCGGCGTGAGCTAGGAGCCTGCCGACGTCTGTTTCCCGAAACCCGGTTCGTTTTCCTCGAGGAAGCCTCGCAGACGATCCATCACTTCAGGCCGTGGTTCTTCGCGGAGCCGCTCCTGCACAATGCTCTTCAGGCGGCTCTCAAAACTAAACGCCCCCATGCAGGGCGGGCATTTCTTCAGGTGACGTTTGATGCGGGCTTTCTTCAGCCGGCCGAGCTCACCGTCCAGGTAGAAGTAGACCTCCGCCACCGCATCTTCGCAGATGTGCTTACTCATCTCCTGCCACCTGTTCTCCAGTGAGCCCGTGTTGCTCTGCAAACGCCCATAACGCCTTTTCGAGCGCCTTTCTTCCCCGGTGGAGTCGCGACATCACGGTTCCGATGGGAATGTCCAAGATTTCTGCAATCTCCTTGTAAGAAAAACCCTCCACGTCGGCCAGAAGTACGGGCATCCGGAAGTGCTCGGGTAGATCCTCGACGGCTGCTTTCACATCGGCTTCGACGAACTGTTCGAGCACTTCCTCTTCGGCACTCCGCGAGGCGCCGCTCGGTTGCTCCGCACCCAGTCGCTTGTAGAGGTACAGATCCTCGACCTCGCCAAAGTCGACCTCGGTTGGCCGCTTCGCTTGCTTTCGATACCTGTTGATGTACGTGTTGGTGAGGATGCGATACAACCAGGCTTTCAGGTTGGTCCCCTCCTGAAAAGTGTGATACGCCCGGTATGCCTTGAGGAACGTCTCCTGCACGACGTCCTCGGCGTCGGCCGTGTTCCGTGTCATTCGGAGCGCAGCCGAATACAACTGCGGCGCGTACTGCATGGCGTCTCTCTCGAAATCGGCCTGATCAGCCAACCAGGGCTCCCCCATCGGACAGTCAGGACGATACCTGAGGAGGTAAGAAGTACGAAGTTGGAAGTGGCCGACGGTAGGCGGTTGGCCGTCTGCAGTTCGTCTTCTTGTGGTCCGTGGTTGGCAGATGGCGGTTGCCGTGAGCCGACTACCTACCGCCGCAGGTTGCCGGCTTCCGGCCGCCCGCTGCTAACTTATGCGCCGCGCCGGAGTAGCTCAGGGGTAGAGCAGCTCACTCGTAATGAGCAGGTCCGGGGTTCAAATCCCCGCTCCGGCTCCCGTTCGCCGGCATTGGTCAGGTCGCCGGAGTCAGTTCGGCGAACAACGCCGCGAACACCAGCTGGGGACGCTGGTTCGCCTGCAACTCGGTCACCGCGTTCAGCACTCTCTCGGCGTTGGCCACCGCCGCGTCCGGTCGAATCATCGCCAGCGTGGCCGCCGGGATGTCATGATTACGAACCGGTCCCCCGAACTGAGCGGAGGCTGCGTCGGCGTACCAGGATGCGAGAATCTCCAGGCCGGTCACATGGAGAGCCCGCTTCTCCCTGCGACGGTCGCGCTCGTAGCGCTCCCGGAGGACTTTGAGCGTCGAGGGTGGAAGGTCATCGGTCTCTTCGCCTGTCTGCCGTGCGTCGAGTGTTTTCAGCAATGGCTCGGCCGCCTCGAGCACCTCATCGGCCAAACGGAATGCTTCTCCCGGATGAGGCGACACCCGTACGGGCACACTGAGCCACACGTCCCGGTAGGCGGCCACGTCCGGGTTGGTGGCCAAACCCAACGCCAGGCCGGGACGGCCTCCTGAGATCCGAGCCGCCTCTCCGGCTTGCCCGGCTCCGATGCCGCGCTCTTCAAGGGCCGCGATGAGGGTCTCTTCCCGCACCCGGCCGAATTGCACGGTGCGGCACCGGCTGGCGATGGTTGCCGGGAGATCATCTTCTGATTCCACCACCAGCACGAAGACCGTAGACGGGGTCGGTTCCTCGAGCGTCTTCAAGAGAGCATTAGCCGCTTGTTCGGACATGGAGCCCGCTTCGTCGAAGACGAACACCTTCCTGTCTCCTTCGACGGGCGACATGGGCGCCTGGGCGACCGTCGCCCGGGCTTGCTCGACCGACAATGCCGTTCTCCCGTCGGGCTCGACGGCGATGAGATCCGGATGGTTCCCCGAGGCGGCCCGCCGACAGGACGAGCAGGGGGAATCATGCCGTCCCGCCTGTTTACACAGGAGGGCGGCGGCAAACTCATGAGCTACGGTCGCTTTCCCTACGTTGGAAGGACCGGCCAGGAGATAGGCGTGAGCAGGAGCCGCGATCTCCCTCTCCAACAGACCGAGAACGCGTTCGTGTCCGATCAGCCCGGCGAAGGGCCCGCTCACCATCGGTCGCGCACCAATTGTACGACCTGCTCGGCGACCTCGCCGAGGGACCCGGAAGCATCGACCAGCGCCACGCGATCCGGCTCGGCCGAGGCCAGTTCCCCGTAGATTCGGGCCACCGCCTGCTGGAACTCAACCCCCTGACCTCCGATACGGTCCGCTCCCTCCTGGCGAGCCAGGCCCGCTTCAGGATCGACGACCAACACGATCACCAGGTCGGGCCACGTGCTGCCGAGCCCTGCTTGGTTCACCCTGCGAACAGCATCGATTCCCAACTCGCGCCCGCCGCCCTGATAGGCAAGGGATGAGTAGACCGACCGGTCGCCGATCACCCATGCACCTCGATCCAGGGCCGGCCTGATCACTTCTTGTGCGAGCTGGGACCGCTGGGCGGCGAACAGCAGCGCTTCGGTCCAGGGCGCCATATCCTCACCGTCCAACAAGAGCCGGCGGATTCCTTCGCCGGTCGAGGTGCCACCGGGCTCTCGCACGGTGACGACCTCATACCCGTCACTGCTCAGTGCGCCCACCAGGTAATCCTGGATCGTCGACTTCCCGGCGCCTTCAATCCCCTCGAGGGCGATATAACGGCCGCGGCTCACCTTTCGTCCTCAGCCGACCGGCGGCGGCCCCGCACCGATGTGAACGCATCGCTGGCGTCTTTCAGCGTCCGGTAGGTCTCCTCGCTGAATTCGGGACCCGAGATGGTGCCTCGTAGATTCCACAACGTCACCAGGCCCGCCGACAAGACAATCGCCCCTCCGATGGCGAGAGAATTGCGGATCCCGTTATCGAATGGCGCCGGAAGAACGCCGTCCAGCGCCGCCGCAGTCGCACCACCCAACGCGATCGAGATCAGCAAAGATGTCCTCGCCAGCGTGTAGAGGGCCGCAAAGGTCCTCCCGCGCATGTCATCTCCAACACTTTCGTGGAGGTGGGTGTATCCCATGACGTAGGACGACCCGGCCCCGATCCCGGCCAGGAACAACCAGCCGGCGGCACCGAAAACCGAATTCATCGTCGTGACCATCGTGATGGCTGCCCCCGTCAGGATGAGACTGATCGCGAAGGCGAGATCGCGACGCCCGATCCTGGAACCCAGGGTGGCGAGCACCAGCATTCCACCACCGACGCCGCTTCCCAGCGCGGTGATGAGCACCCCGAAGCCGGAATTGCCCCCTCCCAGGACATTACGAGAGAACGGTTGACCGAGGATGAAGAAGATGCCCGCTCCGAAGAGGGCGGTGGCCATCCCCACGATCACGTTGCGCACGCTCGGGTCGCCGACCACGAACCGCACACCTTCGTTCAGATCCCGGAGCGGCGCCCTCCAATCCAAGGCACCCTTTGCCTTGCGGTGGCCGGCTACTTCCGGTCTGGGAATCGGGATCCTGGCCACCAGGAACGCCGAGAGGAGGAACGTGAAGGCGTCAAAGGTGAACGCCGGACCAAGGTCCTTGCCGAATCCGGCCAGGTCCGGCAACCAGTCTGCAACCGTCACCAGGAAAGAGAAGAATGCCGACGAGACGGGCAGACTGCCGTAGGTGGCGACCAGCGTGATGGAATTGGCGGCTACCAGGCGGCCCGTTGGGACCAGATTGGGAAGGCTGGCATCCCGGGCCGGTTGCCAGAACAGCGTGAGGGTCTCCATGAGAAACGAGACCAGGAACAGCATGGCCAGGTTGTCGACGAACACGAGCGAGAGGACCAGGAGAGCCCTGGCCACGTCGGCCGTGACCATCGTCAACTTGCGGTTGAACCGATCTGCCATGACTCCGGACACGGCCCCCAACAAGCCGGGAAGCATGCGGGCCGAGAGAGGAACGAGGATTCCGGCCACCCCACCGAGTTCGTCGGCCAGTGCGATCGTGGCGAACAACGCCACCCAGTCGCCGAAGCTGGAAAAGACCCCGGCCCACCACAGGCGAGCGAACGAACCTCGCCGAACCAGACTCAATGGCCGCGTGTTCTCGGCCGCCCCTTTCACCATAGGTGAGAACAATACCGGCCAGCCTTGCCTGCGGGGTTGGTAGTCTGCGGTTGGCCCTTCTGGTGACGCCTTGGTGTCGCGAACGATCCCCCCGGCGAGCCCGATTCGGGCT
>DATEVB010000109.1:0-5900 GCA_035282865.1 Acidimicrobiia bacterium | reverse complement strand
ATCTAACGAAGGAGTCGAGGTGATCGTCGCCGACATCTATCAACCGGCGCTCGCCAAGGCTGTCGATGACCTCGGGGTGAAGGCGGTCGGACTCGAAGAAATCATGACCGTCGATTGTGACGTGTTCTCTCCGTGCGCCCTCGGTGCCATCCTCAACCAGAGGAGCATCCCCAAACTCAACTGCGAGGCGGTAGCCGGGAGCGCCAACAATCAGCTGGAGAACGAGGAGGACGCTTTGCTGCTGGCCGAACGCGGCATCCTCTACGCGCCGGACTTCCTGGTCAATGCCGGTGGTCTCATCAATGTCTTCGAGGAGTTGCAGGGCTACTCTGAAAAGCGGGCGATGCATCATGTCAGCGTGATCGGCCGGCGCACGCTGGACGTCCTGACGGTGGCCAAAGAACGGGGCATCAACCCCCAGGACGCAGCCATGCAGTTGGCAACCAAGCGCATCGAAATGATCAGCGACCTTCGCCGGCTATCACGAGGCGGCCTTGCCTGGACGGAAGTCAACGGAACGTGAGGGGAGCGTCGGTGGAGGCAGCGGAGCTGAAGGAGGATCACCGCCACCTGGGCCTTTCGGACGAGCAAGTCCTGGCGATGTACCGGACCATGCTCGAAGCCCGGCGGATCGACGACCGGATGTGGGCACTGAACCGGCAGGGGCGCGCCCCGTTTGTGGTGTCGTCGTCGGGGCATGAGGGTGCACAGGTCGCCAGCATCATGGCGATGGATCCGGACACGGACTGGTGTCTGCCGTATTACCGCGACGTCGGCGTTGTGCTGGGGTGGGGATTCCGCCCCCTCGACATCTTCCTGGGGGTCTTCTCCAGGAAGTCGGACCCGACCAGTGGAGGGCGGCAAATGCCCAATCACTGGTCGCTGCGGAAAAGCCGCATGTTCTCCCACTCCTCTCCGATAGCCACCCAGTACCCGCATGCGGCCGGAATCGCCTACGCCATCCAGAAGGACGGCGGGCCGGGGGCAGTCATCGTCTACGGCGGTGAGGGCTCGACCTCGGAAGGTGACTGGCACGAGGCAATGAACTTCGCCGGGATCCATCGCTTGCCGCTGATCGTCGTCATCGAGAACAACCAGTACGCCATCTCCGTTCCGGTCGCCGAGGAGGTGGCCGGCCAGGTCGCCGATCGGGCCCTGGGATACGGCATGCACGGCGTGGCGGTCGACGGCAACGACCCGCTGGCCGTGTATGCCATCGCCCGTGAAGCGGTCGACCGGGCCCGGCGCGGCGACGGGCCGACCCTGATCGAAGCGAAAACCTACCGCTACTACGCCCACACGTCTGATGACGACGACAAGCTGTACCGCACCCGCGAAGAAGTCGAATCGTGGCGGCGCCGGGACCCGCTCATACTCCTCAAGCAGTATCTGATCGAGACCCGGTTACTGAGCGAAACGCTCGAGGAGCAGATGGAGTCGGACATCACCGATGACTTGGCCGCCGCGGTGCGCCAGGCCGAAGCGGCTCCGGCCGGCGACGATCCACTGGCTCGAGTCTATGCGCTGCCCATAACGCCGCGTGATCCGGTCACCAGCGTTGAAGCCGACCCGGCCGGTGAAGAGGTCAACCTCATCACCGCCATCAACCAGACACTGCACGAGATGATGGCCGCCCATCCCGAGGCAATGATCTTCGGAGAGGACATAGCGGACCCGAAGGGTGGCGCCTTCAAGGCAACCAAGGGCATCACCGAGGTGTTCGGCAAGGACCGCTGTTTCAACACGCCACTGGCCGAAGCTCTCATCATCGGTATCGGCGTAGGGTTGGCCGCGGCCGGAAAGATCCCGATACCCGAGATCCAGTTCGCCGATTTCATCCACCCCGCCTTCGACCAGATCGTGTCTGAGGTCGCCCGGATCCACTACCGCTCCGACGGCGACTGGCAATGTCCGATGGTGATCCGGGCTCCCTACGGGGGAGGGATACACGGTGCGCTCTACCACTCGCAGTCAATCGAGGCGTTCTACGCGCACGTGCCCGGTCTCAAGGTGGTGGTACCTTCGACACCGGCCGACGCCAAGGGTTTGCTGGTTTCGTCGATCGAGGATCCCGATCCCGTCCTGTTTCTCGAACCCAAGAAGCTGTACCGCCTGGCCAAGGGACCGTATCCAGCCGGCGACTACCGTGTCCCGCTCGGCCGGGCCGCAGTCCGCCGGGCGGGCACCGACCTGACCATCGTCGCGTACGGGACCATGTCCTACTACTCGCTCGAGGCCGCCGACATTCTCGCCGAGCAGGGCTTATCGGCTGAAGTGGTCGACCTCCGCTCGATCAAGCCTCTCGATTGGCCGACGGTGGAGGCTTCACTCGCCAAGACGGGCCGTTTGCTGATCGTCCACGAAGACAACGAGTTTGTGGGGTTCGGGGCAGAGATCGCCGCCCAGGCATCGGACAAGGGCTTCGAACTGCTCGACGCTCCCGTGCGCAGGTACGCCACCCCCGACGTGCCGACCTTCCCGTTCGCCTCCAAACTGGAAGAGATGGTGATGCCCAACACCGAAGGCATCGTGCGCCACGCACTGGAACTGGCGAAGTACTGAGAACTTCGAGGGATGTCATGGGAGCCGGCCGAAAGGATCGCGCCAATGGACCCGGAACGGGTCGAGATCATCGAATCGATCGCCGGACACAACGTGCACCTGATGTACGTCGAAGTGTGGGACGGCTTGTACGCTCCGATCGGGCTCCGTAAGCCACAAGGGGATGGGCCCTTTCCCATCGTGCTTCTCGCCTCCGGTAATGGTGGAGAGGGCATGGCCTGGATCCGCAAGGCATGCGCCCACCGTGGCTACATCATGGACCGCCTGGTCGAGGCAGGTTATGCCTGCGCCTGGCTCCGCTACCGGACCGAGGTCGAACTCGGCTACAACAACGGCGGGCCGCTCGTCCGGGACATGCGTCAGGGCCGGGAGCTCTTCAACCGCTCGCCACTCGAGTACGAGGACGAGATCGCCATCATCGACTTCGTCAAGGAACTGCCCTTTGTCGACGCCGACCGGGTGGGACTCGTTGGCATGAGCCACGGGGGCGAGATGGTCATGAAAATCACGTCCGAATACCACGGTGCTGCAGTCGCCGTCGCCAGTGAGCCTGCATCTCACGAGTACCTGGCATTGACTCCAGACGACACCGCCTTCGTCAATGAGGAGACCCGACTCCGCAACATCGAGTCGATGTTGATGAGGGAGGTCGAGAACGTTCGTCGGCGCATCGACCTCGAGGTTGCCTCGGCGCGAATCGCGGGCATCCGGACGCCCATCCTCGTGATGGGACGGGAGACCGACGAGCTGCAGGGTATCTTCCGCCTGAACTACGAGCTGCTGGCCGAGGCCGGCAAGGACGTTGAGTGGGTGTCGTACGACCACGACCTCCACGGATATATCTATCCAATGCGCGGCGAAGACGGCGACTACGAGGTAAACGACGTGCAACGCGAGGCGATCGCCTACGTCATCGAGTACCTCGACCGGCATTTGAAATAGATCCAGATACCGAGTCAGAGCTGCGGTAGGTAGAGGCACGCGCCCTCCCAGGTCGTACGCACCTTTTGGTGTGGCGCCGGCGGGCGGTATGACGGGGGGCTTCCGGGCGGCCCATCGTTCGTACCAGCCGTCCGGTCCACGACGAAACGATGGGGTCAGGCCTCAGAGCTCACGGTAGCGAAAGCCTGGCAACCACCGGTAGGTGATCTGAGATCGCCTGCGTGTCGGCATTGCGAACGAAGTGATCCCCCAATTCCAGGACCGGGCTGAAGAACAGGAAGTCGATGGTCCGGTCCGGTCCCGCGACCGCAGGATCGTTCGGGTAATGCGTTGACCAGGCGGCTGCGTCCGTGCCGTTGGCCTCTTCCAGTGAGGGTACCGATGGGTAGGCGTCGGTCAGAACCGCCAGCTCGCTATTTGCGGCATAGTAGACGCGCTGATCGGGAGGCAGGTTTTCGTACTGCGGCCCGGGAGGCAGCAGGTTGAAATCCCCACCGATCACCCACGGATTCCCCGCCCGGCTGAGGTCGTCCAGCAACCCCTTGGCCAGCGCCACCTGCTGTTGCATCGTGTCGGTGCCCTGCGCAAAGGCGTCGAGGTGAGTGTTGAGCGCAACCAATTCGGCGCCGCCCGCCACCGGGATACGGACTTCCAGGATCGCCCGCCGGAAGTTGAACTGCCGGGTGAGCGGATCGGAGGGCATGATCGCCAACTGGTGCCGGGTGGCGGCGTCGATCCGGTATCGGGAGATGGTCGACAGCTTCATCCCGGCCGAGCCCATGATGCGGGGATGGGGCACGAAGAGAGCTTTCCAGTACAGGGCGCTGGCGGAGCAGGCGTAGTCATCCGGCAGCATGCCGAGGAGGCGGGCGAGCTGGTCCTCTCTATCGGTTCGGGAAGCCCCGTCATCGACTTCCTGGAGCAAGATCACGTCGGGCGACTCTTCGGTGATGACGCGAGCCACCTCCTCGAAGGTGGCCGTGATCGCCAACGGGGAAGGCCGTTCATCGGGACCCGACTCATCGAAGAGGTCGTACCAGAAGACATACCCCTTGCCGGCCATGTACTGAACGTTCCAGGACATCACCTCGAGTGACTGTCCCGGCTGCAGGGAGGGAGCGTTCTCGGGGCAGGTGACTGCCTCGGCTCGAACGGAGCGGGGATGGAAGGTGGTGAGCCACACGGCGGCCACCAGCACCACGACCACCGCCAGCAAACCGGTCAAGATCCTCCGTACCCACTTCACGCTCCCACCTCCCGGCCGCCAACGCTCGCAGTTTGAAGTCTGAAGCATAAGGTCGCGGTCCGAGGTTGGCTGTGGATCCATCGAAGGCCGGTCCGATCCCTTGGCCGGGGGCAAGGATCCACTAGGTGAGAAGACCGGGGGTCACATCCCGGTCAGACATGGGCGTTTCCGGGTGCACCGTCGGGGACCGACCACACGCGGCGGAGGCTCCAATTGATCCGCTCTCCCGATCGGGCGACGGGCGCGCCGGCGCGACGTATCTCGACGAGCCCGGCCGCCCTGTCCAGCCGGTAGTCGCGGTAGGGACCGCGGTACCACACGTGGGTCACCCGGCCGGGCAGATCACCTCCCAGCTCCGCCCGGCTGGGATGGACGAGCACCGGTCCCCGACCGGGCGCCACCGCCGAGCCCTCCACCTTCACCGGCTCCGGCTGCCCGGCGACCACGGCCATCGTCCGGAGACGGTGCATCGGCAGCCTATCCTGCAGGAAGTCCCGACAACGGCAGCACATGTCCCTTCTCAACGATCTCAATCGAATCTTCGGTGACGCCTTCGAGCGGGCCGGCCTCGACCGGGCGCTCGGCACTGTGGCCGTCTCGCAACGGCCCGATCTGGGGCAGTTCCAATGTAACGGAGCGCTGCCGGCCGCCAAGACGGCCGGGAGACCACCGCGGGAGATTGCCCAGGTCATCGTCGATCGGGTACAGGGAGACGGTCGTTTCGCCGTGCTCTCCGTGGCCGGACCCGGATTCATCAACATCAGCCTGACCGACGAATTCCTGGCAGGAGAGATGCAGCTGGTAGCCGATGACCCTCGGCTCGGGGTGCCGGAGATCCGGCCGCTCAGGGTACTGGTGGACTACGGCGGCCCCAACGTCGCCAAGGAAATGCACGCCGGACACCTGCGGGCAACCATCATCGGCGATTCGCTCAAACGCATAGCCCGATTCCTCGGCCACGACACGCTTGGGGATGTTCACTTCGGCGACTGGGGCACCCAGATGGGGATGCTCATCATCGAGATCGCCCGACGAAACCCCGAGCTCCCGTTCTTCGATCCGGCCTATGAGGGCGAGTACCCCGGGATCGACATCACCCTCGACGACCTCGAAGCCATGTACCCCCTCGTCTCGGCGCGCTGCGCCGACG
>DATEVB010000108.1:0-2237 GCA_035282865.1 Acidimicrobiia bacterium | reverse complement strand
CCCGCCGATGACGATGACACGGCGGGCCCCCTGCCTGCGGGCTGCCTTCAACGCCAGCTCCATGTCGGTGGCGTCTTTGTAAACCGGGTGGCGCTCGATCCGGGTGCCGTTTGCTTCTGCTTGTTGCCGTCCGTCCGAGCTGATGGAGTCGAGGTCGCCGACCAGGAGATCGATCTCAAAGCCCAATTCCCGGGCCCGATCGAGCCCGGAATCGGCCGCGACGACATAGGCATCCTCGGGCAGGTCTGCCACCGCGGAGGGCGGAATGGGGTCACCGCCGGCAAAAACGATCACGGTGTCTGGCATGGTCCCATCACCCTAGAAGGAGCGGGTGGTTCATGTAGTAGTCGAGGTCGCGAACTACAAAATCGTCTTACGCGCAGCCGGCGCGTAAGAGGTCCGTTGACCTGGCCTTTTGGCGACGTTTCTGGAGTTTGCGGTGTACTCACTCCAAACCCTCAACCAACAGTCGAAGCTTTTTGCGCCGCATTGTTGCCCGGGCTTCTCACGTAAGAACGGGAGAGAGGTAGCGCTCCAACCAGCCCAATACCTCGCCGTACCAGTGAATCGAGTTGCGAGGCTTGAGAATCCAGTGGTTCTCATCCGGGTAGTAGACGAGCCTGGCCTCGACCCCCTTGGCCTTGAGGACCCCGTACAACTCGAGACCCTGCGTCACCGGCACCCGGTAGTCCTGCTCACCATGGATCACCAGCGTCGGGGTGCTGTAGCCGGCGGCATGGGCGCTGGGGCTCCACCGCTCGACCCGTTGGCGATCATCGAAGTACTCGGCTCCATAGGCGCGGGGCCGGCCCTGCGTGAAGTCGCTGGCATACATGCCGCCCAGGTTGGTCACGGCTGCGTGAGCGATGGCGCAAACGAACCGATCGGTTTGGGTCGTCAGCCAGGCCGTCAAGTACCCCCCGTACGAGCCGCCTGAGATGGCCATCCGGTCCGGATCGATGAACCCGCGTTCGATCAGCTGGTCGGTGGCGGCGAGGATGTCGTCGGTTGGTTTCAGGCCCCACTCGCCGTGGATCGATGTTGCGAAATCCTGGCCCCACGACGTCGATCCGTGGAAGTTGACCATCGCCACCACGTACCCGGGGGCGGCAAAGGCATGGGCGTTCCAGCGGAAATGGAAGAAGTCGCCGAAGATCCCGTGCGGGCCGCCGTGGATCTTGTGCACCAGGGGCCAGGTCGTGGTCGGGTCAAAGTCCGGCGGGTAGACCACAAATCCCTGTACCGGGTGGCCATCGGCGCCTTTGAACTCGAGTTCCTCAACATCGCCGAGATTGAGTTCGCTCATGACTCCATCGGTGAAGGTGGTGATCGGAACGACCTCTTGGCCCACCTCGACGATCTCGGTTGGCTGGCTGAGCTCCTGGTATTGCGCGAACACCCGATCCTTGGTCGGGCGAGGGGCGGCGTAGGTGCCGCCGGTGGCGACAAGACTGGGCGTTCCCGGCTCCAGCCCGATGCGGTACAGGTTGACGCGGCCGCGATCCTCGGCGGTGAAAGTCAACGTCCCGTCCGGAGCGAACTCCCACTCGGCGGCCGACCGATCCCATTCTTCGGTCAGGACCCTGTGCTCGAAGGCTGTCCGGTGGTAGCGGACCAGTCGCACCCGATCCGCATAGAAGTCGAGTTCACGCTGCATCCCGTACACGAGGTAGGCCCCATCGGGGCTGTAGCGGGGACGCCGCTCGTGGCCACTTCCGTCGGGTGTCAGACAGGTGACGTCGCCGCCCTCTACCGGCACCGTGAAGACGGCAAAGCGAGGTTGATCGTGGGGTGGTTCGCTCGTGTCGGCCGAGAAGGCGATTTCCCGGCCGTCGGGAGCAACATCGAAGTTGTCGCCGGGTGTCTCCCAGTTCCACCAGCGCGTGGAGCCTGGAGTGAGATCGGTTGTCTCGCCGGACGTCAGGTCGAGCCGGAACACATGGGGGACCTTGCCGTCGGTGAGCCAGCGGTCCCAATAGCGAAATACCCGGTCTTCGGTGACGTGAACCTTGACAGGGTCTTCCTGGCGGGATGCAACGAGCCGGCGGGTTGCCTCGACGTCGAGGGCTTCTTTGAAGAGGGGCGCCAGGAAAATCAGGCCCGAGCCGTCCGGCAACCATTTGAGTCCGGCAACGCCGAGCGGCATATTGGTGAGCAGCTCGGCCTCGCCGCCACCGAGGTGCATCACGTGGAGTTGCGGTAGCTCGTCGACGTCGCGCAGGAAGGCCATTCGGGCG
>DATEVB010000107.1:0-3190 GCA_035282865.1 Acidimicrobiia bacterium | reverse complement strand
GATCGTCAACCTCAATAACGTCGACGCCGCCTCCGTCGTGGTGTGGGCCCGGATCGGGATATCGCTGGCCTTTGCGGCCGCCTTGCTGTGGATCGGCGCTTCGTGCCTGGTGCAACGGTTGACCACCCCCCGCCTGGCCGGGTACGTGCTGTTGGGGTTCGGAGTGTGGATGGCCGTTTCCTGGGTGCCGGAGGTGATCCAGCGGGTAGCGGCGGTCGACGAGACACTCGCCTTCCGTGTAGTGCACATCGGGCTGGCTTTCGTGTCGGTCGGGTTGGGGACGGTGGCCGCCTCGTTGGGCCGGAGGTTGGTGCGGGGGCTCATCCCCGACGCGGCCGCCCGCGTTTCCGCCTAGGGAAACAACAACCCCCTACCCCAGCGGCTCCGCCGCGGCGGCACTTTCCCCCTCCGGGGGGACTATCCCAAAGACCACACCCAGCCGCTTCGCCGCGGCGATACACCCCACCCGCCAGGGGAAGAGTATCCCCTCCAGAAGAAGCCCAAGCGCCGGCAGTGCACTTCCAGTTCTAAACGGTGGTGGCGTGTTTGCCGGCCGCCACTCGGGGCGGGCGGCCCGTGGCGCCAATCACCAGTCCGGCCGATAACAGCACCAGGTTCTTGACGACGAACTCACCTTCGGTCGTCAGCAGCAGCGGGTTGCCGTCCACGAACGCCACATCCGGTTGGACGATGAACACCAGAAAGGTGCCCAGCATCTGCAAGAAGAACAGCGCCAGCACGGATCGGAGGGCCACTTTGAACAGGAGGCCCAAACCGACGGCCACTTCGACCACTCCCAGGGTCGGAACCACCCAGGCGGGATCAAACCAGTAGACGGTGTTGGCGACCAGTTCGGAGACCGGGGTCACATCGAAGATCTTGAGGGCACCGAACCAGATGAAGACGAGAGCGACCGAGATCCGCAGGGCCGGTTCGCTCCACTTGCGGAGAAAACTCGTGACCCGGTTGTCGATCCGTTCGAGGGTTGCGTACACAAGACAAGGTTTACAGCGGTCGGGGGATTAAGAGGCCCCACTACCCCAGCGGCTCCACCGCTGCGGTACTTTCCCCCCTCCGGGGGGATTGTCCGAAACCTACTCACCGGTGTCGGGTTGGTACGTGCCGATGCTCCATAGGTGTCCGTCGCTGTCGCGAATGGTGAACTCGCGGGACCCGTAGTCGGTGTCGGAGATCGGGATCACGATTTCGGCGCCGTGCTCGACCGCCTGGCCGTGCAGACCATCGATGTCGTCGGCTACCAGATAGATCCAGCCCGGGCCGCCCGACGGCCCCTCCCCGCTTCCAACCGGACCGAGCATGATCCGGTTGCCCCGGAAAGTCATCTCGGCGTGGACGATCTCCCCATCATCGTCGCGGTGGTCCGCCTCGAGAATGAACCCGAGGACCCGTTCCAGCCAGTAGATCGCAGCCTCCGGATCCCGGTAGCGGAGCGTCGGGTAGACGGTCTGAGTCACGGTGACCTCCCTTCTTTGATCACCCTACGGGAGCAGCGACGATACGGGACCGGGTTGGGGTAAATGTTGGCCACCCTCTCCCTAGCCGATGGCGGTGTCTACCCAGATCACGGCGAAGAGGACTGCCAGGTAGATGGTCGAGTAGCGGAACAGGGCCATCGAACGCTCAGGGGTACGAATCAGGCGGGCAGCTTCGACGACGAACAGGGCGCCGAGGATCAGTGCGGCGATCGGGTAGAGCGCTCCGGTCGGGGCCACCGGCCACAGCAGCAAGCTCACCGCAGTCAGCAGCAACGAGTAACCGAGGATGTACCAGGTGGTGCGCTGCTCGCCGACCACCACCGGCAGCATCGGTACCCCCGCGCTGGCATAGTCGTCTTTGTAGCGAATTGCCAGTGCCCAGAAGTGGGGAGGCGTCCAGCAGAACACGATCCCGAACAGAAGCCAGGCTGCCGGGGCCAGGCCGCCGGTGACGGCCGCCCACCCGACCAGAACCGGGACGGCACCGGCCGCTCCCCCGATGACGATGTTCTGCGGGGTGCTGCGCTTGAGCGCCATCGTGTACACGAGCACATAAAAGAGCAGGGCGGCGGTGGCCAACAGCCCGGCGGGCAGGTTGACGAATAGCCACAACCACAGAAAACCGATCACCCCGAGGACGATCCCGAACCACAGCGCACTGGATGCCGGGATGGCGTCCCTCGGCAGGGGACGGTGGGACGTGCGACGCATCACCACATCGATATCCCGGTCGAAGTAGTTGTTGATGGCGTTGGCGCCTCCGGCGGAAAGGGTGCCGCCGATCAGGGTGGCGATCACCAGCCAGGTATCCGGCCAGCCGCCTTCGGCGAGCACCATGGCCGGCACGGTGGTGATGAGCAACAGTTCGATGATCCGGGGTTTGGTGAGGGCCACATAGGCGCCGAGCCCGGCCCAACCACTCGGAGGAGGAGCATTGGGATCGGTGATCTTCACCTGGATCGGTGGTTGTTCTTCCACGGCCCCGTAGGTTAACCCCGAACCTGGCTCCAGGAATCTGGCCGGCGGAAGGACGCCCGGGTGTATGTTGAAGAGTGAGTCGAGGAGAAGCCCTTGAGCGGCGCATCACCGAAGGCTGCAGAATCGATTCGACCGATGAGCTTGCTGAGCTGGCAGGGCACCGATGACGGATACACCGGTGGTGACTACTTGATCAGTTTGTTGCGGCCGGGCTGTTGGGAGATCCGCTACCGGGACGAGCCGGTGACAACCACCGACAGCCTCAAGCTGGCGATGACCAGAGTGGAATTCCACTTCCGTGAACAGCTCCGTAAGAGAGATTTGGTGACGTGGGGAATCTGGTTCGTCATCTGGACGGTCGGTCTCATCGTTCTGATATCCAACTGGCCGAGCCGGATCGAATCCATTCTGCTCTTCACGGTCTGTCCTACGGATGGCTGAGCGCGTTGACCCGGTTCATCGCCGCGACCGGTTGGAGCCACAACGACCCGTACCGCCGCCGCCTTCCCTGGGAGTCCCGCGAGTGGTACGTGCGCCCCTGAGGTCGGCATCTGCCCTGGCGGAGAGGTGGGGGCGCAACCACCAGTTTCCCACCCTCCCCCAACCCCCTCCCGCCAGCGGGAGGGGAAAAGAAACAAAAGGGCGAATGTCTTGGCCTCTCCCGCCCGCGGAAGAGGCGCGAGCAGAGAGGGTGAAAGCACAACCACCAGATTCCC
>DATEVB010000106.1:0-19185 GCA_035282865.1 Acidimicrobiia bacterium | reverse complement strand
TTGATCGCTCGCCGGGACCGGGGTTCGGTGGGCCGGTTCCGGCCGACCTCGGTCAAAATGATGCTCGACGGGGTGGCCGAGAATTTCACGGCGTCCATGCTCGATCCGTATCTCGGAGCGGCCGGGCAACCCACTTCGAATCGCGGTATCGATTTCATCGACCCGGAGAGGCTCCTCCGGTACGTCACGAGGCTCGATGCTGAGGGATTCCAGGTGCATTTCCACGCCATCGGCGACCGGGCGGTTCGCAACGCGCTGGATGCAGTTGCCGCGGCGCGGCAAGTGAACGGGTGGAGCGATGCTCGCCACCACGTATCCCATATCCAGGTGATCGCTCCTGACGACCTGCCGCGATTCCGGCAGCTCGGGGTCGTAGCCAATGGGCAGCCGTTCTGGGCCTGCTACGAGGGTTACCAGACGGAGTTGACAATTCCTTTCTTGGGCCCCGAACGGAGTGCGCGCCAGTACCCGTTCAGGAGTCTGCTCCGCCACGGGGCAACGCTGGCATTCGGCAGCGACTGGTCCGTGTCAACGCCTGATCCGCTACAGGAGATGGAGACGGCGGTGCGGCGCGTCTCGCCCGATCATCGCCAAGAGCAGCCTTTCTATCCTCAGGAGAGGGTTTCTCCGGCCGAAGCGGTAGCCGCCTTTACTGCCGGTTCGGCGTACGTCAACCATCTCGACGGAGAGACCGGCTCGGTCGAGGTGGGGAAGGCAGCCGATCTGGTCGTACTCGACCGGAACATTTTTGAGTTCGAATCGATCGGTGATGCAGCCGTCATGGCAACCATCGTCAACGGTAAAATCGCCTTCCTTGCTGATACGTGGGAGTCCGGGGAGGGTGAGTGACAGATCCTGCCGTTGATCTGAGCGGGATCCTTAAGTGTTTTGACGAGGTCACCGCCGTCGATCAACTGGACCTGCAGATCCGCGACGGGGAGTTCTTCACGCAGGCCAGGAGCTAGGTCGAGACGTCTCGCATGGCGAAAGACAGGTGGCCGCCTTCCCCTTCCCGCGGCGGGGAGCAGCCTGAGGGAGGGTGGAAAAGTCTTACTGCACGTTCTTGAGGTCGAACACCACCGTCTGCAGGTCGGTGAACTCCTCGAGTCGGCCGCGTCCCCAACCGGTGTCGGTCCCTGCCGCGCCGCCAAAAGGTTGGAACGTCTCCCAGAAGTCGGTCGAGTCGTTGACCACCACCGTGCCCGACCTGACCCGGTCGGCGTACCAGAACGCCTTGGAGAGGCTGGAGGTGAAGACCGCCGCCTGCAGCCCGAGGTTAGAGCGGTTGGCCATTGTCACCGCCTCGTCGTCGTCGCCGGCGGTGAGTATGGGAAGCACGGGGCCGAAGGACTCTTCCTTCGACAAGGCACAATCCTCGGGAACCCGGTCAACGACCGTGAAGTCGTAGTAGAGATCGGTCGGGTAACCGGATGCCCGACCACCACCCACGACAATCTCCGCACCCCGTTCCCTGGCGTTGGCCAGCTGCCGGTCCATCTTGGCGGCAGTCGGTTCGTTGTTCAGGGGGCCCATCGTCGTCTTTTCGTCGAATGGGTCTCCGAGCACCGCGTCCGCGGACGCCTTGGCGGCGAGTTCAACGAACTCATCGTGCACTTCCTCGAGAACGATTACCCGCTCCGTTGCGCAACACACCTGGCCTGCGTTGTAGTAAGCGCCATACACGGCGCGGGAGGCGGCCGCATCGAGATTGGCGTCGGTGGTGACGATCGTCGGACCGTTGCCGGACATCTCCATGATGGATCGCTTGATGCCCATCTGCGACACGATCTTCTTCCCGGTGGCCGACGAGCCGGTGAATCCGATGGCGTCGATCCCGGAGTGCTTCACCAGGTATTCGCCGATGCTCGAACCCCCGGGGATGATCGAAACCGCACCTTTCGGTACGCCCGCCTCGTCGATCGCCTCGGCCAGCTTCAGAAGTGCCCACGAAGTGAACTCGGGAGGTTTGACGATCACCGCATTGCCGGTTGCCAACCCGGGACCCACATATTCGAGCGGAATGGTGACCGGGAAGTTCCAGGGGGTGATTGCTGCCCACACCCCTACCGGACGCAAGAACGTGAACATCCGCTTGTGCCGGTCCGAGGTGGGGATGACCTCACCGAACAGGCGCTTGGCATCCTCGGCGGCGTTGTAGAAGTACTGGTTGGCTTCGGCGATGTCATCAAGAGATTCGGCGTAGTAGGGCTTGCCTTGTTCCAGCGTCTGGATCCGGGCGATCTCCTCGACCAGCGGCTCGATGGCGGCGGCGATACGCAAGCACATGTCGGCCCGTTCGAAGGCAGACCAGTGACGCATCTCCTCGGTGGCCGCCCGGGCGGTCTCCACGGCCCGGTCGATGTCGGCGGGGGAGGCAAGGGGAACGTTGGCGATGTGCTCGCCGGTCACCGGACTCCTGAGTTCGTGGAACTCGTCGCCGGTGCCCTCCGTCCACTCTCCGGCGATGTAGAGCTTGAGGTTCTCGACCACCATGCCACCTCTTGGTCGCGGGTCCTTCCGGGCCAATCGTAGGGCGTCGAGGCGCGGGGCGGTCTCCGAGCGGGGTAGGATTCCGCCCGGTGAGAATGTGCCGGCCCACCCCCTTCTGATTGACGGAGCCTTCGAGATCGGCTCCGCCGAGCTGTTCGTCATCCTGAATCCCGCCACCGGTGAGCCCATCGACTCCGTGGCCGCCGCCTCGCCCGACCAGGTCGATACTGCAGTTGCGGCCGCGGTTCGTGCCCAACGCTCGTGGTGGTCCGCCCCTCAAACGGTACGCAGCGCAGCGATGCATGCCGTGGCTGCGGAGATCCTGAATCGGAAGAAGGATCTGGCGGAGACCGTCACCCTCGAGACCGGCCGGCCCTACACCCGCAACCTCCTCTATGTCGACATGTTCGCCGACCTGTTCCGTCAGTACGCCGAGCTGGCCCGGGTCCACGGGGGACGCATCGCTCCGTCCAACGAATCCGGTCAGCTCTCGCTGGTCGTGCGTGTCCCGTACGGCGTGATCGCCGCCCTGATCCCCTGGAACTACCCCCTGCTGTTGCTGGCCTTCAAAGCAGCTCCGGCCCTGGCCACCGGGAACACGGTGGTCATCAAACCTTCCTCGGAGACGACGTTGACGACGCTGGTGCTGGCCGAAGTCTTCGCCGCCACCACACCGCCCGGCGTGGTCAACGTAGTTGCCGGGAGCGGTCGGACGGTTGGCGAGCAGCTGGTCCGCCATCCGCACACCGACATGGTCGCCTTTACCGGTTCGACTGAAGTAGGCGCCGGTATTGGGGCGATCTGCGGTCAGATGGCCAAACCGGCTCATCTCGAACTGGGCGGGAAGGATCCAGCCATCGTGTTCGACGATGTCGATCCTGAACTGGCCGCCAAGGCGGTGGTATGGGCGTCGTTCCTCAACGCGGGTCAGGTGTGCACGTCGACCGAACGGGTCTACGTTCACCGGCGCGTTTACGACCGGTTTGTCGGCCGGGTGGTCGAATTGGCTTCCAACCTGCGGGTGGGCGACCCGTTCGATTCACGGACGCAGATTGGTCCGATGCGCAGCGATCGGGGTCGCGCCAAGGTGCTCGAGCAGTTGGCAGCAGCGCAGGCAGGCGGAGCAACCGTATTGGCAGGCGGCTCCATTCCGGATGGATCATCCGGTTTCTACCTTCTGCCGACAGTTGTGATCGACGTCGACCACGACATGGAGCTGATGCGGGAAGAGACCTTCGGCCCGGTCCTGCCAATCATGGTGTTCGATGACGACGACGAGGCTTTCTCGCTGGCAGCCGATACGCCCTATGGTCTCGGGGCCAGCTGCTACACCCACACCCCGGATCGGGTTCGGCGGGCCTACGAGGAACTGGCGGTTGGCACGGTGTGGGTGAACGATCCGGTCGTCGACAACCTGGCCGCGCCTTTCGGGGGGATGCGGGCCAGTGGGAACGTTCGCGAACTCGGTCTCGAAGGGATGGATGCGTTCACCTCGATGCGGCACGTGCATTGGAACATGCGATTGGAAGACAAGCCATGGTGGTACGGGGATGACGTTGAGTGACACTGCCGACCGGCGGGATCATTCGGCCGTCCACCGGAAGAAAGGAAGACTGATGGGACTGCAAGGCGAGAAGACGGCGGCCTGGTTCGGGCGGGCGAGGGCCAATCTGGTCAACGGGGTCTCCAGTCAGTTCCGCTACGGGGGCGACGCCGACACCCTGGTCATCGATCGGGGCGAAGGCGCCTATGTGTACGACATGGACGGGAACCGCTACATCGACTATCAGTGTGGTTGGGGCCCCGTCATCCTTGGCCACGGCCATCCCGTTGTCGCGCAAGCCGTAGCAGAAGCAGCCGCGGCAGGGACTACTTTCGCCATGACCACCCGGCGCGAGGTGGAGGCCGCCGAAAAATTCCGGAAGGCGGTCCCGTGGGTGGACTCGTTGCGCTTCACTAACACGGGCACCGAGGCAACCATGCACGCCATCCGGCTGGCGCGCGGGTTCACCGGGCGCGACGTGGTCCTCAAATTCGAAGGTCAATACCACGGTGTCCACGACTACGTGATGTTCTCGACGGCCGGAGCCCCACCCACGGCCCTGGGTTCTCGGTACCGGCCGGTGCCCCTGCCAAGCTCGTCGGGTATCCCCGACGCAATCCGCTCGTTCATCCGTACCTTGCCGTTCAACGATCTCGAACTGGTCGAGCGGATGTTCCGGGACCAGGGCCACACCATTGCCGCCATCATCGTCGAGCCGATGCTGGGTAACGCCTTCGGGATCATGCCGGAGGAAGGATTCCTCGAAGGCCTTCGCAACGTCTGCGACGAATACGGCACCGTTCTCATCTTCGACGAGGTGAAGACCGGATTCCGCATTGCCCTCGGCGGGGCACAGGAGCATTTCGGGGTCACTCCCGACCTGGGCACCTTTGCCAAAGCACTCGGCAACGGAATCCCGGTGGCTGCCATCGCCGGGCGGGGCGCGGTCATCCAGGCCTGGGGCAAGGGGGGGATCGCCCAGGCCGGGACCTATTCGGGGAACGGGATCGCCGCCGCCGCGGCAAGCGCAACCATCGACGTCCTTTCCACCGGGGAGCCATACGCACGGCTGGAGAAGGCAGGGAAATCGCTGATGGAGGGTTTGGGGCGGATTTGTTCCGACCGGGGAGTCGCCGCTCACATCGTCGGCCTTCCTGCCATGTTCGGGATCGTATTCAGCGAACAACCGCCGAAGGACTTCCGCGATGCCGCCCACCACAACGACGGGCTGTACGCAGAGGTCGTCGGCGGGTTGATCAGGCGAGGCGTGATGCCGGTCGACGACGCTCTCGAACCGTGGTTCTTGTGCGCGGCCCTCTCGGATGAGGATATTGCCACGACGCTGACTGCTTTCGACGAAGCTCTCGTCGAAGCAACTACCTGAGACGGGGGGTCAACCGTCATGCGAATTGCGCTCCTGGGAGCGGGGATTATTGGAGCGGTAGTGGCGAGGGATCTGGCCACCTGGGACAGCCCGGAGGAGGTTGTCGTCGGGGACCTCGATGGCGACCGAGCCGGGGCGATTGCCGGAGAGCACGGCTACGAACATGCGGCCGTCGATGTGCGCGATGGCGCGTCGCTGGACGCTTGCCTGGCGGGTGCCGACGTGGTCATCAACGCCGCCCAGTACGAGATCAACCTCCCAGTCATGGAGGGAGCGCTGCGAGCAGGCGCTCACTACGTGGATCTGGGCGGCCTATTCCACACCACGCGCAAGCAGCTCGAGCTGAACGAACGGTTCCGGGAGGCCGGTGTGACCGCGGTGCTGGGAATCGGCTCGTGTCCGGGCATCGCCAACGTGCACGCCGGTGATCTGGCGGCCCGGATGGACACCGTCCGTTCGGTCAAGATCTACAACGGGGCCACCGTCGACCTCTCCGATTCGTTGAAGTGGCCGTACTCGCTGTGGACGATCTTTGACGAGATCACCGAGCGTCCGATGGTGTTTCGCCAAGGAGCGTTCGTGGACGTCGAACCGCTTTCGGAAGAGGAGATGTTCCCCTTCGTTGAGCCGATCGGCTACGCCAAGACCCACCTGTCGCTCCATTCCGAGGTAGCGACCATTCCGCTGAGCCTGGCCGGCAAGGGGATCGAGGAATGTGAGTTCAAGATCCGGTTCTTCGGCTTCAGCGAAGGGGCGCTGCGCAAGCTGCAGTTCCTCGCCTCCATCGGTCTGGCTTCCACCGCCCCGCGCCGGGTCGGCGCGGTAGAGGGCGTCATTCCGCGCCGTTTGCTGGTCGATCTGCTGGAGGAGGTCCAGCCCGAGCCGCCGCAGCACGCCGGTTTCAAAGACATCGCCACGGTGGCTGAAGGGATTCGAGGAGGTGTGCCGGTCCGGCTCCGCCTGGACACGACCGCCTGGCCGTCCGAGGAGTTGGGTGTAGCCGGAGGCACGGTGGTGGTCGGGTCGCCGCCCGCCGTCGTGGCCCGCTGGCTGGGTTCCGGGGAGCTGAGCGAACCGGGTGTGCACCCGCCGGAGACGGCTGTTGCGCCTCAGCCGTTTTACGCCGAGCTGGCCAAGCGAGGGGTGAAGACCACTCTCACCGAGGAGGTCCAGCTGGCGGGTTGAGCCCGGCTACGGGTGAAGGTGCGGAGTACGCAGAGCTCGTTGCCCGGGGGGTCGGCCATCACCACGCGGCTCACCTCGCCTTGACCGATGTCGACCCGGCGAGCGCCGGGTTCTTTGAGCGAGCCACCCGGGGATGGAATGCTCCGCTCGTGAGGGTGTTGATCCGCAGAGACGTGACGCGGACGCTACCTGCCGGCGCTCACCGACCGGTCGTTATTCGGAGGGTCCATCGCCGGTGGGGATCTAGTCTGGCGCCGTGCCCTATCCGATCCGCCCCATTGTTCCCGACGAGCTGCGCGCCTTCGCCCAGGTCTGGGAGCGCGCCTTCAACTTCGACGAAAAGGACGAAGAGTTCGAGGCGATCGAGAAAACCTTTGAATTCGATCGATCGATTGCCGCCGTGGATGGTGAGCAGTTCGTTGGTACCGGAGGTGCCTATTCGTTCGATCTGACGACGGCGGGCGGTAAGATCCCAACCGGCGGTCTGACGGCTATCGCGGTGGTGCCCACCCACCGCCGCCGGGGCATTCTCACCGATATGATCCGCTACCACTTCGACGAGGTTCGGACACGTGAGGAACCCCTGTCTGTGCTGCGGGCGTCCGAAAGCACCATCTACAGCCGGTACGGCTACGGTGTTGCCACCGTCGATGCAAGCTTCGAGATCGATCGGCGCCACACCAGGTTGGCGACGAGCCTTCCCACTCCGGGACACGTGCGGCTGATCGAGAAGAGTGAAGCTCGAAAGACGCTGCCGTTGATCTACGGGCGTCTGTGCCCAACCTGGCCCGGCTTCCTCAGTCGTTCCGATGCGGAGTGGGATGTGCAAGTCCTGGACCTGGAACATTGGCGTGACGGCCTGACGGCCAACCGTTATGCGATCTATCAGGAAGAGGGCCAAGCCCTCGGGTATCTGCGGTACCGGGTTCGGAACAAGTGGGAGCATGGACATGCCGCCAGTGAGCTGCGGGCTTCCGAGTTGATGGCCGTCACGCCGGCCGCCGAAGCCGCCCTGTGGAGCTACGCCTTCTCGGTGGACCTCATCCAGACCATCAAGACCAATAGCCGACCCACCGAGGAGTTGCTGTCGGTGTTGCTGGCCGATCCGCGCCGCCTGAAGACCAAACTGGGTGACGGACTTTGGGCGCGCCTGCTCGATATACCGGCTTCCTTGGCGGGACGTCGCTATGGGGCGGAGGGCCGGCTGGTGTTTGAGGTGGTCGATCCGTTCCTGCCCGACGTCGGTGGCGTCTTCGAGCTCGAAGGAGGGCCGGACGGTGCGGAATGCCGCCGGTCGACCGCGGCGCCCGAGTTGACGTTCGATGTGGCCGGCCTCAGTGCCCGCTATCTCGGTGAGGGGAGCTTCCGGCTGCTGCATGAAGCCGGCCGATTGACCGGAGACCTCGAGGCAGTTCTTCGGGCAGATCGGATGTTCGGGTGGCACCGGCGACCCTGGTGCCCGCACTACTTCTGAGCCGGCCGCTGGTTGCCGGTTCCCGGCAGCTATCTTTTCCCCATGGCCAAGATCCACGGCGGGCAGGTGATCGCCCGGGCCCTCTCGTACGAGGGGGTCGATACCATCTTCACCCTCACCGGTGGGCACATCGTCGCCATCTTGGATGGCTGCGTACAGGAAGGGGTCCGGGTCGTCGATGTGCGCCATGAGCAAGCCGCCGTCCATGCCGCCGAGGCGTACTACCGGCTCACGGGAAAACTCGGAGTAGCGGTCGTCACGGCCGGGCCGGGTGTCACCGACGCCATCACCGGGGTCGCCAACGCCTGGTTCGCAGGTGCCCCGGTGTTGCTACTGGGCGGCCGCCACTTCATTCGCCAAGAGCTGAAGGGCGGACTGCAGGAGATGGACCATCCGCAGCTCTTCCGCTCCATCACCGCCTGGGCGGCGACCGCCTGGGAGACCAACCGGCTGGCCGACTACATCGCCACGGCCGCCCGCCACGCTTTCGCAGGTCGGGGAGCGCCGGTGTTCCTCGACGTGCCGATGGATGTGCAATTCGACATGGTGGAGGAGTCGACCATCGCCTGGCCGATAGGCCACCGACCCTCGCAGCCGGGCGCTTCGATGGACGATGTGGCGGAGGTCGCGGCGCGGCTCTCCCGGTCCGAACGGCCGGTGGTGTTCGCCGGCGGCGGGCTTCGGCGACAGGCTGAGCTGCGGCGCTTCGCCGACCTTCTCCAGGCACCGGTGTACCTCAACGACAACGCCCGGGGAGCACTGCCGCACGGACACCGACTGCTGGGCAACCGCCGCCGCTCTGTGGCCTTTGCCGACGCTGATCTGGTGCTGGCGCTCGGCGTGGATTGGGACTTTCGAACCGGATATGGACAGACAATCCACCCGGACGCACACGTAGTGCAGATAGACGCCGATCCCAGCAAGGTCGGTTGGAACCGACCGGCTCACACCGGGCTCACCGCCGATCCGGCCCGCTTCCTCGCCCAACTGAATGAAGTTGCCGACCAGTTTGCCCGGGCCGACCTGCCTGCCTGGACGGAGAACATCATGGAGGCGGAAATCGAGGCCCAGGCTCAGGCTGAGCAAGCGGCCGAGTCGGACGCTTCCCCCGTCCACCCTGAGCGGTTTGCCAGAGAAGTGGCCGACTTCTTTGCCGACTCGATCGTTTCGCTCGATGGTGGCGACATCGTCTCAACCACGGCCAAATGGCTCCGGCCGGCCCAACAGGGCGACACGCTCACCGCCGGCGCCTTCGGGACGCTCGGAACGGGTGCCCCGTTTGCCCTTGCCGCCCGGGTGGTTCATCCCGATCGACGGGTCGGGATCGTCTACGGCGACGGAGCCTTTGGCTTCAACGGCATGGAGTTCGACACGTTCGTGCGGCTCGGTCTGCCGGTGATCGGCGTGATCGGCAACGACGGCGTGTGGAACAACATCAAGACCTTCCACCGGGCGTTCTACCCGGATCGCCTGGTAGCGACCGACCTGGGGATCCGTCCGTACCACTTGATGGTCGAAGGTCTGGGAGGTTACGGGGAGTTCGTCGACTCACCGGGCCAGATCCGCCCGGCACTGGAGCGAGCGGCTGCCAGCGGCAAGCCGGCGCTGGTCAATGTGCATATTGCCGAGACGTTCCGGGCGAGTTCCAATTACGCCCAGTAGCAGGGCCCGATCCGAGCAGTCTGCTGAGAGAAGCGAGGAATGCATTGCCCGGCGCCTTCTACAGCAGGATCAGCGCCAGGATCCCGACGACGAAGCAGTAAACCGCGAACGGTCTGAGTCCTATCCGCACCAGGGTCCGGATCAGGAAGGCGATCGCCAGATATCCCGACACAGCCGCCACCAGCACGCCCATCCACAGCTCAGGCGGTATCCCGCCATTGCCGGTCAGTTGGGCGGCCTCGATGATCGCTCCCCCGGCTATGGCCGGAACGGCCAGGAGGAACGAGAACCGGGCGGCTTGCTCCCCGGTGAGACCCCGGGCCAGCGAAGCCGTGATGGTCATACCGGAGCGGGAGATCCCCGGAAGCAACGCCGTGGCCTGGGCAACGCCGACCAGCACCGCGTCGGTGGCGGTCGCCTGTTCCAGCGTCCTGGTTTTGCGGACGATGAATCCCGACCCGACCAGCACCATGCCGGTCACCAACAGGGCCACGGCCACTGCCGTCTCGGATTCCTGGAACAGTGCCAGCTGCCGCTCGAGCACGATCCCGATGGTGGCCGGGATGGTGCCGATGATGAGCAAGTTGAGCACGTGGCGGGCCTCCGGGTCCCGACGGAAGTGGACCAGCTTGACGAGGTCTTGGCGGTAATAAACCAGCACCGCTGCCAGGGTTCCCAGATGGAGCAGCGCCGACGTGGCCAGGTCGGGGGGTTCGACGCCCAGAAATGCCGGGACGAGAACGAGGTGCCCGGAGGAGGAAATTGGCAGGAATTCGGTCAAGCCCTGAACCAGGCCCCACAGCATTGCGTCGAGCATTGGCGGCAGGTTAGCCAGAGTCCGCCCCCAGGATCGCCGACACCCTCCCGTCGGCGATGGCGGCGGCGGCGAGAATGGCTTTTTCCCCGGGTACCGCGATCAAGCCGGGTAGCTCCTCTACCGCCAAAGGGTCCTGTTGGCCGGGGGTCGGAACGATCACCAGCCCCATCACCGACTGCAGGGCACCGGTCGGATCTGCCGGGAGCACGATGAGCTGAACGGGCTGGCCCGGTACGGCGCCCTTCGGAAGGCGCACTTCCATGGTCCACCATCCGTCCGGAGCAGGAACCCGGTCCGTGGCAATCGACGAGGGGAGTAACGGCTCACCGGCTGCCACCGACCTGACAACGACGCCGGCCGGGTCGTCAAAAGGCGGGAGTACTCCGCGCGGGACCAGGCGCCAGTCGATCTCGCTTGCCTCGATGGTCGCTCCGGTGGGGAGATCGATGGCCGCGAAGGGTCGGAGCTCGGTTGGGTCGGGTCGCAGATCCAACCAGGCGGCCGCGGCGACCAGCAGGGCGGCGGCCACCCACCGCAGGTAAGGGGGACGGCGGAACCAGTACACCCCGGCACCGTATCCCGGCGGCAAGACGCTGGGAAGGGGGTCGTGCCGCCTCGAGCACCCGGCCGGTGAGGCGGCCCGGCGCCCGGCCGGTGAAGATCATCGCCGGGCGACTGATCTGTTGACGTGGAGCAAAGGGTCGAGGAAGCTCCCCTCGTTGTGGTTCCCTGACGGCTGGCAACGGTCTCCGGGGAATGGCTGATCGAACTCGATCGTGGACTCATCCACCTGCGGCCACCAATGCCGTAGCGCACTCACAGGCGCGGGGAGTGCCGGCCGCCCGTGGAATCATGGTCCTGACGGCATCTTTCAGGGTGCCGAGCGTCGCCCGGAATCGCTCGATGACGGCGGCGTGGCTGACCGGCGGGATGTCTCCTTCGATGCCCACGTCGTAGTCGGTGATCACGGCAATGTTGACAAAACAGATCTCCAGCTCCCTTGCCAGGACGGCCTCGGGTGCCTGGGTCATGCCGATCACCTCCCAGCCCAGCCCTGCAAACCACTTGCTTTCGGCTCGAGTCGAAAAGCGTGGTCCCTGAACGACCACCATGGTGCCGCGTTCGTGAACGGTGGCGCCGGCCGCCCGGCCGGATGCGACGGCAAGGGGACGAAGCTCAGGGCAGTAGGGGTCGGCGAAGGACACGTGGACGGTCCGTGGACCCTCGTAGAACGTTGAGGGTCTGCCCCATGTGCGGTCGACGAGCTGGTCGGAGACGACCAGATGCCCGGGTTCGTACTCCTTGACCAGACTTCCGGCGGCGGTGGGGCTGATGATGCGATCCACTCCCGCCTCTTTCAACGCCCAGATGTTGGCCCGATAGGGGACCAGGTGTGGGGGGAACTGGTGGTCGCGGCCGTGGCGCGGGACAAAGGCCACTTCGGCTCCGGCAACGGACCCAACCGTCAGCGGTGCCGACGGGTCACCGTACGGGGTTTCGATGACGACCTCCCTGGCGTCGTTGAGGAATTCATAGAAGCCGGTACCCCCGATTACTCCGATCACGAATCCTCACTCTTGGAGCTGTTCGATTTCGAGTCGGTCACGTAGAACCCTGAGCCTTTGAAGATGATCCCGGCGGGGTGGAAAACCTTTTGGACGCTGCCTCCGCACCCCTGGTGCTTGCGGAGAGGTTTGTCGCTGAACGATTGAACGACATCAAAGCGTTTCCCGCACTTTTCGCATGCGTATTCGTAGGTGGGCATTGGCTGTTCGAATTCCTCGAGCGAAGAGAAGCCATGATATCAAGCCCGACGGTCTGCGCTCGACGGTACCGGCGGAAGGGCGACGACGGCTCCTGCAAGGCGGCGGATTCCAATATGCTGCGGTCATGTTGCGAGCCGTCGTTGCTCTTGCCCTCGCCTACCTCATCGGCAGTCTCGACTTCGCCGTGATCGTTGCTCGCCTCCGGGGCGAGGACATTTACTCGATGGGGAGCGGGAATCCGGGGGCGTCCAATGCCCTACGGTCCATGGGGAAGACGGCCGGAGCACTGGTGCTGTTCGGCGATCTCGCCAAAGGGGTGGTTGGCGCCGCTATCGGTGCAACCTTGGACGGTAGCGGCGCGCTGGCCTCCGGCGCCGGTCTGGCCGCAGTGGTCGGGCACTGTTATCCGGTGTTGCACCGGTTCCGGGGAGGGAAGGGAGCCGCAACCTTCGCCGGGATGTTGCTGTGGGTAGCTCCCTGGGCGGGGCTTGGTATGGTCTTGGTGTTCGGAGGCGTCGTTGTCGCATCGAGGATTGCTTCGGTAGGGTCGATTGCGGGAGCGGCGCTGGCCACTCCGCTGGCGGTATGGCTCGACGGGCTACGCGGCTGGGCTCTGGTCTGGTTGGTGGCGGCCGTCCTGCTGGTTATGTATCGACATCGTGGCAATATCGCCAGGCTCTTTCGAGGCGCCGAGAGAAAGGTCGTTGGGGAATGAGCATAGAGGTAGCGGTTGTTCCTGCGGCGGGGCGCGGGACCCGGATGCGACCGGCGACCCGGGTCGTTCCCAAGGCGCTGATCCCGGTTGTCGACCGGCCCGTCATTCAGTATGCGGTCGAAGAGTCCGTCCGGGCCGGCGCCGTTGAGGTCATTCTGATCGTCGACCCGGGCGTCGCCACGCTGGCCGAACGACACTTCTGGGAGGAGGGCCCCCTCCCCGGTCTGGAAGAAGTGAAGATCACCCCGGTGGTCCAGGAGATACCTCACGGGCTCGGAGACGCGGTCCTCACCGCCCGGGAGGCGGTGGCCGATCGGCCTTTCTTCTGTTTGCTGGCCGACAACATCCCGCCTCCCGGTGGGGATGTGCTGGCGGGAATGGCCCAGGCTTTCGATGACACGTCCGTCGTCTGTCTCCGCCGGCTCAACCCCGAGTTCCTCGAGCGATACGGCGTGATCGTACCGGGGGCCTGGCACGGAGAACACGTGGTCGAGGTCCGGGGCGCGGTGGAAAAGCCCGGTGCCGCCCACGCCCCTTCCGACCTGGGGCTGATCGGGCGCTACCTGTTCACCCCGGATGTGTTCTCCATCCTCGAGAAGTTGCCGGCCGGGGTGGGCGGTGAGATCCAATTGACCGACGCGATATCGGAGCTGGGCGAAGCCGGTCGCTGTCTCGGGTTCGTGGCCGGGCAGGATCTGCTCGACGTCGGCAACCCCCTCGGATTGCTCGAAGCTTCCACCGTGCTGGGGCTGAGCCATCAAGAATGGGGAGACGATTATCAGGCGTATCTCGAGGGATTGGTGAACGAGCTTTGAGGCCGTTGCCGGAAGCCCAGCAGGAGGTGCTAGAGGCTGTGCCGGTTTTGCCGGTGGTTTCGGTGCCACTCATCGAGGCATCCGGTTTGGTCCTCGCCGAACCGGTGGTGGCGCCCCACGACGTGCCGCCTTTTTCGAATTCAGCTATGGACGGGTACGCCGTTCGGGCCGTCGACGTGCGGGAAGCGCCGGTGATGCTCGAGGTCGTCGAGGACCTTCCGGCGGGGTACGTGGCAACCTCAATGGTGGGGCCGGGCACCGCCGTCAAGATCATGACGGGCGCTCCCATTCCGGGCGGGGCAGATGCCGTGGTGCAGGTAGAAGGCACCGAACTGCGCGACGGGAAGGTTTTGATTCGCTCGGCGGTTGTGGCCGGAACCAACGTCCGGGCGGCCGGCGGCGACGTTGCCGCCGGGACCCGGGTGTTCGGGGCCGGTGAGCGGCTGGGTGCCGCCCACCTGGGGGTGCTTGCTTCGCTCGGGGTAGGGCACCCGGCGGTCCGTCGGCGTCCGCGTGTCGCGATCTTGTCCACCGGTGATGAGGTCATGTCCCCGGATGTTGCTGAACTGCAACCGGGCCAGATCCGAGACACCAACAGGATGGTGCTCAATAGCCTCCTCGAGGAGTTGGGTGCCGAGGTGGTCGATCTCGGCATCGTGCGGGACGACGCCGACCTCCTGGGCGCGACCCTGGACCGGGCTGCCGGCGAGGCCGATGCGATCATCGCCTCGGGTGGGGTCTCGATGGGCGAGTACGACCTGGTCAAGAGCGTGCTGCGGGGGCTGGGGCAGATCAATTTCTGGCAGGTGGCGATGCAACCGGGCAAGCCATTCGCCTTTGGCTTGCTCAGCGGTACGCCCTTCTTCGGGCTGCCCGGTAATCCGGTCAGTGTCATGGTGGCGTTCGAACAGTTCGTCCGGCCCGCCCTCTTGCACATGATGGGGGCAGCCAACCTCTTCCGACCGCGCGTTCGGGGGCGCATGCTGCAGTCGGTCGCCACCAGTCCGGACAAGGTGGTATTCCTGCGGGTCAACGTCGGTCTTGACGATGCCGGCAGGTGGGTGGCCGGATTGAGCGGCGGGCAGTTGTCGAACATGCTGTCGGCGATGGCGCACGGCAATGCCTTTGCGGTCATCCCGGTTGGAACCGGGACGGTCGACGCCGGTGACGAGGTTGATCTCGAGATGTTCACCTGGCCGGAGACGAGGACGAAGGATGAGGTGCTGCATGGTTGAGAAACGGTTCTCTCACCTCGATGAGGAGGGCCACGTCCACATGGTGGATGTGGGCGGAAAAGACACGACCGATCGAGAAGCAGTCGCTGAGGCGAAGGTGGTGATGGAACCGTCCACCCGTGACCTGCTGTTCGCCGGCGACCTCCCCAAAGGAGACGCGCTGGCCGTAGCCCGGGTGGCCGGGATCATGGCAGCCAAGCGGACCGCCGAACTCATTCCGTTGTGCCATCCCATCGCCATCACCTCGGTGTCGATAGACGTCACACCCGCCGACGAGGGAGCTTTCATTCGGGCGACGGTCGTGACGCGCGACCGGACCGGGGTGGAGATGGAAGCGATGACGGCCGCCTCGGTGGCGGCGCTCACGTTGTATGACATGATCAAGGGTGTCGAGCGGGGGGCGTACGTCGATGCGGTGCGACTGGTGGCGAAGTCGGGGGGACGATCGGGGGTGTGGACCCGATGAAGGCGGCGGTGGTCACCGTCAGTGATCGAGTGAGTCGCGGAGAGGCAGAGGATCATTCCGGCCCGGCGGCCGTCCGGATGCTCGAATCGTTCGGTTTCGCGACCGAGCTCGACCTGGTATCCGACGGCGTCGATACGGTGGCCGCCGCTCTCCGCCGATGGGTCGACCGTGGTGTTGACCTGATCGTGACGACCGGGGGCACCGGTTTCAGCCCACGTGATCTGACTCCCGAGGCGACCGGGCGGGTGATCGACCGGGTGGTACCGGGGTTGGCGGAAGCAATGCGAGCGGCGACCTTTGGCGTGAATCCGCACGGCATGCTCTCGCGGGCTATCGCCGGCATTGCCGGCTCGACACTGGTCGTCAACCTCCCCGGTTCGGTGGCCGGAGTCGAGGAGTCGCTGGCGGTGATCGGGCCAACGCTCACCCACGCCGTCGATTTACTCTCGGCGCGGCCTTCCGACCACCATCCGGGCCCTTCCCGTCACCCCTGTTGACTTGTCGTTGAGATGCCAACCACCTAGGCTTCGAGCCGCGCATAGAGGCGGAGATAGCGTTGGATAACCCTCTTGCCATACTCATAACCCTCATCATTGCGGGAGCGTGGGCGGCATACCTTCTGCCATCGGTTTTCGTATCGAGGCGGAATGCTCCACTTCATTCAACTCAGGAGTTCAACCGGATCACCGCGAGGCTGGCGTCGGTGCACGGCCACCCAGTGGAAAATGCCGACCTTGCTCGCCGGCGCGTGCTGACCCGGCGCAAGAGAATCCTGGCCGGCCTGGCGCTGGCGGCTATCACCACGTTGGCCGTTGCCATATGGCAAGGCTCCTCGTTCCTGTTGATCGCTCATATCGCCATCGACGCCATCGGCGCGTGGTACATCGCCATGCTCCTACAGATCAAGCAGCGCCGGAGCGCACCGATAATCGTCGACCTGCAACCCTTGGACGAGACCACGGAGGAACGCCACCTGAGGATCGTCTCCTCCTCCTAGGGGTGGCCCGTGGACCAGCCTGATCTGACGTCACTCGAAGAGGCCGCCCGGGTGGAGCTCGACGACAAGTTCGCCGTTCGCGAACGAGCCCTGTCTTTGAGCCGCAAGGTCATTCGCTCTTCTGCCAATGCCATCCGTGCCCTGCATCGCGGCGATATCCCTGCAGCCGAGCGCCTGATGGATGAGGCGGCGGCGCTGGTAGCCGAAACGGCAGCCATGCTCACCGATCATGGCGATGTCCGCTACGCAGGGTTTGTCGACGACGCCGCCAAGGAGTACGCCGAGGCTCGTACCACCTATGCGCTGGCGCTCGGAAGACCGATTCCTTTGCCGGTCGATCTGGGTGTCAGCATCACGCCGTACCTCAATGGGCTCGGCGAGGCTGTTGGAGAGTTACGCCGGCGGATGCTCGACCTGTTGCGCGCCGAGCAGATGGAGGAGGCGGAAGCGACCCTCGAGGCCATGGAGACGATCCACGGGCTGTTGGCCAGCCTCGACTACCCGGATGGGATGACGGGAGGGCTGCGGCGGACCACCGACGTCGCCCGGGCCCTGATCGAGCGGAGCAGAGCAGATCTCACCTCCACCATCGTCCAGGAGCGGTTGCGCCGCGATCTGGCAGAGCGGCTCGGCGATATCTCTCCCACGGGTTAGACTTCTGGCCGCCTTGGGGGTGTAGCTCAGCCCGGCAGAGCGCTTCCCTCGCACGGAAGAAGCCAGGGGTTCAAATCCCCTCACCTCCACCCAAGAAAACCCTTGTACTGCAAGGGTCTTTGGTGGTTTAGGAGTCGAGCTGCACCACTCGTTGTCCGTCAGGTGTCCGTCTGGTGTCCGTCCGAGCCCGCCGGTACGCTTCCTCAAGCCGGTCTGCCGCCTGGCGGTCTCGACCTTCGAAGAGGTGCCCATACGTGTCATATGTGGTCCGGATGGAGGCATGGCCGAGACGTTTGGAGATCACGTAGGGGTCTTCTCCTGCGGCAATGAGGAGAGCCACGTGGGTGTGTCTCGAGTCGTGAGGCCGCATGGGACGACCGACGGTCTCCTCCACGGCCGGGTACCAGAATCGCCGCCGCCAGGTGTTCATGCGGATGGGTCCACCTTCGGGAGCTGAGAAAACTTGGCCGCCGCTACCAGGGTAGGTCGCCAGGTGATGGGCCAGCTCCTCGGCCAGGAACGGTGGGAAGCTGACGGTCCGTCTTGCTGCCCGAGTCTTGAGAGGCTCCTCTACGCGGAGCTGGCGACGCAGAATGTCCAACCGATCAAGCCGGAGCGCCGTGAGCTCGCCCGGACGGAGCCCGGTGTAGGCGCCTGTCAGCACGAACGCTCGCCACATGGGTTGGATAGCTTCGGCGAGATGAAGGATCTCGGTGGAGTCGAGGAAACGCTTCTCGTCCTGCTCGATTCTCGGAAGACTGACGCGGCGACACGGGGAGCGGGGAATCCGTCCATCCTCGACCGCAAGCTCGAGGGCCATCTGGAAAAGAGTGTATGCCCGCCTGACCGTGGAAGGTGCGTATCCGGCATCGACGAGTTCAGCAACCCACGTTCGAACCTGAGACGGTTCGATGCCTACGAGGGGCACTTCACTGAAGGTAGGCAAGATCATCGAGCGGATCACCGAGTCGTCCCGGGCTGAGGTACTCTCAGCCAGGTTGAGCCGGCCTGCCTGAACCCGGTGGCTCCACTCACCAAATCTGACCTTGCCCGCCTCTGGGTCGGTCCAGGTTCCTCGAATCTTGTCGGACTCCACCGTGACCAAGAACTTCTCGGCATCCACCCTCCTGGCAAAGCTCTTCGCCCTTTCCCTCCCATTTGGGTCTATGTATC
Organism: Acidimicrobiia bacterium; assembly: GCA_035282865.1. GTDB lineage: Bacteria > Actinomycetota > Acidimicrobiia > Spongiisociales > UBA4744 > UBA4744. The sequence goes on along the minus strand of DATEVB010000106.1, from coordinate 809 downwards.
GGACCTGCCAGCGGTCAGGTGTTTTGGGGTGTCGTCGGATGTGAGCCATTGTGTGATTCCTTCGCCTCGTTGAGGTCGCCGATGTCCACCATACGCGGGTGCGGGCTTTCGGTTCATGGTGTCCGCTGGGTGGTGTCCTGGAGTTTGCGTTGTATCCATTGGTCGACGTCGCTGGATCGGTAGCGGAGGTGTTTGCCGACCCGAAACCCCGGTGGACCTTCATGTCGGTAGCGCCAGGCGTAGATGGTGGCCACCGGCACACCGAGGTACTCGGCGAGTTCCTCGACGGTGAGCAGCCGATCTAAGGCTTCCATGCCTTGATCCTGCGGCTGGACCCTTTCAACACGATGTCAGAATCGCTTTCGAATTCCGCTCCGAACCCCTGATCGACCCGGAAGGAGACGCGCGCCTTGGTGGATCGTTGATGTCGCAGATTGGCCCGTAGGGGTTGGAGTCTTTGGAGTTCTGAGAGTGATTTGAAATCGCCTTGACAGGGTTCCTGACACTCTGCTGACAGGGTGGTTTGGTTTCTTCGGCGATATGGATTCATGCTCGTATCCACGCCGCATCCTCTCGGTGTCATGGTTTGAGTCTCTCCATGGCCGGATATTGATGGACCACCCTCGTAATCCACTCGCAGAATCACTCGCGGCATCCCTCGTAACGCCTGCCCGGCTTCCGTGGCGGGGGCATTCTCGGTGGGTTTGGCGAACCTCTGCTGCGTCGGGTCTCTTGGGCCTGCTGACGCGTGATTTGAGCGGGATGTGATTTTGTTGCGAGTGATTTGCGAGGGCCCGATTCGACAATGC
>DATEVB010000105.1:0-13002 GCA_035282865.1 Acidimicrobiia bacterium | reverse complement strand
TGCCTGGAGGAGGGTGTTTCTGTGAGGTCTTTTGAATTTGTCGCTCCGGGTTCTTTGGATGAGGCGCTTGATGCGGTGGCGCGGCATGCTCCGCATGTCAGGTTGTTGGCGGGTGGTACGGATTTGTTGGTCGAGCTCAAGCACGCTGCGAATGGTCCGCAATTTGTGGTGGATTTGGGTCGCGTTCGGGGATTGCGGGGAATCGAGGTGACCTCGGCCGGGTTGCGGATTGGTGCGTTGGTGACGCATAGCGAGATTGTGCGGTCTTTGCTGATAGCCGAGCACGCACCGGCGATGGTCGCTGCCGCGGCAACCATCGGGGCTGTGCAGACTCGCAATATGGGGACTATTGGTGGCAATCTGGTTACTTGTGTGCCTTCGCTGGATAGCGGTCCGGTGTTGGTTGCTTTGGATGCGTTGGTGACGGTGGTCGGGGCGGCGGGGAAACGACAGATGCCGATTACCGAGTTTTTTGTTGGGCCTCGTAAGACGGCTCTGGCTCCGGATGAGATCCTGGTTGATGTCCTGATCCCGGCTGTCATGTTGGGCCGGTCGGCGTCTTTCCGTAAGTTCGGTCTTCGTAAGGGTCAGGCGTTGGCTCTGGTGAGTGCGGCTGCCAGCGTGGCGGTGGAGGGGGGCCTGATCGTCGAGACCCGGATTGCGTTGGGGGCGGTGAGCCCTACCGTGGTCCGGGCTTTGCGGGCTGAGGCCATGGTGACGGGTATGAAGGTTGGCGACACGGCCGGCTTGCGTGAGGCCGCCCAGGTGGCGGTTACTGAGGCGCGGCCCATCGATGATTTCCGGGCTTCGGCGGCTTACCGGCGTGAGCTGATCGCGGTGGGCACGTTCCGGGTTCTCGAGGAGGCTCTGGCTAAAGCTACGGCTGTATGAGAGGAGACGGTGTGCACCAAGTCGAGGTGACGGTCAACGGGGTAGTCAGGCGGGCGGTGGTGTCGCCCGAGACTACGCTGTTGTCGGCGCTGCGGGACTCGTGGGGTTTGACGGGGTCCAAACTGGGTTGCGATGTTGGCGATTGCGGTGCTTGCACGGTGTTGGTGGACGGGTTGAGCGTCAATTCGTGTTTGCTTCTCGTTGTGCAGGTGGACGGCCGGGAGGTCGTCACTATCGAGGGGCTGGGCGGCTTCGAATTCTTGCATCCGTTGCAGGTGGCCTTCGAGCGTCTGTCGTCCTATCAGTGCGGATTCTGCGCTCCGGGTATGATCATTTCGGCGAAGGCGCTCCTCGATGAGAATCCCGCTCCGACGGAGCAGGAAATCCGTGCGGCTCTGTCGGGCAATCTGTGCCGTTGCACCGGGTACACCAAGGTCATCGAAGCCATCACGGAAGTCTGCCGCGCTCGGGCCCGCGTTGGTGGTATCGGACCGCCTGCCTGACGGAGGTCGACATGTCCCGGAGAATCACAGAAGACAAGCAGGTGGAGGCCCGCCAACTGCTCGAGGCACCGCCGGCCACCCATCTTCCGGTCGTTGTGTCCGATTCGCTGCCCGCCGTTCCTGCCCTCACCCCCGAAGTGAACAAGCAGACGCCGGCCATCGGACGGCGAGTTTCCCGTCCCGATATCCGGACCCATATCACCGGCACTACGAGATACATCGACGATCTGTCCTTTCCCGGGATGCTGCATTGCAAGATCCTGCGTAGCGCCCATGCTCATGCGCGGATCTTGTCGGTCGGGGTCGGTGAGGCCGAGAAGATGCCGGGGGTGGTGGCCACGCTCACCGGTGCCGAGGTCCCGGTGAATTCGTTCGGGTCTACGTATCAGGATCAGCCGGTCCTGGCGGCCGACCGGGTGCGCTATCGGGGTGACGGGATCGTGGCCGTCGCCGCCGAGACAGAACAGCAGGCCCGGGAGGCCCTGGCCGCCGTGAAGGTCGAGTATGAGCCGCTCCCAGCCGTGTTCGACCCGCTGGTGGCGATGGACCCCGATGCTCCAAAGATCCACCGGAACAACAACGTATATACCTCAAAGGTGATCAGCAGGGGCGATGTCGAGAGAGGGTTCGATGAGAGCGACCAGATCTTCGAGCGCAGGTACACCACCCAGATGATCGAGCACGTCCCGTTGGAGCCTTTCGCTTCGATCGCCCTTTGGGAGCCCGACGGTCAGCTTCATGTGTATTCGACCAACGGCCGGATCACGCTCGGTCGCGCCGACCTTGCTCGCACCCTCGGTCTTCCTATGAACCGGATCCGGCTCACGGCCACCATCATCGGTGGGAGCTTCGGGGGGAAGAACGAGATCAGGACCGAACCGATCCTGGCGCTGCTGGCCAAGAAGACCGGGCGACCGGTCAAGGCCGTCTTCAGCCGTGAAGAGGAGTTCATTGCCTCGACCACCCGCCATCCCCTGGTCATGGACTACAAGACCGGTGTCACCAACGATGGTCGCCTGCGGGCCCGTTCCGTGCATTTGGTTCTGGACGGCGGCGCCTACGCGTCTGTAAGTGCGATAACGGTTGGCAAGGCGGCGATCCTGGCCGCCGGCCCCTATCGGATCCCGAATGTCCGTGTCGAGGGCCACGCCGTTTATACCAACAAGACGGTGACCGGCGCCATGCGAGGGTTCGGGGCTCCGCAAGTGGCGTTTGCCTATGAATCGCAGATGGACGAGATCGCTCATTCGCTCGGGATGGACCCCCTCGAGATCAGGCTCCTAAACGGCTTCGAAGAGGGATCGGCTAGCCACACCGGCCAGATACTCCAAGCCGTCGCCCTGAAAGAGACATTACGAGTAGCGGCCAAGCGAAGCGGATGGCACGAGGTGGGACGATGAAGCGGGCGGGGCGGGGCATCGCCTGCATGTGGTATCCGATCGGGTTCATTGTTACCGCCAATCCGAGTTCGGCAGTGGTCAAGGTGAACGAAGACGGCACCGCCACCGTCCTCACCGGGACGGTGGAGGTAGGGCAAGGGTCACTTACTGTGCTCGGCCAGATCGCCGCCCAAGAACTCGGGATCTCCGCCGACGATGTCCATGTGGTTTCAGCCGACACCGATGTCACTCCGATGGACACCGGAGCGATCGCCAGTCGCACCACTTTCGTGACCGGCAACGCGGTCCGTCTAGCCGCGGGGGAGGCCAAGGCGATCCTGTTCGAGGTGGCGGCGGAGATGCTGGGTGTGGTGCCGGGAGAACTCGAGGCGGTCGACCGCCGGATCCGGGCCAAGACATTCCCCGACAAACAGGTGGGGATCGCCGAGGTGGCGGTGCGTGCTCAGACCGTCCGGGGACGTCCTCCCCTCGGCAGCGCTTCGTTCAATCCCCCCACGGTCCCCATGGACCCCGAAACCGGTCAGGGCAAACCCTTCCCCGCCTACGTCTACGCGACCCAGATCGCCGAGGTCGAGGTCGACGACGAAACCGGCGAGGTCGAAGTGGTCAGGATCTGCGCGGCGCACGACTCTGGAACAACCATCAACCCCGCCCTGACCGAAGGGCAGATCGAGGGCGGGATCGCGATGGGAATCGGCATGGCGCTGGAGGAAGAGATTCTCTTCGATGCCGAGGGGCGTCAGGTCAACCCCAACCTCACCAACTACCTGATTCCGACGAGTCTCGATATGCCCAGGATCGAGGTGGATCTGGTGCAGAGTTACGATCCGGTCGGACCGTTCGGCGCCAAAGGAGTCGGTGAGCCCACCCTGGTGCCCACCATGGCGGCGATCATCAATGCGATCCACGACGCCGTTGGGGTGCGCATCACAGCCCTTCCCGCCACCGCCGAGAAGATCTTGATGGCAATCAAAGAGAAGGAACGGACCGAGGCAAAACAGCTCGGTCCTGCCTGAGCGGGCCGCCCTGTCCCCGCCCGAATGGGGGCGTGAATACCGACCCTACGCCGGGCTATCCGACACGACGCCTCCTGCCTGGCCCGGGTTCTTCAGAGCAGCAGCTTTTCTTCGTACTCCACCCGCGACAGCACCCGAGCCTCGCCTTCGGTGATGAGGACCATGTCCTCGATTCGTACCCCGCCTCCGCCGCGGACATCGGGTACCCACACGAGCGGTTCGACGGCGAACACCATGTTGGGCTGGAAGTCGTAGGTGGTGGCTCCGGGGAGTGTCTCACCAATGTACGGCGGCTCATTTGCGCCCATCCCGATCCCGTGACCGATGAACAGGCTGAACAGATGGTCGTCCAACCCGTGGTCGGCGATCTTGGCGATGATGGTTTCGGTCGCGTCGGCATTGGTGAAACCGGGCCGCATCTTTTCGATTCCGGCCATCAGACCTTCGTACACCGCGGTGTAGATCTGCTGCTGGCGTTTGGAGGGTTTTCCGACGATGGTGGTGCGCCCGATATCGGCGAAGTAGCCATTCCACATGGCGCCGATATCGATGAAGCACAGGTCCTGATTGCGGATGATCTTGTCGGTCGCCAACCGGTGGGGAGGGGACATGTGCTCGCCAGAGGCAACGAACGGAGTGATCACGTGCGCCATTTCTCCGCCCAGGTAGAAAAGGGTCTGCATGGCGTCACCCGCCACCTCCAGCTCCCGTCGTCCGGCACGGGTCTCGTCGAGGGCCCGCTGGGTGACGGAGTCGCCTATGGCACAGGCTTCTTCGATGACGGCGATCTCGAGGTCACTCTTGATCCAGCGAGCCTGCTGCATCACCGTGTCCCCGTCGACCAATTCGACATCCGGGAGGTGTCGGCGCATCGACTCGACAAAGGAGAGGTTGGCCTGATCGACACCGAGCCGTCCGGATACCAGTCCGTGCTCTTTCAGCAGCGGAGCGAAGATGTTGGTGACGAAGCCGTCGACCATCTCCCGCTGCTCCATGATGGGCACGGCATGAGCCTCACCGATCCACGACATCCCGAACCGGGCCTTGTCGATCTCACCGCCGGACCCGAGCAGCACCGGCTCTGCGCCGGCGGTCAGGAGAGCGCCGTTGAGCGAGGTCGTCTTTCCGGCGATCAACTGGGCGCGCAGTCCGGTGAGATAGCGAACATTTTCGTCCTTCCAGACCAGGAGATGATCGACCCCGGAGGCGGCCAGGGCGTGTTGGGCGCGCTCCACTCGTTGCCGGCGAAGAGCGGCGAAGTCGTAACGATCTTCCCAATCGACTGCAAACGGTCCCTTTGCGTAGCCGGTCATGGCGCTCCTGTCATCGGAAACGGTTGTATCTACAGCAGGTCTGTCTGCCAGGTTATAGAGTCCAGGCGAGACGGGAGGTCACGAATTGACAGAGCAAGCAGGATACCGGGTCCGTCAGTGGGGGCAGGACCCGCAATGGGAATCCTTCGCCGTTCCGTCGCCGGGTACCAAAGAGGTCCTGGTGAAGGTCGAGGCCTGTGGCGTGGGTCTCACGGTGCTCAACTGCATAAACGGCAACCTGGGCGATGATCCGGTGCTGTTACCCCGGGTGCCCGGCCATGAGCTGGTTGGTCGGGTGGTCGAGGTTGGTGACGGCGCTGATCCCGGGCTGATGGGCCGCCGGGTAGTTGCCTACTTCTACCTCATCTGCGGGCACTGTGAGTGGTGTCGTGCCGGTCGGGAGCAGCGCTGCACCAACCTGGCCGGTCAACTAGGAGTGCATCGGGACGGCGGATATGCGCCTTGGGTTGTGTTGCCCGAGCTCAATGCCATCCCGGTGTCGGACGACCTCGATCCGGTGGCGGCCACGGTCGTCCCCGACGCGGTAGCCACCCCGGTGCATGTGGCCGACCGGGCTGACATCACCCCGGTGGACCGCGTGGCGGTTCTCGGTGCCGGCGGCGGAGTGGGTATCCACATGGTTCAGGTGGCCCGCTATCGAGGTGCCACCGTCGCCGGACTCGACGTGACCCAGGAGAAATTGGTCGAAATCGAGCGACTCGGTGCACTTCCCGTTCAGTCGGACGACTTTGAACGGCTCGACCATGGCATCTTCTCCGGCGAGCGGCCGACGGTGGTGGTGGATCTGCTCGGCACGACCGCAACGGCCACCTGGGCGCTGGGAGCCCTCGAAATGGGAGGCCGGTTGGTGGCGCTGACCACCTTCCCAAACCGGCAAGCCGTGTTTCAGGCGCGCGACATGGTCTTTCGAGAGATGTCCATCCTGGGGTCGCGCTACAGCCATCGGGCTCAAGTAGTCGAGGCGGCCCGGCTCGTGACCGAGGGACACGTGCAGCCGATCGTGGGATCTGTGACCGGTCCGGAGGAGGTCCTGGGACTCCATGAGAAGATCAGATCGCGGCACCTGATCGGGCGGGGAGCATTGGACTGGCGTTGACCCCTGGTCGGCCTGAGCAGACCGATGCCTTCCTCTTCGGATTCTCGGGCCCTGGCCGAGACCACGTTCCGAGGCGGATTTCCACCCGAGCGAGGTCGGCGGGGTATCCGGCGTCGTGCTGGTCGGATTTTCGGGAGATCGATGACATTGAAGCCGAGGGGGATCGTCAACTTATTGGCGGCCTGGATGACACACGATTGCTTTTTCGTTTAGGGTGCACCAGACGAGAGGAGAACCCCTCGGTGGCAGACACGCTGACAGAGGCGCTTTCCCAGGAAACCGCTCCGCAGACGCAGACCTTGAAGCGTCGCCTGTGGTACTTGGCCGGCTCCCTGCTGGTGCTGGCGCTGGTCGTGTGGTGGGTTCTCCAGAGCATGAGCCTCCGATCCTTCTGGCTGCAGACACTCAACGGGCTCAGCTTCGGCGCCGTGCTCTTCTTCGTTGCGAGCGGGTTCACCCTCATCTTCGGGTTGATGCGGATCACCAACCTCGCCCATGGGGGTTTCTACCTGGTGGGTGGCTACATCGGCTTCTCGGTGGTTGGGTGGACCGGCAACTTCGCTCTTGCGCTGCTGGCCGCGGCACTCGGAGTCACGGTCGTCGGACTGTTCACCGAGCGAGTCCTGCTTCGTCCGATCCGCGGGCTGGAGAAACCCGAAGTGCTCCTGACCATCGGGCTGACCTTCGTGCTCGGCGATCTGTCCCTGGCGGTCTGGGGCGGCGACCCAACACCCGTGCCCGTTCCCGCGTTTCTGCAAGGGCCGTTGCGGATCGGTGATTTTGCCTACCCGCGCTACCGGCTTTTCGTCATCGCCTGTGCAGTCGTCGTCGCCGTCATCCTCTTCTATATCGAGCGGCGAACCCGGCTGGGAGCGATCGTTCGGGCGGGGGTCGACGACCGGGAGACGGTGGCAGCTCTCGGTATCAACATCAAGGCTGTCTTCACCGGTGTGTTCATGTTCGGGGCATTTCTGGCCGGCTTCGCCGGAGTGATCGGTGCGGGTTTCCTCACCCTCCTGCCCGGTCAGGACTTCGAGATTCTTCTTTTCGGCCTCGTGGTGGTCATCCTCGGCGGACTCGGCAGTCTGCCCGGAGCGGTGCTGGGAGCGATTCTGGTGGGGTTGATCGACTCCTTTGCCAAGGCGGTGGTCCCGGAACTCTCGTTTTTCACTCTTTTTGCGCCCATGGCGCTGATTCTGGTGCTTCGTCCGCAGGGTCTGCTGGGGAGAGTTGAATGAAGCGGGTTTCGATCACCGCCCGGGTCCAGCTCGTGCTCCTGGCCGCGGGGATCGCGTTTGCCGTCGTTGCTCCCTACATCTTCAACTCGTTCATCGTTGGTCTCCTCAGCCTGGCACTCATCTCGGGGTTATTTGCCATGAGCGTCGACCTTCTCTCCGGGTACGCGGGTCTCGTGACCCTGGGGCAGGCCGGGATCACGGCGGCTGCCGCCTACGGGGTGGGTTACATGGCCAACAAGGTGGGGGCGGGAATCCCGGCTCAGCTCTTGGTCGGTCTCGCCGCCGGTATGGTTGCCTCGGCCATATTCGCGGTGATGGCGATGCGGTCCGGAGGGGTGTACTTCATGATGATCACCCTGGCTCAGGGCATGATCGTTTGGGGCCTGTCGATCCGGCTCTACAAGATCACCGGGGCGGAGAACGGCCTGACCGGCATCGATCGACCTTCGTTTCTCTCCGAGTACTGGCAGTACTACTGGTTCGTGCTTGCGGTCGTCTTGGTCTGCTCGTTGATGCTGGTCATTGCCGTGCGGTCCCCGTTCGGAGCTGCCGTCAAGGGGCTCCGGGAGAGCGAGAGCCGGATGCGCATGCTCGGCTACAACCCGGCTTTGCAGAAGTTCTACGTGTTCATGGTGGCCGGGTTCTTCGCTTCGGTGGGAGGCATCTTGTTGGTGTTCCTCAACGGATTCATCAGCCCGTCCGCTGCCACCCTGGCCGCCTCAGCGATGGGAGTGCTCCAGGCGATCCTCGGTGGGATCGGCACGTTGATCGGTCCGATGATCGGCGCTTTCATCATTGTTGGCATCCAAAATATCGTCAGCACCTATCTCGAGCGGTGGCCGACCCTGATGGGCGTGATCTTCATCGTGGTGGTGCTGTTTGCCCGGAAAGGAATCGTGGGTGCCATTTCGATCGGCTGGCGCCGGTGGCTGGAACGCCGGGAGCAGGCAGCATCCGGCGACTCGGCGATAGATGCGGGCGATCTGCCCGACGAACTCGCACTCGAATCTTCTGAACCGCGCTAAACGACCGGACTGGACAACCTAGAAGGAGGGAAGACATGACCAAGCGACTGATGAGAGTGATAGCTCTCATCGCGGTACTTGCCTTGGTGTTGGTGGCGTGTGGCACGCCGGGCGGCGACGAGACCACTACAACCGTCGCACCCGGTACCACCGCGGCGCCGGGGACTACGGCCACGACTGCCGCAGGGGACACCACCACGACCACTGAGGCCACGGTTGAGTGCACCGAGCCGATCAAGATCGGTTTGTTGCAGCCACTTACGGGTGGCCTGGCTGCTTCCGGCGGCGACGCCAAGGACGGGTTCGAACTCTACTGGGAGACCTTTGGGCCGCAAGCGGCCGGCTGTGATATCGAGTATCAGGTGGTTGACACCGCCGGGAACCCGGATACCGCGCTTCAGCTCGTGGATCAATTGGTTGACAGCTACGGGGCGGACATCATTGTTGGTGAGTTGCTGGCCAATGTGACGCTGGCCCTGGCCGACCGGCTCAAGGACAAGGATGTCATCTTCATGTCCCCGATCGGGTCGGCCGACGACCTGACACAACGTGAGGTGGCCAAGTACCCGAACTTCACTCGGGCAGGCGGATGGACCTCGAGCCAGACGTCCCATGTTCTTGGTGATTGGGCCTACCAGCAGGGTTACCGCAACGTTGCCACGATCTGCACCGACTATGCCTTCGGGCATGAGATGTGCGGCGGCTTCGTCGATGTCTTCACTCACGCCGACGGCACCGGCGGCACCGTCGATCCGGCTGAACAGCTGTGGAACCCCCTCGGCTCTACTGACTTGGGCACGTACGTCACGCAGCTGCAAGGCTTCGCCCCCGACGCCGTCTTCGCACTGCAGGTTGGCGCCAGCGTCAGTGACCTCCTGAAAAACTGGAGTGACTTCGGGCTGATGGATGAGCTCCCGATGTTGGGCGGCGAAGTCATGTTGGACGTTTCGAACATTCGCAACGTCCCGCCCGAGCAGGTGCTGGGCTTGATCTCCTCCGGCCACTGGGCGGAGGGTCTGGACGCCCCGGCCACCCAGGAATTCGTGACGGTCTTCGACGATGCTACCGACCGGATCCCGTCGTACTACGCCGCGGCAACCTGGACGGCCGCCCAGTACATAAAGGCCACCGTCGAAGCCATGAATGGTGATATCTCGGACCGGGCGGCAACGCTCGAGGTGATGAAGGGCCTCCAGCTCGACACGCCGTTCGGGCCGTCCGTGCTCGACGAGTACGGCAATCCGGTCTACGACATCTATATCCGTCAGGTCGTCGAGCGCGACGACGGTCGAGTGTGGAATATCGTGATCGATACCTACCAGGACATCGATCAGTTCTGGCCGAAGACGGCGGAGGAATACCTGGCGCAGCCGGTCTACAGCCGGGACTTCCAGGGCAACGCGGGCGGGTAAGGAGGTGAGCGTGGTCGAACCCATCCTGCACGTCGATGACGTCTCGGTGCATTTCGGTGGCGTCACGGCCGTTGATCATGTGTCACTTCGGGTCGACCGGGGTGAGCGCTGGGCCGTCATCGGCCCCAACGGAGCGGGCAAGACCACGCTCTTCCGAGCCATCTCCGGGGAGGTGTACCCGTCCGAGGGACGGGTACACCTCTTCGGGGCAGACATGTCCAACGCGCCGCCTTACCGGAAGGCCCAGAAAGGACTCGGGCGGACCTTCCAGATCACCGATCTCTTCCAGGACCTCAGCGTCGAAGAGAACCTGGCGATTGCCGCCCAGGCTCGCAGCCTGTCCCGGTTCATAAGTTGGCGCCCGCTCCGGATACGAGGCTGGATCGACCAACGCATTTCGGGAGTCCTGCAGCAGGTGGGGCTGGTCCCGCAACGTCACCATATGGTGTCCGAGATGTCCCACGGCGAACAGCGTCAGCTGGAGATAGCCATGGCACTGGCCGGTAATCCGGACTTGTTGCTATTGGACGAACCCGGCGCGGGGCTGTCGGCCGCAGAGCGTAGGATCATGCGCGAGTTGATCTCGTCACTGTCCAGGGACCTCACGATCGTCCTGATCGAGCACGACATGAGCATCGCTCTCGAACTGGTCGAACGAGTGCTGGTCCTCGACAACGGTCGTCCCATTGCCGAAGGCGATCCGGAGGCGATCCGCAAGGACCAACGGGTCCAAGATGTCTACCTGAAGAGCGATTGATGCTGAAGATAGATGGCCTTCACTGCTCGTACGGAACCGCCTCGATTCTCGAGGACGTCTCCATCGAGGTCCGCGATGGCGAGGTGCTGGCTCTGCTCGGCCGCAACGGCATGGGCAAAACGACCCTGGTGCGAGCGGTGGCGGGGATCTCCCCGCCCCGGGTGAGCGAGGGATCCGTCATGTACGAAGGAGAGGAACTGCTCGGCCTGGAAAGCTACGAGGTGTCCCGCAAAGGGATCGGCTATGTCCCCCAGGGAAGACATGTTTTCGGCAGCCTCACCGTGGTTGAAAACCTCGACATCGTCGCCCGGGCCGGTGCCAACGGCGCCGAGCCCTGGACGGTAGAACGGGTCTTCGACTTCTTCCCGAAGCTGGCCGAACGGCGTTCCAGCTTCGCCAGGAATCTATCGGGAGGTGAGCAGCAGATGCTCGCCATCGCCCGCGGCCTCATGACCAATCCATCGCTGCTGTTGATGGACGAACCTTCCGAGGGTTTGGCACCCATTGTCATCAAAGCCATCCGCGAACGCCTCGAAGGCCTCAAAGGCCCCAGTCTCTCCATCCTGCTGGTGGAGCAGAATCTGGGTTTGGCAGTAGCGCTGGGTGACCGTATCAACATCATGGCCGAGCACGGCCAGATCGTATGGCAGGGGAGCCCTCAGGAGCTCGAGGTCGACGACCACGCCAAACGTCGACACCTGGGTGTCTAGCGGACCCGGTGGGGTGCGCGTACCGAGAGGAGTCACATGCTGACCCGTGAACAAGCCGACGACATCGCCGATCGCGTCCTCGAGTGGGGGAGAGAGCACGACACCGGGAGGCTCACTGCCGCCGTCCTCGACCCAGGCGGGCACCCCATCGTCATCAAACGCGATGACGGTTCTGAGTTTCTTCGGGTTGACATCGCCATCGGCAAAGCGTGGGGGGCACTCGGGATGGGCTTGCCAAGTCGGGTGATGGCAGAGCGCGTTCAGCATGTCCCGTCATTCTTTGCGGCCCTCAACGCCATGTCGGCTGGCAAGGTGGTGCCCGTGGCCGGCGGCGTGATTATCAGGCACGGAGGCGTGATCGTCGGAGCAGTGGGGGTCTCGGGAGACACCTCCCATGTCGATGAGGACGCGGCTGTTGCCGCAATCGAAGAAGCCGGGTTGCAGGCGGACTTCGGTCAGGTCGAAGAATGGCGCCGGCCTTAGCTGCCGGGGTTCTCGGCGCAAGGAGCTCGGGTCGGCTTGTCGGTGACATTTCGCTGAAAGGATCAGTTGCGGCCTCCGCTGCTGGCTTTGTGGGTGGATACCCCCGGACACCTGGGCCCATGAGTGGCAACATCACGCTTGCGCGGCTACTCAATATCTCGTACGGTTCCTTCTCGAGGCTGCGGCGCGGAATCAAGACGCCTATCCATCTCGAGGAGGTTCTCCATGGACACCAACCCCCTAAAGGCCTTCGATCAGAGCACGAAACCCGGCGAACGGATCACCGACAAACCGGAGTTGCCAACTCGGGGGTTGGTCACGCAGATCACCGCCGATACCGAATCCATTGAAGGCGAGGTCCACCTCAAGGTAGGCACATCTGGGGATTTTGAGGTCTTCTCGGACGAGCCGCCACACATCGGTGGGACGAATCGATTCCCGCCTCCAATGAGGTACATTGCGCTGGGGATCGGCTTCTGATTACTCACTCAGGTGGCGCGGTACGCGTCCATGATGAAGATGAAAATATACAAGGCCAGCTGCCACGTAGAGCTCGACTACCTGCTCACCGGGTCGGTCCTCATGGGTACGGTGAGGACCACCTGGAACGGCGTAAGGACTGACCTCAACATCGAAGCAGACGAATCTTTGGACAAGATCGTTGCCTTGGTTCGCAACGCGAAAGGCGGTTGCTTTGCTGAGAACTTGGTTGTTCAAGAGGTTCCGTTGCATAGCTCGGTCACTTTCGAGGGACAGACTATTGATATGAGAGAGCGGGAGTAGGGCGCCCGATGACGACCACGGCCGTTCACGCAGCTACTTCTTCATGGGCAAGTAGTTAGCCCCGATCATTCATGACGGTGGCGAGTTGGGCCGTTGGTGGTGTTGTCGTGGTGCCCATGGCCGGTGTGAGCGGGTAGGTGTGTCGCCACTGGGTCACGTGTGGCCGGTTTGGGTGTGTTGCTGACCCGGGCGGCATGCTGATGGAGCCCGTGGGGGTAGAGAAAGGGGATGGCGCTGTTCGGGTTCAGGTGAAGGCGGCGATCTGTTGGTAGGCGCCGAGGAGGCTTCTGGCGGTGGGCCAGCCGTCGAGGATACGGACGTCGACCAGATCGGTGACCGCAGCGACCATCGCCA